>NZ_JAFCMC010000030.1:0-88884 GCF_018130085.1 Bradyrhizobium sp. AUGA SZCCT0169 | reverse complement strand
GTCCGCAAAGCTGCCGCGCGAACTGTCGACGCGGTCTGCGCCGCAATCGGCTGCGCACTCGATGCCTTCACCTCAGAGGAATGTGCCAACTACCTCAAAAACTCAGGCTATCGAACCTAATGCCATCACGCTTTAGTCAGTAAGACGTGGATGGCCGGGACATAGGCGAGCGCAAGCGACGCCGTCCTTCAGAGGGCTATGCCCCGGCCATGACGAAACTTGAGTTTGTCAGGAACCCACCCGCCGAAACCTCAAATACGCCGCAACACGTCCCTCGCGCTCGGCCTTCCGGCCGTAGCGCGTCATCGTGTAGCCGCTCCACGGCTCGCGCCAGTCGGCGGCACGTTCCGCCATCCAGGAAAAATCCGGCGAACGCAGCAGATGCGCCAGCGTCCATGCGCAGTAATCGTCGATGTCGCTGACGAAGCGAAATTCAGCCCCGGGCTTGAGGATGCGGGCCATCGCGGCCACCGTGGCGTCCTGCACGAAGCGCCGCTTCCAGTGCCGGCGCTTCGGCCAGGGATCGGGATGGATCAGATCGATCCGCGCCAGAGATCGCGGCGGCGCCCATGCCAGCAATTCGGCGGCGTCGCCGGCGTAAAGCCTGATATTGCCGATGTTGTGGGCTTCGATCTGCGTCAGGATTTTCGCCATGCCGTTGACATAGGGCTCGCAGCCGATGAACCCGATATCGGGAAACGCCTGCGCTTCGGCGATCAGATGTTCGCCGCCGCCGAATCCGATTTCCAGCCTGACAGCATCGGGCTTCGACTCGAAGATGCCGGTGAGATCATCGGGCGCGGGGCTTCCGATATCCAGCGCCAGATACGGCAGCAGATTGTCGATCAGGTCGGCCTGATGGATGCGCAGCTTGTGGCCCTTGCGGCGGCCGAAGAACGAGCCGTGCGCATGCGCGGCGGCGCCGTCATCCGGCGGAGCGTCGCGATCGCCGATGTCGCGGGGTGAGACCGTCATCGCAGCGTCTGGTACAGCCGGTGCAGCAGCCGCGCCCTCGGCTCGATCGAGGAGATGTACATCTGCTCGTAATGGGTATGCGCGCCCTTGCCGTCGACCCCGAGGCCGTCGAGCGTCGCCGTGTGGGGCGCGGTGAAATTGCCGTCGCTGCCGCCGCCGGTGAAGGTGTCGACCAGATCGAAACCGATTTCGGCCGCGAGCGTCTTGGCGTGCTCATAAAGCGCCGCACCGGCGTTGCTCTTTTCGTAAGGCGGGCGATTCAGTTCGCCGGTGACGGTGACGCTGACGCCCTCGGTGCCTGATTTCAGGCCGAGGATCCTGGGCACCAGCTCGTCGGATTCGGCAATGCCAGGCACGCGCATGTCGACTTCGGCATAGGCCTCCTCTGCGATCACGTTTGGCTTGGTGCCGCCCCTGACGACGCCGACATTGACGGACACGCCACGCTTGAGGTCGTTCATCGCCTCCAGCGTCTGAATGACGTTGCCGAGTTCGCGGATGGCGCTGCGGCCGTCCTCTGGCCGCGTGCCGGCATGCGACGGCACGCCCTTGATGAAGACTTCGAAGCGCGCGACGCCCTTGCGTCCGGTGACGATTTTGCCGCCGTCGCGGGCAGGCTCGGTCACCAGCACATACTTGGCCTTGCGCCCCTCCGTCTCGATCAGGGCACGCGACGTCGGGCTGCCGATTTCTTCATCGGAGACGAACATCTGGGTGATGCCGAGCGGCGATCGCGCGCCGTCCGCACAAATCTGGCGAAAGGCATGGTAGGCGAGATAGGCGCCGCCCTTCATGTCATAAATGCCGGGACCGAAGACGCTGTCGCCCTCGATCTTGAACGGCAGCCGCTCGATGAATCCCAAGGGATGCACGGTATCGAGATGGCTCAGCACCAGGATGCCTGGCGCGTCCTGCCCCCATGACGAACGCGCGACCACATGATCGCCGCATCCGTCCTTTCCTGCGATCCGCTCAACGGTCGCGGGCAGGTCGTGGTAGCCGTCAGTGACGAGGTCGGCGAGCTTGTTGACCTGTGCGGGCACCTCGGTCGGCGTCTCGATTTCGACCCAGCGGCGGATGCCGTCGAGGATCGAACTGGAATCAAACGGATTGGCGGTGGTTCCGGTCATCAGCGCTTTGCCTTCAAGGAATTTCGGGCCAAGGATTTTCGGTCCAGGCAATTTCAGCCAATGTCATGCGCTCGCGCCGGCGGGCGCGTCAATCGGAACATCCGGTGATGGCAGCTGAATCAGCGCTGGTCGGGGCCTTCGCGCGCGGCGATCTGTTCGACCAGTTCGACGATACTGCGGCGCATCTTGGCGTCGGTGATGCGCGTAAACGCCCGCGTCAGCGACAGGCCTTCGGAAGTGGCGAGAAAGTCGGCAACGTAGGCGGGCGAACCGGATTCGCTGAAGCCGTCGGCATTGACAGCACCGCTCGGCCCGCCGTCGAACAAAAACGAAACCGGCACCTGCAAGATTTCCGAGATCCGCTGCAGGCGGCTGGCGCCGACCCGGTTGGTGCCCTTTTCGTATTTCTGAACCTGCTGGAAGGTGAGGCCCAATGCCTCGCCGAGTTTTTCCTGGCTCATGCCCAGCATAATGCGTCGCATGCGAACGCGGCTGCCGACATATTTGTCAACAGGATCTGGCGCTTTGGTGGACATCTCCAACACTCCTGGGATTGCGCGCCGGGGAATGAGGCATAGCGGAGTATGCCTCAGGCGCCGGTACCGTCAAATCCTGCTCGGAGGATCGGGTTGAACTGCGGACAATTTGAGCAATGAACTGACTGGTTCTTGTTTTTGGTTGCGGAACCCAGAATGCGAATTACGCGGTCGGTCTGTCAACTAGTTAGTGGATTGGCGCAGGTTGTGTTTTTTGGGCGACCGCAACACCGGCAGTATGCAAAACTTTAGGCTTTTCGCCTCGCAAAGCGGCGCCGGGTGACCAGCAGCAACGCAACAGCCACCATCATGCCCGCTGGAATGTCTCTAAGCCGCGCGTAAATCGTCGGCGACAAAGCCGTTGGCAGGTTGGCGTCCAGCACGCCTTCAATGCCAAGGCCGAGCCGTGCGACAATGCGCCCCGACGGATCGATCACGGCTGAAATGCCGGTGTTGGCTGCACGAACAACGGGCAGGCCTTCTTCGATGGCGCGCAGGCGCGCCTGCTGCAGATGCTGATAGGGACCGGTCGAAATTCCAAACCAGCCGTCATTGGTGACGTTGATGATCCAGCCCGGGCGCTCGTCCCCTGTCGTTATATCTCCGGGGAATACCGCCTCATAGCAAATCAGGGGCAGCGCGCGCGGCGCGTTCGGTATTTCCATGGCGCGGCGGCGGGTGCCCGGGATGAACCCGCCCTGGACCCTCGTCAACTGCACGAAGCCGAGTTTTTCCATCAGGCTCTGGAACGGCAGATATTCGCCGAACGGCACCAGATGCAGCTTGTCGTAGACCGACAGCACGCTGCCGTCATGGTCGATCGTATATATCGAGTTGTAGGCGCGCGTCACTCGCACGCCCGGCGGGAGGTCGGGCGCACGCACCGAGCCGGTGATCAGCACCGTCCCCCTAGGCAGCAGGTCGGCGATCTGCGCCATCGCATCGGCTTCGCGGGTCAAAAAGAACGGGAACGCCGATTCCGGCCAGATCAAAATGTTTGCGTCGCTGACGCCGGTCGATTGGGGCCCCGAAGCCCGATCGGACAGTGTCAGATACTTCTGCATCACCTCCGCCTTGGCGCCGTAATTGAATTTGACGTCCTGCTGCAGATTGGGCTGCATGATGCGCAGCTTGACCTTTGTCAGCACGGTCGGCTGCAGCGACAGCCTGATGGCGCCGAACACGGCCATGACAGCGAGCAGGCCGAGCGCCGCCGCCGGCGCGAGCCAGGGTTTTCGCCCGCGCGAGGTGCCATCGATCAGGACCGCCGGGCTTGCGAAGATCGCCACCGTGAGGAACGTCATCCCCCACAGCCCGATCAGCGATGCCGTCTGGGCCAGCGCCAGCGGCTCCGACAGCGCGTAGCCGAACGAATTCCAGGGAAATCCCGACAGCAGATGGCCGCGCAGCCACTCCGTTATCGTCAGGCTGATCGCGAGCGCGAGCAGGCGCGAAGCGTCGCGGGTCCAGAGCAGGCGCGCCAGCGCAAAGGCTGCCGCGGTGAACAGCGCGAGATAGGCCGGCAGGCCCAGCACCGCGAACGGCATCAGCCAGGCGAACGTTGGCGCATCGACCAGGAAGGCGTAACCGATCCAGTAAAGTCCGACGACGAAATAGCCGAGCCCGAACCAGAAGCCCGACATCGCGGCCGCCGGCACGCCGCGCCATCGCCCCGCACCGGCGCCGTCGATCAGCCAGACCGCGACCGGAAAGGTCAGGAACAGCACCGGCCATGCATTGAACGGCGCCATCGCCAGCGCCGAGAATGCGCCGGCCACCAGCGCAAGGGCCGCGCGCTTCCATCCCCACGCCAGGATGATCGCAAGACCGGCGGTGCGAAGTTTGCTGGCGGGAATCACTGCGAGCCGGCTCCATCGCTGGACGATGGCGGCGCGTTGTCATTGGCCTGCGGCGCATTGGGGTCGGGCGCAGCTTCGCGGCGACGGCTTTCGCGCTGCGTGCGGGGGGCGGGCCGTTCCTTGCGGACGGCAATGCGCAGCCGCTTGACCCGCCGTGGATCGGCGTCGAGCACTTCGATTTCGTAATTGCCGGGGCCTGAAATGATCTCGCCGCGTAGCGGCAGGCGGCCGACCTGTGACACCAGATAGCCGCCAAGGGTTGCGACCTCTTCGTCCTCGCCGGCGATGAAATCCTCGCTGATCACCGAGCGGGCGTCCTCGAGGCTGGCGCGGGCATCGGCGATGAATGAATTGTCCGCCTGCCGCACGATCGCCGGCGGCTCGTCGCTGTCATGTTCGTCGTCGATTTCGCCGACGATCTGTTCGACGATGTCCTCGATCGACACCAGCCCGTCGGTGCCGCCATATTCGTCGACCACCAGCGCCAGATGGATGCGCGAGGCCTGCATCTGCGCCAGAAGGTCGATCGCCCGCATCGACGGCGGCACGAAGAGCAGCTTGCGGATGATGTTGGCGTCCGCCAGCGGCTGCGCCAGATCGACCGCGCGCATATCGAGGCCCGCGGGGAAAGGTTTCTTGCGCTTGGCCTTGGTGGTGTCGCCGATGCGCGCCTTCGCGGTCATGAACGCCAGGAGGTCGCGGATGTGCACGATGCCCTCGGGGTCGTCGAGGGTTTCGTTGTAGACGACGAGGCGCGAATGCGCCGCGCTTTCGAACAGGCTCATCAATTCGCCGAGCGGGATGTCGCGCTTGACCGCGACGATGTCGGCGCGATGCACCATCACGTCGGCGATGCGCCGTTCGTGCAGCCCGAGGATATTGCGCAGCATGGTGCGCTCGATGGCGGAAAAGCCCACCTCGTCCGGCGTCGAGGCATCGAGCACGACCTGCAGATCGGCGCGGACCGATCCCGGCTTCCAGCCGAACAGCGTGCGGATCGCGCGCGTCAGCCAGTTCTCCGCTGTCGGGCGCAGCACCTCGCCTTCCTGCACCACGGCCGGAAGGTTGGGCATGTTGCGCGGATTGTCGTGGGTAGGGTCGGAGTCCGGCATGTCAGTCCATCCGCTCCCGGTCCGCATGGGGATCGCGATCCGCATACGGATCCGGAATGCCGAGCTGCGCGAGGATCTCCTGCTCGAGACTCTCCATGGCTTCGGCGTCGTCGTCTTTTTCGTGATCGTAGCCGATCAGATGCAGGAACCCGTGCACCGCAAGATGGCTGAGATGGTGATCGAACGGTTTTTGTTCGTCGTCGGCCTCTTTGCGCGTCGTCTCATAGGCGATGGCGATATCGCCGAGCATGCGCGGTGCATCGTCGGGCGTTCCCGCACCGGTCGGCTGCAACGCCGGAAACGATAGCACATTGGTCGGCTTGTCGATGCCGCGCCAATTGCTGTTCAGGGTTCGAATCCCGGAATCGTCGGTCAGCATGACTGCCAGTTCCGCTTCGCCGACATCGGCATCGGCGATTTCAGCGGCGGCGTTGATGGCGCGATGGATCACCGCCTCGGCGTCGGGCTCGGTCTGCCAGCAATCGGCGACCACGAGGACTTCGGTTACGGGGTGGACGGAAGACAATTTCGTTCCAGGGTTTTGCAGTCCAGCATTTAGGTTGCGGCCCGGGCCCGCCTGCTGCGGGCCCAAAGCCAAAGGTCTGGCCATCAGGATCTGCCGGTCGCCGGTTTTTGCGGCAAGCCCTCATAGGCGGCGACGATCCGCGCCACCAGTTCATGGCGGATGACGTCTTCGGCGGTGAACTTCACCTGCGCGATCCCCTCGACGCCGTCGAGCAGCTTGACGGCCTCGGCAAGTCCCGAGGTCTGGCCATTCGGCAGGTCGACCTGCGAGGGGTCGCCGGTGATGATCATGCGGCTGTTCTCGCCAAGCCGGGTCAGGAACATCTTCATCTGCATCGAGGTGGTGTTCTGCGCCTCGTCCAGGATGATGACGGCGTTGGTCAGCGTGCGGCCGCGCATGAAGGCGAGCGGCGCGATCTCGATTTCGCCGCCCTGCAGCGCGCGCTCGACGACGCGCGCATCCATCAGATCATACAGCGCGTCGTAGATCGGCCGCAGATAGGGATCGACTTTTTCGCGGAGGTCGCCGGGCAGGAAGCCGAGCCGTTCGCCGGCTTCGACCGCGGGCCGCGTCAGGATGATGCGATCGACTTCCTTGCGCTCGAACAATTGCGCGGCATGCGCCACTGCAAGCCAGGTCTTGCCGGTGCCGGCCGGGCCGACGCCGAACACCATCTCGCTGCGTTTCAGCGCGCGGATGTAGGAATCCTGCGCGGCGGTGCGCGCCCGCACCGGGCGCTTGCGCAGATTGATGGTCTCGAAGGCGTTCTTGGCGGCCTTGGGGTCGAATTCAAACAGCGATCCCTGCGCGATCACGGCGCGGATGGCGCCTTCGACGTCGCCTTGCGCCAGATCCTGTCCCAACACCGCCTGGGCGTAGAGCGTTTCGAGGACGCGCCGTGCGGCGTCGCAGCCGTCGCGCGACCCGGCGATGGTGATGTGATTGCCGCGCGAATCCACGACGACGCCAAGCCGGCGTTCGATCAGCGCGAGATTCTGCCCGTAAGGGCCGACCAGCGCGGAAGCGGCGCGGTTGTCGTCGAAGTCGATGACGACTTGGGTTTCGGGCGGTATTTGCATGTCGCGATCAAATTTGCGGCTGGGAGCAAGCGAAGGTGAATCCGATGCGCTTTTTGGCAAGGGTTCAGGCTCCCGCGTTTACTTGAGAAGAATCGGTCATGGGTGAAAGCGTCGATAAAGTGGGACGCGCGGAGGCGCCTGCGAGTTCGCCGAGCAGGCTGTAGCGCTCCAGGCTGTCGATGGCGACCGGCAGCACTTTTCCGATGATATCCGGTGATGCCATCACATGCGCGGGCTGCAGATAGGCGGTGCGGCCGACGATCTGGCCGGGGTTGCGGGCCGCGCGTTCGAACAGCACATCGACAGTCTTGCCAATCATGGCCTTGTTGAAGGCCGATTGCTGGCTGTCGATCAATTCCTGAAGCCGCCCCAATCGCTCGTCCATTTCTGCCGCTGACACCGTCTCCCGCATGTCCGCCGCCGGCGTGCCGGGCCGCGGCGAATATTTGAACGAATAAGCCCCAGCGTACCCGATTTGCGTGACAAGCGCGAGGGTGGCGGCAAATTCTCCCTCGGTTTCGCCGGGGAAGCCGACGATAAAATCCGATGAAAATGCAATATCTTGGCGGCGGGCGCGAAATCGGTCGATGACGCGGCGGTAATCATCGGCGGTATGCTTCCGGTTCATGGCAGCCAGAATGCGGTCGGAGCCGGATTGTACCGGCAGATGCACGAACGGCATCAACTCGGGCAGGTTGCGATGCGCCTCGATAAGCGAATCATCGACGTCTCGGGGATGGCTGGTCGAATAGCGCAGGCGCGCGACGCCGGGGATTTCGGCCAGACGAGTGAGCAGCCTGCCAAGCGGCCAGGTTCGTCCGTCCGTGCCTTCGCCGTGATAGGCGTTGACGTTCTGCCCGATCAGCGTGATCTCGCGCACGCCATTGTCGGCGAGCCGCATCACGTCGTCGATGATTTTTGCAACTGGCCGGGAGACTTCCGCACCACGCGTGTAAGGCACCACGCAGAAGGTGCAGAACTTGTCGCAGCCTTCCTGCACGGTGACGAACGACGAGATGCCGCGCGCGCGGATCGCCGCGGGCTTCGGCGGCGGCAGAAAGCCGAACTTGTCCTCGACCGGGAATTCGGTCTCCAGCGCGCGGCCATGGCTTTTGGCGCGGGCGAGCAGCTGCGGCAGATGATGATAGCTCTGCGGGCCGACCACGACGTCGACGGTCGGCGCGCGGCGGATGATCTCCTCGCCCTCGGCCTGCGCAACGCAACCGGCGACCGCGATGCGCATTTCGCGGCCGTTTCGCGCGGCTTCATCCTTGGCGACACGCAAGCGCCCGAGTTCGGAGTAGACTTTTTCGGAAGCCTTCTCGCGGATGTGGCAGGTGTTGAGGATGACGAGATCCGCATCCTCGGCGCTGTCGGTCTCGACAAAGCCTTCGCCAGCCAGCGTGTCCACCATGCGCTGCGCATCGTAGACGTTCATCTGGCAGCCATATGACTTGATATGCAGCTTGCGCGGCGGCTTCATGGAACCTGAATGCGGGGTTGGTCGGCGCCCATGCGGCGCCCGGTCTGGGGTCAAATATAGCCTAAATGGCCGAAAATCCAGCGGTTTAGAGCCGCCATTCCGGGGCGATGCGACAGCATTGAGCCCGGAATCTCGAGATTCCGGGTTCGTGCTTCGCGCGCCCCGGAATGACCATCCCTAATCGACCCCAATCCGCGCAATTAGATCGGGCAATTGCCGCATATCGCCGAAAGTGACCGCAGCGCCTGCGTCACGCAGCAATTCGGCATGACCTGGGCCGCAATGGCTGCCGCCGTGAAAGCCCAGCACGGTCATCCCGGCGGCCCGGCCGCCGGTGACGCCGGCCACGCTGTCCTCGATGACTAGGCATTGAGGCGGCCGGATATTCATCTGTTCGGCCGCGAACAGAAACAGGTCCGGGGCAGGCTTGCCGCGATTGACCTGCGTGGCGGAAAAAATATGCGGCAGCAGAAGATCGTAGAGCCCGGCGCAGGTGAGACCGTGGCGGATTTTTTCCGGCGTTCCGCTCGACGCCACACATTTGGAAAGCGTGATCGCTGATATCGCTTCGCCGATATGCGGAATTGCCTGCAGATCGCCCTCATAGAATTTCAACGTGGCCGTCTTGACCTGCGCTTCGAAATCATCGGGCAGTTGGCGGCCCGTCTCGTTCTCGATCGTCAACCGCGCTTCACGGTCGGAAACGCCGAGGAACCGCTGCAGCACCTGATCCGCCGTGATCGGATAGCCGTGGCGCGTCAGCGTCTCCGCATGCGCGCGGCATGAAATGACTTCGCTGTCGACCAGCACGCCGTCGCAATCGAAAATGATGAGCTGAGGAGGCAAGTGCTTCAGGACTTATCTTCGTCCAGCGGCACGCAATACAGTTCGAGTCGGTGATCGACCAGTTTGTAGCCGAGCTGGCGGGCGATCTCGGCCTGCAGCTTCTCGATTTCTTCCGAGGTGAATTCGATCACCTTGCCGTCGCGCAGGTTGATCAGGTGATCGTGATGGCTGTCGGGCATCTGCTCATAGCGCGCCCGGCCCTCGCGAAAATCATGCCGCTCGATGATGCCGGCGTCCTCGAACAGCTTTACGGTGCGGTACACGGTCGAGATCGAGATCTTGTCGTCGACCTCGACGCAGCGCCGGTAGAGTTCCTCGACGTCGGGATGATCCACCGAATCCGCCAGCACCCGCGCGATGACGCGGCGCTGCTCGGTCATGCGCATGCCGGTGGCGGCGCAGCGTGCCTCGATACCGGTATTCTTGTGCGCGGGCGGGGATTTCAGGACGGGCATATGGTCTTGCCTTAGAGAGCAGGGCAGGGTGTTTTGCCACCCCGCGCAGTTTACGACAAGTCACGCCGCATCAGAAGTGCGTTCAATTGCTCCCCGCCGGGTTGCTGATAATAGCGTTCGCGGCGCCCAACGACGCCGAATCCGGCCCATTCATACAGCCGCCGCGCCGGCTGATTGTTTTCTTCCACTTCCAGGAAGATGGAACGCACGCCGCGGCCGGCGAGATGGCCAAGATGGGTCAGCAGCAAATTGCGCGACAGGCCGCGGCCGCGCTCGCCGGCATCGATCGCGATCGACAATATTTCGGCTTCGTCCGCGGCCATGCGCGAGACCGCAAACCCGATCACCTTGCGCCCTTGCCGGAGGCGATGAACCAGCGTGTTGCGTTCGGTCAGCATCGCCTCGAACTCGCCTTCACCCCAGCCACGGTGAAACGAGGCGCCATGCAGCTGCGCCAGCCGCGCCGCGTCGCGCTGGCTGGCCGGTTCGACCACGGCGGTGCCGCCGCGCCACCATTTTGAAAACAGGGATCGCAAGGCCATCAGGATGCCGGCTGCGAGGCTTGCGGCAGCGGGTCCTTGGGCGGCTTGGCATCGGGCGCGCGCAGATAATACGGACTGGCCGGCGACATTTCCGGGCTGACCGCGGCGCCCAGCCACGCCACCCAGGTGATATCGGGCGCCGGCTGCGTGTCGACCCTGAACGGCGGCGGCGCATCTGATGGCCAGCGGTCGGCGAGGATTTTCGCGGCGTTGCCGACCAGGTGCGGCGTGCCGAAGCGGGAGGCCTCGAGTGCTTCTGAAATCGGCGCCACTTTCGGCTTGACCAGTGAACCGCCGTCGCCGCTGACCACCTGGAAATACACATGATCGTGGCGCGCATCGATCGCGGCAATGATCGGATGCTCGCTGTTCTCGCCGACGAAAGGCGCCGCGTAAGCGGTCAGCGTCGTCAATCCCACCACCGGCTTTCCGGCCGCCAGCGCAATGCCGCGGGCGGCCGAGAGGCCGACACGCAATCCGGTAAAGCTGCCGGGCCCCTTGGTCACGGCGACACGGTCGAGTGACGTGAACGCGACGCAGGATGTTTTCATCACCCGCGCGATCAGCGGCATCAGGGCTTCGGCGTGGCCGCGCTTCATCGCCTGCGATTCCTGCGCGATGATCTTCGTCGTGTCGGTATCGAGCACGGCCGCAGCGCAGGCATCAAGCGCGGTATCGATGGCGAGGATTAACATGAAGAGGTTTATAGCAGCTTCGTAGGGTGGGCAAAGGCGCACTTCGCGTCGTGCCCACCTCTTATCCTGCTGCTGGCAACCGGTACCTTACCGCGATCAGAAGTGGTGGGCACGCTTGCGCTTTGCCCACCCTACGCAGCCAGCTCACATCGGCCGGACTTCGACCACGTCGGGCACGAAGTGCTTGAGCAGGTTCTGGATGCCGTGCTGCAGGGTTGCCGTCGAGGACGGGCAGCCGGCGCAGGAGCCCTTCATGTTGAGATAGACGACGCCGTCCTTGAAGCCGCGGAACGTAATGTCGCCGCCGTCATTGGCGACGGCGGGGCGCACCCGCGTCTCGATCAAATCCTTGATGGTCGCCACCGTGTCGGCGTCGGCCTCGTTGAAGAACTCGTCTTCCTCGTCGAGCGCCTCGTCATTGCCGGCGGTGCCGTCGGCCAGCAGCGGCTCGCCGGACATATAATGTTCCATGATGGCGCCGAGGATGGCCGGCTTGAGATGCTGCCAGTCGCTGTCGTCCTTGGTCACGGTGACGAAATCGGCACCGTAGAACACGCTCTTGACGCCCTGCACGTCGAACAGCCGTTCGGCCAGCGGCGAGCGGGAGGCGGCTTCGCGGTTGGCGAATTCCATCGTGCCGGTGTCGAGCACGGTTCGGCCCGGAATGAATTTCAGGGTGGCGGGGTTAGGGGTCGCTTCGGTCTGGATAAACATCTGATTTCTCCGGCGTCGCCGGTTCAAGGCCGGCGCGTGGGGGTTACTCTAAAGCGTTTTCGAGCGAAGTGGGTATCGGTTCGCGTGAAGAAAACGCGTCAAAAACAAAAAGCTAGAGCCTCGCTCTAGCAGATGGCATCGGCCGGCGCACGGTCAAGGGGCGCAGACCAGCCCTTCCTGGCGCAATTCCCTCATTTCGCTCAGGAAAGCGCGTCGATTTCGGCGTCCTTGAGGTCTCCGGAAACGATGGTGACCGGGATCGGGAACGAGCCGGCGGCCTGTGCGATCATGGCAATCAGCGGCCCGGGGCCTTCGGCGCCCGGATTGGCCGCCAGCACCAGCATCGAAATATCGACGTCCTTGTCGATCACGTCGAGGATCTGTTCGGTCGGATTGCCCTCGCGAATCACCCGCTCCGGCGTGATCGCGGCAATGCCGTTGGCGCGGCCGGAGGCGCGGTCGAGCGCCTCATTGGCGGCGTCCTCGGCTTCGGCGCGCATGATGTCGGCAACCCCCAGCCATTGCTGGTTCTGGTCCTCGATCTCGATGATGCGCAGCATCACCACGCCGCCGCCGACCCGGATCGCCCAGCGGCTGGCATAGTAGACCGCGCGGTCCCACTCCGCGGTGTCGTCAACGATGACTAGACATTTTGGCTTGTGACCCGTCTCGTAGCTTCGTCGCTGGGTGGTCATGCATGTCCCGGTGCTGCGCCAAACCGACGCATGCTGCCACGGCGCAGCCGTGTCAGACAAGCGCCGTCGCAAATCCTGTGATCAGGCCAGATACTACCGCTTGCGGATGAAGCCGACGATGTCCTTGGCGGCTTTCATGGTTTCGGCGGCGATCGCCTCGGCGCGCTCGGCGCCGTCGATCAGGATCGAATCGACATGGTCAGGGTTGGCGACCAGCCGTTTCATTTCCGAGGCGATCGGCGCGAGTTTGGTGACGCAAAGTTCCACCAGCGCGTTCTTGAAGTTGGAGAACTGTCCGCCGCCGAACTCGGCCAGCACCTCGGCTTTGCTGCGGCCCGACAGGCCCGCATAGATGCCGACGAGATTGTCGGCCTCGGGGCGGCCTTCCAGCCCCTTTTCCTCCGATGGCAACGGTTCCGGATCGGTCTTGGCCTTGCGAATCTTCGCCGCGATGGTCTCGGCGTCGTCGGTGAGGTTGATCCGCGAATTGTCCGATGAGTCCGACTTCGACATTTTCTTGGTGCCGTCGCGCAGGCTCATCACCCGCGTCGCGGGCCCGGTGATCACGGGCTCGGGCAGCGGAAAGAACAATCCGTCGCCAAAGCCATGGCCGCGGATCGAGTCGCCGAAGTCGTTGTTGAACTTCTGCGCGATGTCGCGGGAGAGTTCGAGGTGCTGCTTCTGGTCCTCGCCAACCGGCACGTGGGTGGCGCGATAGACCAGGATGTCGGCGGCCATCAGCACCGGATAATCGTAAAGCCCGACCGAGGCCGCCTCGCGATCCTTGCCGGCCTTGTCCTTGAACTGCGTCATGCGGTTGAGCCAGCCCATCCGCGCCACGCAATTGAAGATCCACGCGAGCTCGGCGTGACCGGTGACTTGGCTCTGGTTGAATACGATATGCTTTTTCGGATCGATGCCGCTGGCGATAAAGGCCGCGGTCACCTCGCGGGTACAGCGCGTCAGTTCGGCCGGGCCGCCCCAGACGTCGACCCCTTGCGTGATCGCGTGCATGTCGACGACGCAATAGATGCAGTTATGCGTTTCCTGCAGCTTCACGAAGTTGACGAACGCGCCGAGGTAATTGCCGAGATGCAGATTGCCCGTCGGCTGGACGCCTGAAAAAACCCGTTCAACCATGGCCATGGTAATGCTTCCTGCGAATTGTCGGTTTGGCGCGCTCGTTTGCCATTTAAGGCTTAGTCGCGCAAGTCGGCGGGCTTGGTTTGCCGGATCGCGTTAACCGTCTCGCGCCATCCGGTGATGCCGAAAAGCCGCAGAAACAGGCCGTAAACCGCAATCCCGGCGCCAATCAGCATGAGCAGGATGATCGCCTGCACCAGGCCGTGGGCACCAGGCGCAAGCGCCGGCGTAAACCGTGCCGCCAGCCACAGTGCCGCGCCCATCGCCAGCGCGGCCGCAAGGATGCCGGGCAGCCGCCGCCGCGCGGCGGCGTCGATCGAAAACCCGAACGTTTCGCCGCCCCGGCGGGTCAGGCCGAAGGCCGTGCTCCATGCCCCGATCGCGAGACTGGCGGCGATGCCGCTGGCGCCGAACCAATGGCCGAGCAGCACGGAAAGCGCGATCGCAAGGACGATGCCCGCAAGCGTCGCGAGCAGCGGCGTCAGCGTGTCCTCGCGCGCAAAGAACGCCGGCGACAGCGCCTTGACCAGCACATTGGCGGGTAGCCCAAGCGCCAGCCACATCAGCGCGCGCGCCGTCGCGGCGGTGTCATCCGCGGTGAAGGCGCCGTGTTCGAACAGCATGCGCACGACAGGCTCGCTCAGCACGATCAATCCCAGCATCGCCGGCAGCGCCAGTCCGACGGCGAGTTCGAGGCCGCGCGATTGCGCATGTGCGACCGCGGCCTGATCCTTGCCGCGCAGGGCGCGCGTCATTTCCGGCATCAGCACCGTGCCCATGGCGACGCCGACAATGCCGAGCGGCAGCTCGACCAGGCGGTTGGCGAAATAGAGCCACGACACCGCCGAGGGTGATGACGAGGCGACGATCGCGCCGGCCACCATCAATAATTGCGGCGTGCTGCTCGCGATCATGCCGGGGACGGCCTTGGCGAGAAAGCCGCGAATTTCCTTATCGAACGAAATCCGCAGCGGCGTTGCGATGTTGCCGCCACGGCGCAACACCAGAACGGAAAGTTGCAGCAGGCCGGCGACGCCGACGGTGGCGGCGAGGATCTGTGCGGCAAGTACGGCACCTGGCCGCGACGCCAGCAGCACGGCCATGACCGCGATCAACGCGATGTTGAACAGCAGCGGCGAGAACGCGGTGAGCGCAAAACGGCCTTGCGCGTTCAATAGCGCCATCATCACGGTCACCGGCCCGGCAAAGGCGAGGTAGGGCAGCATCAGGCGGGCATTGTCGACGGCAAGCTGCAGCGTCTGATGGCCGGAAAATCCCGGCGCCAGCGCCATGATCACGAATGGCATCAGCAATCCGAGCAGCAGGGTGGCGACGAAGAGCGCCGCCGTGACGGTGCCGAGCACGCGGCCCGCATAGGCGGCCGCCGCCACCGCGCCACTGGTCTCGCGCACGCGCAGCCACGCCGGTACCAGCGCCGCGTTCAGCCCGCCTTCGGAAAGCAGGCGCCTGATCACATTGACCAGTTGAAAGGCCGCCAGGAACGCATCCGCGACAGCGCCGGCGCCGAGCAGCGCCGCGACCAGGGAATCGCGCACGAATCCGAGCAGGCGCGAGGCCAGCGTTCCCGTCGATACCGTGAGAAAGGAGCGGATCATCGCGTCTCTATAGCAGCGGTTGGGCGTGCTGGCGCTACCGCCTGCCCTCAATCAGGCTGCGCTTGCCCGCGATGGTCTTGCCTTGTCCTGGGCGATCGAAAGCTTTTCGGGCGGATCGCACGGGTGGTTTCGGCAGGGCTCTTTGCCGCCGCCTGCTGCAGCTCGCGCCGGAATTCATCGCGCTTCTCGTGGATGGAGGCGATCACCGGTCCGATCGCCTGCTCCAGTCCGATCAGCGCCGCTTCCGACAGCTGCAGGCTGGCCTCGATGGTTTCGGGCACGGCGTCGGTAACGCCGATCGCGTAAAGGTGGCGTGCATGGTCGGCATCGCGGGCGCGCGAGACGATGACGATATCCGCCCTCAGCGCGCGTACCTGACGAACGATTTCGTCGATCGCGTCCTTGGCGGCCACCGTTACGATGACGGCCTTTGCCTTCATCACGCCGCAGCTCTTGAGAAATTCCGGGTCTGTCGCGTCGCCGTAATAGACCTCGCGCCCACTCCTGCGCTGGGCCGGGACCGCATCGGCGTCGTTGTCGACGGCGAGATAGGTACAGCTGTGCCGGCCGAGCAGGGAGCAGACGACCTCACCGACCCGGCCGTGCCCGATGACGATGGCGTGTCCGGCGCCTCCACTCGGGGCAACGCTGAGCTCGGGATCCAGCGCCTTGGGCTCGCGAAACTTCGGCGCCAGCCGCCGTGCGACCAGGGCCAGCACCGGAATCAGCGCCATCGTGATCGATGTCACCGCGAGCGTGAAGCTCGACACATTGGCGCTGATCAGGCCGAGCGAGGTGGCAAGGCCGATGCCGACGAACGCGAACTCGCCGCCGGGGCCCAGCAGCAGACCGGTTTCGATCGCCGCATGCCAGGGCAGTCGAAAGGTCCGGGCGAGGCCGGTGAGCAGGACGGCCTTGATGGCGATCAGGCCGATGACGGAGGCAACAAGCCAGAATGGTTCGCGTGCGATTTCGCGCACGTCGATGTTCATGCCGACGGTAAAGAAAAAGAAGCCGAGCAGCAGTCCCTTGAAAGGGCCGATGGTTGTTTCGATGGCCTTGCGGAATTCCGTCTCGGCGAGCAGCAACCCGGCGATGAAGGCGCCCAGCGCCATGGAAAGGCCCGCCATGGCGGCGGCGACGCCGGTGCCGATAATGACGAACAGGGTGGCGGCGACAAACAATTCGCTGGCGCCGGTGGCGGCGACCAGCCGAAACAGCGGCCGCAGCAACAGACGTCCGAGGATGACCATCGCGACAACGGCGACGGTGGCATTGACCAGCGCGAGCGCGAGGCTGGTCACGACCGAACTGCCCGAGCCTTTGCCCAGGATGGAGATGAAGACCAGGACCGGAATTACCGCCAGATCCTGCGCCAGCAGAATGGCGAAGCTGGTTCGGCCTGCCGTGGTGCCAAGCCGGCCCTGGTTGGAAAGCACCTCGATGACGATCGCGGTCGAGGATAACGCAAGGCAGGCGCCGAGGATGATCGATACGGCGGAGGGGTTGCCGAACAGGGCCGCGATGCCGGCGATCACGGCCGTCGTCAGGATGAACTGCAGGCTGCCGAGGCCGAACACCAGGCGGCGCAGCGCCTTTAAACGTTCGTAGGACAGCTCGAGGCCAATGAGAAACAGCAGGAAGACGACGCCGAGTTCGGCGATCCCGGCCACGTTCTTGGCATCCACGACGGTAAGCCAGTACAAGAACGGGAACGCGTGGATCAGCGAGCCCAGTCCGAGCGGGCCGAGCAGCGCGCCCGCGGCCAGAAAGCCGAGCACGGGGCTAAACCCAAAGCGGCGCACCATGGGAACGACAATGCCGGCCGTCCCCAGCAGGACGAGCGCGTCGCTATAGGCATCGATGTTGAACTGCGCGGCCACTCATTGCTCCCTGCGCTGGTCCGATGCGCTCGCCGTACTGGATCAAATGGGGTGTGCATGTGCAAGTCAGGGCTGGGTGAGACAACCGGCGGCGATGGCGCCGGTGCGGCATCGAGTCAGCTCGGCGCTTCAAAGCGGACATCGGCCTGGCGATCTGAAGTTGTATGGGCTCGCGACCGCTGGCTGACCTTGTGACGATCGGGCAGCGGGCGTCCAACAGCATTTACGTCAGGGGTCTCGGGTTCCATGCAATCCAGCGCGAACTCATTCGATTGCTGTCCGCCGGGGTGAGTGGCGCGCGCGGAAGCAATGGTGATAGCCTCGCGGCGAATGGCAGACGGGTGCAGGATATGAGCGTCGTTGCACGAAATAACGTCCGCGTCCGCGGGACGGGTGAGAAGGCGATGGTCTTCGCCCACGGTTTTGGCTGCGACCAGAACATGTGGCGGTTTGTGGAGCCGGCCTTCGCGGAAGATTTCAAGACCGTGCTGTTCGATCACGTCGGCGCCGGCGGCTCCGACCTCAAGGCCTACGATAAATCGAAATATGCGACGCTTGCGGGTTATGCCGACGACGTCGTCGAGATCGGCCGCGAACTCGGGATGAAGGATGCCGTTTTCGTCGGGCACTCGGTGAGCGGCATGATCGGCGCGCTGGCGGTGCAGAAGGCGCCCGGCATGTTTGGCAAGCTTGTCATGGTCGGGCCTTCCGCCCGGTACATGGACGACGACAATTACGTCGGTGGATTCAGCGAACAGCAGATCGAGGAACTACTGCAGTTTCTTGATTCCAACCACATGGGATGGTCGGCCCAGATGGCGCCGGCGATCATGGGCAATCCGGATCGCCCTGAACTCGGCGAAGAGCTGACCAACAGCTTTTGCCGAACCGATCCCGAAATCGCCAAGGCGTTCGCCCGCGTCACCTTCAAATCGGACAATCGCGCCGACCTGGCCAAGGTCGATATTCCAACGCTGATATTACAATGCAGCGAGGACATCATCGCCGCAAAGGAGGTTGGAGAGTTTGTTCACCGCGGCATTCCGGGCAGCGAATTCATCATATTGGAGGCTACCGGGCATTGCCCCAATTTGAGCGCTCCCGATGAAGTGATCGCCGCCATGAAGACGTTCGTCTGAGTGGCGCGGTGGACAGTCCCCGCATCGATGATTTCGAGGACATGTTCGACAATGCCCCTTGCGGCTATGTCACGCTGCTGACCAACGGCCGTATAGCGCGTGTGAACCGGACGCTGCTTGGCTGGACGGGCCACACATCAGATCAAATGATCGGCAAGCCGCTCTCTGGCTTCCTCAACATCGCGGGCCGCATCTACTACGAAACCCACATCGCGCCGCTGCTCAGGATGCAGGGCTTCTTCGACGGCTTCGCCATCGACATGGTGACAGCAAGCGGCGAGCATCTGCAGATGATTGCGAGCGCCACCGATGGCCGGGATGCCGGCGGAAAGACCCTGTTCACGCGCATTGCCCTGATCAAGGCCGTCGATCGAAGACTGTATGAGCGGGGACTTCTGGAAGCGCGCGACATGGCCGCCACGGGCCTTGCGCGCGAGCGTGAGAATTCCGAATTGCGCGAGCAGTTCATCGCGGTGCTGGGGCATGACCTGCGCAACCCGCTGGCATCGATCAGCGCCGGCGCGCGCATTCTGGGACGGGACGCGACCACGGAAAAGCAGCACCAGATCCTGGCGATGCTGGAGACCACCGTGATGCGGATGGCCGGGCTGATCGACAACGTGCTCGATTTTGCGCGAGGGCGGCTCGGCGGCGGCATTGTCCTGGCCCGCAATGCCAACGCACCCGTGGAACAGATGCTGCATCAGGTGATCGACGAATTGCGGCTGTCGTCGCCGGGGCGCCAGATCGAAGCCGTCTATGCCATCGACGCTCCCGTCAATTGCGATCGAATCCGGATTGGACAGCTGGTTTCCAATCTGGTCGGCAACGCGCTCAGCCACGGCGCGACCAACGAGCCGGTGCGCGTCCGCGCGGTGACGGAGGACGGGCTGTTCAAACTGTCGGTCGCCAACGGCGGCGAGCCGATACCCGAGGCCGCGATGGAGAAGCTGTTTGAGCCGTTCTTCCGCGGCGAGGTTCGTGCCAGCCGGCAGGGCCTCGGCCTCGGCTTGCACATCGCGTCGCAGATCGCAAAGGCGCACGAGGGTTCGCTTAACGTGACGTCGACGGCCGAGGAAACCTGTTTTACGTTTGTCATGCCGCTGCGCTAGCACGCTTCGTTGGCGGCCTGATTTCCCGGCGGTTGCCGCCCATTTTTGGTGCAAAGCGGACATCGGCCGGCCAATCCGAATCAATTCACGCGATTTATGGGTTCACGCCTTGCGCCGGCCGTGATAGGCCCCGCCCTTCATGATGGCTGCAACAGGACGGTGAGATGGCCGACGCAAAATATGACGTTCTCGGGATCGGCAATGCGATTTTCGACGTGCTGGTGCAGACCGACGAGGCCTTTCTCGGCCGCCATGGCATGACCAAGGGCGGCATGGCGCTGATCGACGAGGCGCGTGCCACGGCGATCTACGCCGATATGGGCCCGGCCACCGAAATGTCCGGAGGCTCCGCTGCCAACACCATCGTCGGCATCGCCAATCTCGGCGCGCGCGCCGCCTATGTCGGCAAGGTGCGCGACGATCAGATCGGCGGCCTCTACACCCATGACATCCGCGCCGCCGGCGTCGCATTCGAAACCAAAGCGGCAAGCGGCGGCCCTGCCACCGGCTGTTCCTACATCCTGGTGACGCCGGACGGCGAGCGCACCATGAACACCTATCTCGGTGCGGCGCAGGAATTGATGCCCGACGATATCGACGCGGCGCAGATTGCGGCCTCCAGCATCATCTATCTCGAAGGCTATCTCTGGGATCCGAAGAACGCCAAGGAAGCCTTCGTCAAGGCGGCGACCATCGCCCATGGCGCCGGCCGCCAGGTCGCGCTGACTTTGTCGGATTCATTCTGCGTCGGCCGCTACCGCGACGAGTTTCTCGACCTGATGCGCAAGGGCACCGTCGATCTGGTGTTCGCCAACGAGGCCGAGCTGCAATCGCTGTACGAAACTCCCGATTTCGAAGCGGCGCTGAAGCAGCTGCGCGCCGACACCAAACTCGGCATCGTCACCCGCAGCGAGAAGGGCTGCGTCGTGGCGTCGAAAGACGGCGTCGTCGCGGTGCCGGCCTTCCCGATTCAAAAGCTCGTCGACACGACAGGCGCCGGCGATCTGTTCGCCGCCGGTTTCCTGTTCGGCCTCGTCCGCAACGCCGGCCATGAAAATTCCGGCCGCCTCGGCGCCCTCGCGGCGGCCGAAGTGATCCAGCACATCGGCGCGAGGCCGCAGGTGTCGCTGAAGGAACTGGCGCAGAAGAACGGGCTGCCGGTGTAGGCGGCTTGCGAGGGGCGCGACCTCTCGCCTCGTCATGCCCGGGCTTGACCCGGGCATGCACGTCTTGGCCGTTAAATCGGCAAAGGTGAGCGGTCAATTCATTCTGCAAGCTTCGTATTCGCGGGCCTCTGCCGGCGCCAGCACCTCAGCCAGCAGCGCATCGAGCAGGCGACAGCGGTGACGCCACTAGCCGGTCGCACAGCGCGATCAGCGCATCACCGTGGCGACGATGTGGCGCTGCTCTGCTAAGGGTGGGAGGGGAAAGGGCATCCAAACGATTTTCACTTTCGAAATGTGGCTGTGCTCCGCCCTCGCTTGCCGAATAGAATTGATCGCGTTGCGACAACAAAAAAAGGAACAAGAACTGATTGAGGCGGCTAGGAATCGGCTGCATCACAACGTGCTGGCAATTGCCCTCGCCAACAAGCTCGCCCGCGGACGCTCCTCGCTACTGCCCTGCCATTCTGGATGAGTGAAAATGCACCGTGAGTTCGCTCGCCAAGCGGCGGCAAACGCTGAGCCCGACCTCTGTCAGATCCGGATCGTCTTTAATCTGCATGAGGCAACCAGCGACGTACGCAGTAAGTTCGCTGCGTCGTGGTACGTTGTCAACCCGGGCGTAGTAACGCCGCAACACGGCGGCAACATATGCGGCATCCATAGTTGCCGTCACTGTCCTGCCACTCGTTCCGGAAGGAAGCGTGTAGGTGAGGCGATGCAATGCTTCTTCGAAGGGATGCACCTCCTCTATCAGGTAAAGCCAAAGGTGCGCGAACTCGTGCAGATAATTTTCGAGCAATAGGCGCGGGTCGCGCCGTTGATCATCCAATGATGCCAAATAGATGTGTTGGGGACTGCTCAAGATTGAATAGCCGAAATATGTGGAGGTCGGAACGACCATCACCCGCACAGGAAGCGAGAGAACTTCGCGCCATTCCGGCATTGCTTCAATGATCTGTGCTTTCGCTCCTTCTAACAACTCCGCGAAGTCGGGGTCCGGCACAACGGCCCCCGCGGTGAATGGGTCCTGGTCCCATTCCGCCTCATAAACCTGTTTCGCAATCTCAGGATCTAGGAATGTGCGAGTCGGATCGTCTGGAGGGGAACCGCGAGCAACTCGATCCCTGCGTCTATTCGCCACGGCGTTCAGAAGTTGAGCCGCGTCGAAGTCATCATCCAGCAAGGGCAGTTTATCGAAGCGCACGGATCTGCCCTCGAGAAATCGCTAATCGGATTCAAGCGGGCGGCGCCGGCCTGTTGAACAGACCCTGGTCTAGCAACCGTCCGAAATCCCGAGCGATGCGCTCTTCCGCTCCTTCCGGAATATCGAATGACCGCGCCATGCTAATGCTGGCCCGCACCGTCAGAGCAGACGCTGAAGACCCTTTTGTATTGGGGTTTGGGTTAGGGTTTGGGTTCGTGTTGGGGTTCGGATTAGTGTTTGGATTTGGATTTGGATTCGGGTTCTTGTTCGGGTTTGGGTTTGGGTTCGGATTAGAATTCGGATTTGGGTTTGTGTTCGGGTTGGGATTTTGGTTGGGATTCGGATTACCGCTTGGCATACTTTCCTCCCCTGGTTCACTACCACTAGCTGCAGAAGCTATCCATGATAGACTAGGTGGTCAAGACCTTGGCGAGTTCCCGTCAAGCTTTGCCCTTGCGAGGATGGTGCAATGCAACTCGATCAACCCGGATCATGGGCGGTCAAAGATGAAGATTACTCATTGGGAGCGTTTACGATCCAGCCCGTTGACGGCATCTTTGAGCCCCTGACGGTTCAATTGCGGGGACTATTGCTTTACCCAGTATCGAATGGCGGCGAAAAGTTTCCGCTGATCATTCTGGCCCACGGCCGGCATTCCGCATCAATCGAAAATTTCCGCGGCCTCGGCTATATCGGCCGTCGCTTGGCTTCGCATGGTTACGTGTGCGCAAGCATCGACTTAAATGATCTGGTCGGTCCGCAAGGAACTGGAGTTTCGAAAAAGCCGCCGATTGTGACCGGCGGAGCAATAGAGCATCGCGCTCGAACAATTTTGAGAACGATAACAGCGCTTGCAGAGCATCCGGTATGCGCGAGTTTAGGCAACTTCAAATCCGTTGGATTGGTAGGCCATTCGCGAGGGGCAGAAGCGGCATGCCGCGCCGGGGCGTTGGACAACGAATTAGGCGGCTTGCACGGAATCCGCGCCGTATTTTCCATCGCGCCGGTCGACTTCATGGGCGTCCGGCCGCCCCTGCCGTTCTTTCTTCTCTACGGCGACCTCGATGCGGATGTCAGCGACGGTCAGTCATTTCGCTTGTGGGACCGAGCCGCCAGCCGGCGCGCCGGCATTTTCGTCTCGGGAGCGATCCACAATTACTTCTCCGAGAACTGGGACAGCGAGTGGAGCACGGTCAATAATCGCATTCTGTCCCGCGACAAACATGAAGCGCTTGCGAAGTGTTATACCACGGCCTTCTTCGAGCGAGAACTGCGCGGCGCGACCGGCTTCGATCGGATTCTCAACGGTTCGGTGAAGCCAGAAACGCTGGAAGCGCTAGAGCTCTTTCCCTTGTTCTCTCCCGTGCTGCGTGGCGATATCGACACTTTCGAAGGAAAGTTCGATATCAAGACCAATGGACTCGGACTCGGCACTGAAACGGCAGGCGAAATCTTTATCCGGGAGATAGATCTCGAGCGCTTCAAAATAGATGCGGAGTCGATTGGAAACGTGATTCCAAAATACCTTCAATATCACCAGTATCTGGGTGATCCAAACTACGCGCAGTATTACGATTATCTTCGCTCCGAGATCGCCGCTATGGTCGATGCTATGCTACAAGCCTTGCGATATCTGGCGGATGCGGGCAATGCGCAGGCAACAGCCGCGTTGAAGGAAAAACTGAGACAGATTGATCCGACGTTTGATTTGACGCCTGCGGGGTGGAAAGTGCTCCACGACAAGTTGGTAGCGGCTGCCACGGCGAAAGGTGTTCTGTTGGAGATCGTGGATTTTGTGCGAAGAGCAAGCCCGGCCGATCATGCGTTCAATCATGTTGGCAAGGCGCTTGCGATCGATTGGCGCGCGGCCGGCGCGATTTATCGAACAGCGCTTGGGGATTTCAATGCAAGCCAATTTGACACGATCGCAATGCGCGTTGGTCAAAACTACGGGGCCGACCAATCACCAGCGCTGAACACGGCAGGAAGTCCACAGACTTTTACGGTAGAGCTTCAGGACAAGAATGGAATTGTCGCCACTGTGAATCTCGAACTTTTGGGACTGCATGTGCCTTCACCGGCCGCCGACCAGGAAACATTCAAAACCGCTTTAACCACCATCGCATTGCCAATCAGCCTCTTCTCCAGGCCACAGCAGCCCGATTTACGGCACCTCGCGTCTGTTGCATTGATCTTCAACAACGCTCGGGGAAGCATCGCAATCGATGATCTCTCCTTTATTAAGGATGGTCGACATGAAGCCGTTTGAGGTCAGGGGCATTTCGTCTAAGCGATCCACGGTGCCCTCGGGAGCCGTACTCGACAGTACACTCAAGCCCTCAGGTTTTCGCAGTCGGTTCGACCTGTCCGACCTCCATGCGTCGAGGGATCCTCGCGCTCCTGCTGGCGGATTAGATGTTCCCGTCGAGCCTATGACGCGAGTCGAGCTGAAGGTTTCGGGCGCCGTGCCGCAAAGCAATTTCACGAACATTCGTGTAAACGGAAATCTAATGATTGGAACGATGCTCGATGAGGCTGGTCAAAAGCTCACTGGCTACGTGCGCGCTTCCTTGCCCAAGCGTGTCGATGTTGAGTTGGAGTTCGCCGACGGGACAAGGTCGGTGTTTAATGTGGAGCACGAGTGACTACACCAACGGTGGATTTACCAAGGCGCCAGCAAATGTCGGCATAGGTGGTTGCGCCTCCCCGATTTGAACCCATCAATCGATGGCTTTGCTCAACTGATCATTTCATGATGCGCATTGGCACCGCTAGGCCGCCAATAGTACGCTTGCGTTGTCAGAGCTGATAAAGCGCTAACAGGTACGCCCGGTCACCTACTCCTGACCAGGGCTGTGGTGATACTTGTTTTACCGTTTCATCGCCGACCCAAACAATCTCGCCGCGGCTGATGTAGACGACAGCGCCACGACTGGCATGGGTCGCCGACAGATAGCCGCACAGCTGCCTATGCAACGCAAGCGCGGTGGCTCATCAATAGATAGTTGCTTCGCCACTAGCAATGCCATAATTCTGGTTTGCAGAAATAGCTCTTGACGCCACCCCCAAATCACCGGTTACATCCGCCGCATCCCGTCCCACTCTGAGGGGCGTTGGCCATCGTCACAACGAGGGGCGGGGTGCGGTGGACGCTGATGTTGCGATTGACGGTCGCGGCAAAGGCGTACGGCGAAAGCGTGTGGTCCTGGCGCCCGTAACGGCGTCAAGCTCTGAAGAAGCTAACGCTTCGGAGGGGTGACGGTGGCAATAGAGGCCGTCTCACCGGGGAGAGCGCGTCATAAGTCGTAAAGCCACTGCGCAGGGAATGTCGGATGCTCTCCGCTGCCCTGTATGCTCGTGTGCAGCTTTTTTGCACTATTCGCACACGAGACCGCGGGTGCAGCGCGCATCCGGCATTCCCCGCGCCCTCTGTTTTCCAGGGCGTGAAACTAAAGGTACAACTCGGGCGCATCGCGCCGCGGGAACGTGACGCTATATCCGCGTCATTGCGAGGAGCGAAGCGACGACGCAATCCATCCATCCGTTACGCCTCCCTAGGGATTGCTTCGCTTCGCTCGCCGGATCTGCCACAACGCTGAATTGCCTTTCCATCCCCATCTCGATATTTTGTTCACCCATTGATATTGCGGCACGGAGGTCGGCTCTGGTTCCTCCCAAACAAATGCAAGTCGCTTCCCGCATCTGGTTTCTCGCGGCCATCGCGGCCGCCGCGCTGTGCCAGCCACTGGCCCCGGCAGTTGCGGATGATCTGGCGGATTGCAACAGCGGGCCGCCGGCGAAAGTGGAAGCGGCGTGTGCTTCCATCATCAATGATACGGCGCGCCCGACGGACGACCGCATCAAGGCCTATCTCGGCCGGTCGCGGCTCTATCTCAATTCGGCGAAGATCGATCTGGCCCTGGCGGATGCCGAAGCGGCGCTGACGCTGGATTCCAATTCGGTTCAGGCGCTGCTGCAACGGGGCATCGCTTATCAGCGGAGCAACAAACTGGATCTGGCGAAGGCCGATTTCGATCGCGCGCTGGAGATCGAGCCGAAGAATGCGTTCGCGCTGCTGTCGCGCGGCAATCTTCGTTCTCAGCAGCGGAATTGGCCGGAAGCGATCGGCGATTTCGACGCGGCCATCGCCGCGCGTCAGGATTTCGCGCCGGCCTATGTCAGCCGCGGCCGCGCCTATTCCGAGAGTGGTCAGCTCGACAAGGCGCTCAGCGACCTGAACGCCGCCATTGCGATCAACGTCAATGTGCCGGCGGCGTTCTACTGGCGCGGGCAGACCTTCCGCCGCAAGGGCGATATCGATCGCGCCATCGAGGATTTTTCGCGCGCCATCGCGCAGGGCCCGAAAAACGACATGGCGCCCTATTACGCGCGCGCCCAGCTCTACAGTTCCAAGGGCGATTACACCCGCGCGCTGGCCGATCTCGACGCGGTCCTGGCGGTGGCGCCCGACAGTGCAGCGGCCAAGCAACTGCGCCAGTCGACGCTCGCGATGCAGACGGAACTGGCGAAGGCTCAAGGCGGCGACAAGGGCAACGACAAGCCGAAGGCGCTGCCGGCAGCGCCGTCGACATCCGAGATGGCCGGCCAGATCGCTCCACTGCCGCAAGCCGCGCCATCAGGCAATGCTGCCGGCAAGCCGTTGCTCGACCGGGCGCGGCAGCTCATCGTCCAGGCCAAGTACGCCGATGCGGTCGGGCTCCTGAACCAGGTGCTGACAGCCGATCCGCGCGATGAGGCCGCGCTGCAACTCCGCTCCAGCGCGCGCACCAGGCTCGGACAACTCGCCGAGGCCCGCGCCGACCTCGATGAACTGATCAAGCTCCGGCCGAATGACGCGACGGCGCTGGCGCTGCGCGGGGTGACGTCGGCTGCCATGCGACAGCCCGACCAGGGCATGGTCGACGTCGAAGCGGCACTGAAGATCAACCCCAACAGCGCGCAGGCCCATTACAGCCGCGGCATTGTGCAACGGCAGTTGGGGAAAGCCCCGGCTGCGCTTGCCGATTTCGATCGCGCGATCGCGATCGACCCCAGGATGAGCCCCGCCTTCTATGAGCGCGGCATCACCCAGATGTCGCTCAATCAGCTCGACAAGGCCTTGACCGATTTCGACCAGGCGCTGGCCCTGGCGCGGGTGTACGATCTGGCCAAGGCCGCCCGCGGCGTGGTGCTGCTCATGAAGGGCAACTCGGCCGAAGGGCTGGCCGATATCAACGCCGTGCTCGAGCGAAATCCTTCCAACCAGACCGCCGTCTTCGGCCGCGGACTTGCCCTGGTCAATTCGGGCCAGTTCGATCGCGCGATCGTCGCCCTCGATACCGTGGTGGGAAAGGCGGCGGATGACAGCATGGCGCGCACGCTTCGCGCCCGCGCCTATCTCGGCAAGGGCGAGACGCGCAGCGCGCTGGCGGACCTTGATCTCGTCCTCAAGGCGCGGCCTTCGGATGCGTCGGCGCTGACGCTGCGCGGCAGCGTCTTCTCGGCGCTGCGCGACTATCCGAAGGCCCTGAAGGACCTCAACGAGGCGGTCGAACGCCGCGAAACCATCGAGAGCTACGTTGCGCGGGCGCAGGTTTACGAGGCGCAGAACGATTCCGAAAAAGCCGCCGCCGATTATCGCCGTGCGACCGAGCTCGTGCCGCGGAGCGTGTTCGAAACCAACGCGCAGGCCAATGCGAAGAAAAAAGCTCAGCAGCTTTCCAAGCGCGTCCCCTGCGGCGACATGGCCGGCAGCGGGACGTGTTTGTGATTTGCGGGGGCCTCCGGCAATGATCGCCACACCCCAACTGTCATCGCCCGGCTTGACCGGGCGACCCAGTATTCCAGAGGCGTCAATGATCGAACCGAGAAGCCGCGGCGTACTGGATCACCCGCCTGCGCGGGTGACGACAGTTGAGTGTGGCGTGGCAACGCGTCCGGCAAATACATTGCCGGCAGTCAAACTCACGCCGTCTTCGCCGCCTTCAATCCAAGCCGCGCCTCGACCGCGTCCCGCATCAAAAACTTCTGAATCTTCCCCGTCACCGTCATCGGAAATTCCTCGACGAACTCGACATAGCGCGGAATCTTGTTGTGCG
Organism: Bradyrhizobium sp. AUGA SZCCT0169; assembly: GCF_018130085.1. Taxonomy (NCBI): domain Bacteria; kingdom Pseudomonadati; phylum Pseudomonadota; class Alphaproteobacteria; order Hyphomicrobiales; family Nitrobacteraceae; genus Bradyrhizobium; species Bradyrhizobium sp. AUGA SZCCT0169. Next base: position 60,876 of record NZ_JAFCMC010000030.1, on the reverse strand, counting down.
CGATCTGGCCGTGACAGAAGGCGCGAACCTCGTCAGCGGTCAGCGTTTCGCCGGGTCTGACGCGAACCCAGGCGCACAGTTCCTCGCCATAGCGCTCGTCGGCGACGCCAAAAATCTGCACGTCCTGGATCTTGGGATGGCGATAGAGGAATTCCTCGATCTCGCGCGGATAAAGGTTCTCGCCGCCGCGGATCACCATGTCCTTGATGCGGCCGACGATGTTGCAATAGCCCTCGGCGTCGATGATCGCGATGTCGCCGGTGTGCATCCAGCCATTGGCGTCGAGCACGTCGGATGTCTTCTCGGCCTCGTCCCAGTAACCCAGCATGATGCTGTAGCCGCGGGTGCAGAGTTCGCCGCGCATCCCGCGCGGCACGATGCGGCCCTCGAGATCGACTACCTTGACCTCGACATGCGGGTGGATGCGCCCCACCGTGGAGACGCGGCGTTCCAGCGGCTCGTCCGTCGAACTCTGGAAACTGACAGGGCTGGTTTCGGTCATGCCGTAGGCGATCGTGACTTCGCCCATGTTCATCTCGTTGTTGACGCGCTTCATCACCTCGACCGGGCAGGGCGCGCCGGCCATGATGCCGGTACGCAGCGATTTCAGGTCGAAGCGCGCAAATTCGGGGTGATCGAGTTCGGCGATGAACATCGTCGGCACGCCATAGAGCGCGGTGCATCGTTCCTTCTCGATGGTCTGCAACGTCGCCAGCGGATCAAAACCCTCGCCGGGATAAACCATGGTGGCGCCGAGCGTCACCGCGGCGAGATTGCCCATCACCATGCCGAAGCAGTGATACAGCGGCACCGGAATGCAGATGCGGTCCTGTTCGGTCAGGCGCATGGCGCGGCCGACGAAATAGCCGTTGTTGAGAATATTGTGGTGCGTCAGCGTAACGCCCTTCGGCGAGCCTGTGGTGCCGCTGGTGAACTGGATATTGACGGGATCGTCGAACTGCAGCGTCCTGGCCAGCTCCGCCAGCGTCTCGCGGTGCCGCGCGCTGCCCATCTGCGTCACGTCTTCGAATGCGATGGTGCCGGGCGATGCCGGCCCACCGATCTGGATCACCGCGCGCAGCTTCGGCAGCCGCGCCGCCTGCAACTCGCCGGGCGTCGATGTGGCCAGCTCGGGCAGCAGCGTGTTCAGCATCTCCATGTAATTCGAGGTCTTGAACGCGGTAGCGGTCACGATCGCGGCGCAGCCGACCTTTGCCAGGGCGAATTCGAGTTCGCTGAGGCGATAGGCCGGATTGATGGTGACGAGGATGATGCCGGCTTTCGCGGCGGCAAACTGCGTCAGCGTCCATTCCGGCCGGTTGAGCGACCAGACGCCGATCCGCGCGCCGCGTTCGAGCCCGAGCGCCAGAAAGCCGGCCGCCAGCGCATCGACGCGTTCGCAAAATTCCTTCCAGGTCCAGCGGACATTGTGGCTCGGCGAAACCAGCGCCTCGCGGTCGCCCCAGCGCCGCACCGCGTGATCGAGGCTTTGCCCGATGGTGTCGCCCAGCAGAGGTGCATCGGCTGTGCCGCAAACGTAGCTGGCGGTTGGTTCGGTCATCGTGCCACACCCAAGGTTGTCATCCCCCCGCGCATGCAGGGGATCCAGTATCCCAGTGGCGTCAATTATAGCACCGAGAGGCCGCGGCGTACTGGCTCCCCCGCTCCAGTGCGCAATTGCGCACAAGGCGGGGGATGACGATTTGTGGGTGGGGCGGGGTCGGACCGCGTCTCGACAGTTCGCGTTCAAGCCGCCCTCTGGCCACTCCCTGCGTCGAGCCCGGCATAGATGCCACGCTCGAAGCCCGCAAAGGCCTCCAGGCATTTCGCGTCCACGAACGGCAACAACTGCATCAGGATCACGCCGGCGACGTTACGCGCCGGATCGATCCAGAAATAGGTGTTGGCGAGGCCAGCCCAGGCGAGGCTGCCCGGGCTGCGGCCCTCCGGCGTCTTGGCGGTGTTGATCAGGAAGCTCAGCCCCCATTTTTTCACCATGTCCGGATAGAGATCGACATCGTTGGTGTACATCGGCGCCATGGTGGGCATCTTGCCTATGGTGAGATCGCCGATGTGGTTCTGGCCCATCAACGCCACGGTCTCCGGCTTCAGCAGCTGGTTGCCGTTGCCCTTGCCTTTATTGAGGATCATCTGGGTGAACTTGATGTAGTCAGCGGCCGTGCTGTAGAGGCCACCGCCGCCCATATGAAATTCCGGATTCTGTTCGAGCTCGAACGGGATCGACGCCAGCGAGCCATCCTCGCCGCGCGCATGCATGCCGACCAGGCGTTGGCGCTGGGAATCCGTGATCTTGAAGCCGGTGTCGTTCATGCCGAGCGGTGCGAACATATAATCGCGCAGGTAAGCGTCGAGACGCTGGCCGCTCGCAGCTTCCACCGCCTTGCCGACGAAATCGATGTTGATGCCATATTCCCAGCGCGTGCCGGGATCGGACATGATCGGCCCCTTCAGCGCGGCGTTCAGGCAGGAGAAGATGTTCGGGGTCCCGGTCTTATCCTGGTATTTCCCCATGTCGGCGTTCCACACGTCGTAGCAGTAGCCGGCGGTGTGGGTCATGAGATGGCGCAGCGTGATCGGATTCTTCGCCGGGCGCAGTTTTGGCTCGCCCTTGGGGTCAAAACCTTCCAGCACCTGCGGGGAGGCCAGATCAGGCAGCAGCTTGCCGATCGGCTCGTCCAGCGAGAGCTTGCCTTGCTCGACGAGCTGCATGCCGGCGGCGCACGTGATCGCCTTGGTCATCGAGGCGATCCAGAACACGCTGTCGGCGGTCATCGGATCGTCCTTGGAGAGGTCGCGTTTGCCGAACGCGCCCTGGTAGATCACCTCGCTGCCGGTTGCCGCGACGGCGACCACGCCGGGAATCTCCTTGGCCTCGCATTTCTGACGCAGAACCTGATCGATCTGAGCTTTGCTTTGCATGGGTCACCTCCCGTTTGTTGTTATGGAGTGCCGCGATCTTCCCCCCGGCATCGCAATCCCGCAAGCGCTCGCGGCGCCTTGCCGCTGACGTCGCGATCTCGTGATGGGCAGGCGGGCGACACAAAACTGCAACACTCCGCCACAATTCGCGGTGGACGAACGGCAATATCGATGACCGCTTCGGGCACAAACGATAAGTTGATTCCATAATGATTCCCGGTGCTGATTCTTTGCAGTAAGACATTCAGATTCCAGCAGAAACGCTGCCCCCGAACTGAATGATTTGATGAAAATGGTTGTAGTTTTTCCCATTGCGAGGATGCCGCGATGATCTCGACCTGGAGTGAATGGAAACGATATCCCCGCCCCGGACGCAGTGAGAACATCGAGGCGCCGATCTCTCCGGGCCTCTACGAGGTCCGTGTTGCCGGCACCGGCGCGCTGCACTCGTTCGAGGCGGTCGACAATGTCGCCGTGGCGCTGGCGCAATTGCAAGTCGGTTCCAGATCCTGGTTCTCGCGCCGCAGCGCCAAACTGCCCGAGCTGGAATACCGTACCTGCGCGACGTCCTCGCGCGCCGACGCCAAGGCCGCCGCCGAGCGCATGATCGGCCGTCGCGAAACCTATATGGGCAGCGCGGTCTGATCGGGCCGCAACGAGCCTTCAAGATAGCTTGAATCAGCCGCGCGTTTGCGGCCGATGCATTGCCGGCTGAATAGGCCTATACTCGGATCAATACCCAAAAAATCCCAAGAAAACTCCGAGGAGTTACGCCATGAACCCGCCCGTCGCCGCACGCGCTTCGCAATCCGCCCCCTCCCTACGCGACCGCCTGAAGGATCCCTCGCTGCTGCGTGAGCAGTGCTACATCGACGGCGCCTGGACCGGGAAGGCGTCAAAGCCGGTGACCAATCCGGTCAATGGCGTCGAGCTGGCAAAAATTCCGGTCATGAGCACCGCGGAGACGACGCAAGCGGTCGAAGCCGCCGAGCGCGCGTTCCCGGCCTGGGCCAAACTGACCGCCAAGGCGCGCTCCAACATCCTGCGCAAATGGTTCGACCTGATCATCGCCAACCGCGAAGACATCGCGCTGATCCTGACCTCCGAACAGGGCAAGCCGCTGACGGAAGCGCTCGGCGAAGTCGATATCGGCGGCGCCTATGTCGAATTTTTCGCCGAGGAAGCGCGCCGTGTCTATGGCGAAACCATTCCGACCCAGCGCGCCGATGCGCGATTGCTCGCGATCAAGCAGCCGATCGGCGTCTGCGGCGCGATCACGCCGTGGAATTTTCCCTGCTCGATGATCACCCGAAAGGTCTCGCCGGCGCTGGCCGCGGGCTGCACGGTCGTGCTCAAGCCCGCCAATGAAACGCCCCTGACGGCGCTGGCGCTGGTGGCGCTCGCCGAAAAAGCCGGCGTGCCCAAGGGCGTGTTCAACATCCTGACTGGCAATTCCTCGGCGATCGGCAAGGTGCTGTGCGAGCACCCGGCGGTGCGCTTCGTCGGCTTCACCGGCTCGACCGAAGTCGGCAAGATCCTGTACCAGCAGGCCGCCGTCGGCGTGAAGAAGCTCGGCCTCGAACTCGGCGGCAACGCACCGTTCGTGGTGTTCGACGACGCCGATATCGATGCCGCCGTCGAAGGCGCCATCGTTTCCAAGTATCGCAACATGGGCCAGACCTGCGTCTGCGCCAACCGCATCTACGCCCAGGACAAGATCTACGACCAGTTCGTCGAAAAGCTCTCGGCCAAGGTCGCGGCGATGAAGATCGGCGACGGCACGGAAGCCGGCGTGGTGCAGGGCCCGCTGATCAACATGGAAGCGGTCGACAAGGTCGAGAAGCACATCGCGGATGCGGTCAAGGGCGGTGCGAAAATCGTCACCGGCGGCAAGCGCCATGCGCTCGGCGGCAGCTTCTTCGAGCCGACGGTGTTGTCGAACGTCAAGCCCGACGCGTTGGTCGCGCACGAAGAGACCTTCGGGCCGCTGGCGCCGGTGTTCCGCTTCAAGGACGAGGCCGACGTGATCGCGATGTGCAACGCCTCGCCGTTCGGGCTCGCGTCCTACTTCTATTCACGCGATCTCGGCCGGGTCTGGCGGGTCGCCGAAGCGCTGGAGTCCGGCATGGTCGGCGTCAACACCGGGCTGATCACCACCGAAGTCGCACCCTTCGGTGGCGTCAAGGAGTCTGGCCTCGGCCGCGAAGGCTCGCATCACGGCATGGAAGAATATGTCGAGATCAAATACGTGATGATGGCGGGGATTTGATTGCGTCGCCCCGGCGAACGCCGGGGCCCATAACCCCGGTCGTCTGTTACAGGAGCGACATGCTTCAACGAGGCCACTTGCACTTGCCGTGGCCATTGACGGCACGGCGTATGGGTCCCCCGATGTGCAATTGCACATCTGAGCTCAAGGCCGGGACGACGGTGGTTAGATACGTGACGTTCAGATCTCATCCATAAACCGCTTCAGCCGCGGCGCCCATTTGTGGGCGTCGAGGCCGGAGGCGGAGTGGCCGAGTTCGCTGTCGAGCAGGAAATAATCGGCATCGACGCCGGCGGCCTTCAATCCCTGCATCACGCCGGGCGCGATGTCAGGCGGAAACAATTTGTCCGTCCGCGACAGCACAAACAGGACCTTCGATTTGATCTGGCCGAATTGCCCGGTCACGTCGAAGTCGCGCAGCGCTTTGGCAAGAATGATCAGCGAATTGGCATCGAATCCCTCTGCCCACCGCGCCGCCTCGTCGCGGATCGCGGCTTCGATCTCCGCAGGATCGGACATCGTCGCTTTCAGGCGGGTCTCGATGCCGTAGGTCTTCAGCGTCGCCATGCGGATCCCGGTCATGGTCTCCACGACCCCGCCGCGATCGTAATAATCGCCGCCATTCCAGTTCGGGTCCTTCGAGAGCGCTCCGAGCAGGCGCGCGACATTGCCCTCGGATCGTTCGCGCGGCACCAGCGGCGAGGTGACGACGGCGGCGATCCCCTTCATCGCGTCGGGATAGTTGACGGCCCATTGCAACGCCTGGAATCCGCCATAGGACGGGCCGACGATCGCAACCAGTTTGTCGATGCCGAGATGATCGAGCAGCAGCCGCTGCGTGCCGACGATGTCGCTGACATTTATGTCGGGGAATCGCGGCCCGTAGGGCTTGCCGGTTGCGGGGTCGATACTCCGGGCATTGGTCGATCCGTAGGAGGAGCCCAGCATGTTCGGGCAGATCGCAAAATAGCGATTGGTGTCGACGGCCTTGCCGGGGCCGACGATCTCACTCCAGCTGCCTTCGCCCGTCGTGCCACCGGGATCGATGATCTGCGGGCCGCTGGTGTTGCCATGCGTGACCAGCACAGCATTGCTGCGATCGGGCGCCAGCGTGCCGAGCGTCGCAAAGGCGATCGTCACTTTGGGCATCACGACGCCGCTTTGCAGGCGATAGTTGGTGGTGGAGAAGGTCTTCGCGCCAGCCTGTGCGGTCATATGCTCTAACCCGGAGGAGGAAAGGCTGCAGAATGCAACGTTCTATCGCCGTAACACTGCAATGGTGCGATTGGCAAAAGTAAGTCGTTCGGCCATAACAGATACGAAATAGGTCAGCAGCTTCTGGCTGAGCGAGGGGTCATCGATCTTGAGCGCTTCAAACTGATGCGCACTCAGGACGTACAGGATACTCGCGACCTCGGCTTGAATCGTCGCGCTGCGTTGCGCCTGCGATACAAGACCCATCTCGCCGATCGTCGTGTAGCGGCCGAGGCTTCGCACCCGCGTGGTGCGGCCTTCCGCAGCCGGCACCATGATGCCAACGCGGCCGTCCAGGATGAAATGCATGGAATCGGCGGCGTCGCCGGCACTGACAATGATCTCTCCGGCGTCGATCTCGACACGCTCGCAGCGATGCATCAGCGCCACCGCGTCGCGCGGGGTTCCAAGAATCTGGGTGAACCAGTCACGCAGATTGGCCTCCTCCTGCTCGTGGCCTTGATGCTTCGCAATGATCTCGTTCTCGCATTGCTCCAGCGCATGATCGAGCTCAGGCACGATACGAACCCGGCCGGCGATGAAACCGCTGGACCGCAGCGCTTTCTCGGCGAGTTTTGGCAAATGAACCAGCACCAGTTCGATGTGTCGCTCGTCGGCGCTGCGCTTGATCTGGGCAAAACTGTAGGCCGCCGATGAATCGAACCCGGTAACCAGCTTGAAGTCGAACACCAGATAGCGACATTCCGGACGCTGCGCGAGCAGCGCCTTGACGTGCTGGTAGAGCCGGTTGGCGGAACCGAAGAACAGATAGCTTTGCAGATTAAGGCCCTGGATTTGTCCGCCATGGGCCGTCAGAACCGTCTGGTCGTCGCGCGAACGATCCAGCGAACTGCGATATTCGGAGCCGTCAAAGCTGAATTTGATCGGGTCGATCCGTGCGGCCGTGAACGCGAATGTCGCGCAGCCGATCACGACGCCGATCAGCACCCCGGCGACAAAGCCCCACTGCAGGATGATGATGATGATCGCCAGCAGGGAGACATATTCGGTCTTGGTCAGGCGCCGCCGCGATTCGATGATCCATTTGTGCAGCTGATCGGCGCCCAGATAGATCAGCAGACCCCCGAGCACGAATTTCGGCATATAGCCGAGCAGAACAGGAGCAACCGCCAGCATCAGCACCGAGATCGCGGCCACCGTCAGGCCGGCGAGCCGGCCGGTCCCGCCGCTGCTGAAGTTGAGGATGGTGCGGCTGACCGAGATACAGCCGGTATAGCCGCCGAACGCGCCCGACAGGATGTTGGCAAGGCCGGTGACGTTCAATTCCCGCTCGAGATTGGCTTCGCGGTGCGCGACAACCTCGATGCCCGCGGTGTTGAACAGCGTGCTCGACGCCGTGACGAAAATGACGGCGACCAGATTGCCGAGCAGGTCCGGCACGGCATGCCAGGGATAGCGGGCCATCTCGGCCGTGCTCCACGGCAGCATGATGCTGACGCTGGGCGGCGGTTGAAACGTCCATCCCGAGGCCTGCGCTTCTGCCGAGGTGAAGCCCGCCAGCCAGAAAGCGATATGTCCAACGACCACGCCTCCGACCAGCATGGCCGGCAGGCCGAACGAGGTGCGGGTGCGATGCCAGGTCAGATACAGCGCCAGCGCCATCGCGCAGGCCGCCGCCAACTCGGACAGGGTCAGGATGTTGGCGAATTGATCGAGCGTCGAGAATTGGAGACGATGGCCGGTGATGACGCGGATCGCTCCCAAAATGATCAGGCAGGCGGTGGCGCCGAGGAACCCGCCCACGACGGGATAGGGCACGTAGCGGATCGCGCGGCCCATCCGCGTCACCCCGAAGCCGCACAGCACGATGCCGGTGACGATGGCGGAAAGGCCAAGCGTCATCAGTGCCGGGGCCAGCGGCGATGCCGAGGGATCGCTTGCGATGACGTGCTCGACCAGCGACGCAGCCAGAATTCCGGTCATCGCCGCCGTGGAACTCTCGGGCGCCGCAATCGCGAACGGGAAGGAGCTTCCCCAGGCGATGACCGCGGCGAGAATGGCCGAGGAGATGAAGGTCGCGGCCAGTCCGTAGGAGAGATATGGCGTCAGCGGGCCGGTAAAAATCAGAAGCGCGTAGGACAGGCCAAATGTAATCGTCAGGACACTGGCGGCGCTGCCGCCGAGAATGTCATTGAAGGTCTTCCGAATGAACTCCGGCTCGCCTTTAAGAGATCGACTGACCACGCCCCACTTGCCCCCGGCACCCCTGCCAGTGGTAGAGACCGCAGACACAGATCACAACGTTATTCTTGTGACAGGGGACGTGTGACGGCGCCGTCAGTCGTTCCTGCGTCTCCGCCGAACGCGCCATGGCGGCCGACACCGGAGGCGAATCGTGCAGCGCCTGAGAGTGTCTCGCCCGAGGCGATCACCTTCAGCCCGCCGCGCATTTCGTTGGCGATGGCGTCTTCCTCCGCGAGGTCCCATTGCCGCAGCGCCGAGAGCCGGTCGGCGCGCATGCAGGTCTGCGGGAAGGCCGCGATTTCCCTGGCCAGCGCAATGGCCTGTGCAACGGCTTCGCCTCTTCGCACCAGGCGATTGGCAAGGCCCATGCGCAACGCCTCCGGCCCGCCGACCGGGCGCCCCGTCAGGATCAGGTCGATGGCCTGGGAATGGCCGATCAGCCTCGGCAGGCGGATGGTGCCGAGATCGATCAGCGGCACGCCGAACCTGCGGCAGAAGATGCCGAAGGTGGCGTCCTCGGCGACGACCCGCATGTCCGCCCAGAGCGCGAGTTCCATGCCGCCGGCGACCGCAAAGCCCTCGACCGCGGCGATCACAGGTTTTGACAGCCGCAGCCGGCTCGGCCCCATCGGCGCAATCGAGTCATGGCCGCCGATCTCGCGCTTCTTGTTGGGATCGCCCGCCGCCACCGCCTTGAGGTCGGCGCCGGCGCAGAAATAGCCGCCGGTGCCGGTGAACACCGCAACCGATGCCGCTTCGTCGGCGTCGAACGCCAGAAACGCATCGTAGAGCTTGCGCGTCGTCGCGCCGTCGACAGCGTTGCGGCAATGCGGACGGTTGATGGAAACGATGGTCACGGGGCCATCGCGCTCGACCAGCACGGAATTTTCTTCGGACATGCTTGCCTCCCAATTGTCGATTTTGGGAGGAGCCTAGCGTGAGGCGGTGAGCACCGCCATCACCACTGTCGTCCCGGACAAGCGAGCAAAGCGAGCGCGATCTCAGATGCGCAATTGCGCATCTGAGCCTTCGCCGGGACGACACCGTTTGAGAGGCGCGGTGCTGTGGCAATCTTACCGTGCGGCGGCTTCAAATCTTCAGCTCAGTCCCCGTCACCCGGCGATACGCTTCCAGATAGCGCTTGCTGGTGGCATCCACCACACTGGCCGGGAGCGGCGGGGGCGGGGCGTCACCGTTCCAGCGGCCGGCACGGCGCTCGCTGTCGAGATAGTCGCGCAGCGGCTGCTTGTCGAAGCTCGGCTGTCCCTGGCCGGGCTTGTAGACGTCGACCGCCCAGAACCGTGAAGAGTCTGGTGTCATCACCTCGTCGATCAGGATGATGCGGCCGTCAGCGTCGCGGCCGAATTCGAATTTGGTGTCGGCGATGATGATGCCTTGCTTGCGGGCGGTGTTCTCGCCGTATTCGTAGATGGTGCGTGCCATACGCTCCAGCGTGGCGGCGACCTCGTCGCCAAGGAGCTCGCGCACGCGCGACACCGTGATGTTCTCGTCATGCCCGGTCTCGGCCTTGGTCGCCGGACTGAAGATCGAAGGCTCCAGCTTCTCGCTCTCGACCAGACCCGCTTTGAGCTTCTCGCCGGCCAGCGTGCCCGATGCGGCATATTCCTTCCAGGCCGATCCCGAGATGTAGCCGCGGATCACGCACTCGACCGGGAAGACGGTGGTGCGCCGGCAGAGCATCGCGCGCCCTGCGATGTCGGCGCGGTGCGCCTTCAGCACGGGCACCTGCGCGATGATCTCGTCGGCATCGGCGCTGATCATATGATGCGGCACGACATCTGCGAGCTGCCTGAACCACCAGGCGCTGATCTGGGTCAGCACCGCGCCCTTCATCGGGATGGTTTCGGCCATCACGACGTCGAACGCGCTGATGCGGTCGGTGGTCAGCAGCAGCACGCGGTCGTGGCCGACGGCATAGATATCTCGGACCTTGCCGCGCCCGATCCGTGGCAGGGGCAAATCGCTGGCGAGCATCGCGTTCATGGTGTCATGCTTTCAAGAAGCGCGCCCGCGGGTGAAGCGCGGGCAGCGGAGCTTTGGTTGCCGAGGGATAGCTCACTCCGGCAGCGGAATGAACTCGTGTTCCTGGGGAACATGGGCAAAACGGCCGGTTTTCCAGTCCTGTTTGGCCTGTTCGATCCGCTCCTTGCTGGAGGAGACAAAATTCCACCAGATATGGCGCGGGCCCTCCAGCGCGTCGCCGCCGAGGAACATCATCCGCGTCGGCTGGATCGCCTTCACCGTGATGCGGTCGCCGGGCCGGAAGATCAGCAAGCGCGGCGCCTCGTAGCGCTCGTTCGCAATCTCGACTTCTCCGTCGACCAGATAGATCGCGCGCTCCTCGTGGTCAGGGTCGAGCGGCACGCTGGTGCCGGCGGTGGCCGTCACCTCGGTATAGAACCAGGGTGATACCATCGTGACCGGCGACTTCACGCCAAAGCCGCTGCCGGCGATGATGCGCGCGGTGAAACCGCCGTCCTTGACGGTCGGCAGGCTGTCGGCGGCGTAGTGCTGGAACGATGGCGCGATTTCCTCCGAACCTGCCGGCAGCGCAATCCAGCTTTGCAGGCCCAGCATCTTCTGGCCATCGCGGCGCTGCACGTCGGGCGTGCGTTCGGAATGCGCGATGCCGCGGCCGGCGGTCATCAGATTCATCGCGCCGGGCTGGATCTCCTGAATGTTGCCCTCGCTGTCGCGGTGCATGATGCTGCCGTCAAACAGATAGGTGACGGTGGCAAGCCCGATATGCGGATGCGGGCGCACGTCCATGCCGTTGCCGGCGATGAACTGCATCGGCCCGAAATGATCGAAGAAGATGAAGGGACCGACCATCTGCCGCTTGCCATGCGGCAGCGCGCGCCGCACCACGAATCCATCGCCGAGATCGCGGGTGCGCGGCACGATGATGAGGTCAAGTGCGTCGCAGGTCTTGGGATCGCCGAGCACGGGGTCGTTGGAAGGTTGCCAGCTCATGAGAAACTCCTTTGGATTTTGCGCTGACTATAGCAACAATGACGGGATTGCGCCTCACGTCATTGCGAGCGAAGCGAAGCAATCCATCGAGCGGCAACCAGGTCTGGATCGCTTCGCCGTTTGGGCTCCTCGGACAACGCACTGCAAATCCTGGGCGAGCCAAAATTGAATCTGCATTAAGTTCACTGCGCGCGGCTGACCGAGCGGCGGTGGGCGACAAGGCGAAGGTAGCGGGCACGAATTGAATGCGATCCGGAGACTCTTCCTTCTCCCCTTGTGGGAGAAGGTGGCGCGAAGCGCCGGATGAGGGGTTCTATCAGCGAGTACCAATCGGATAGATTCGAGCGGGGAGAGAACCCCTCACCCGTCTCAATCGTGCCTCGCACGATGATCCACCCTCTCCCACAAGGGGAGAGGGTACACCCGCGCAAGCCCGTCTTACTGCCTTCCCAACTGCGTAGCCTTCGCGACGCGATCGAATCGCTCCAGCGAGAGGATCGCGTCCGCAAGCTGATCCGCGCGGCCGTTCAGCACTGGCCGGGCGAGCGTGAGAAATTTCTGCTGCATCGCCTGGGCGTCCGGGAATGAATCCGGCTCGCCGGAGGGATCGGCATAGAGTCGCTCATGCACGGCATCGTCTGTCGTGATGGAGACGCGCGCGCCAAAGGGATGGGTGCGGCCGATCTCGAGGCGATCGTCCTGCACCACGTCGAACTTGTCGGCCAGCGCATTGATGGCGGCGTCGCCGAGCCGGTCGTAATCGTCCCAGCCGAAGCGGCCCTGGTCGAGCGCCAGCGCGCCGGTGAAGAACATCGAGAATTGTCCGCCGACGATCGAGGTCGGGTGACGCTTGGTGGCGGCGTCGCCAGTCAGCGTGATGCCGTTGCGGTGCAGGCCGATCTCAACGCGCTTGATCTGGTCCGGCGTCAGATTGTGCTCCCGGCGCATCGCGATCAGCGCATCCAAAGCGGCGTGGGTGTAGCGGCAGCTCGGATAGGGCTTTACGCCAATTCGAAGCGTCTCATAGGTCTTGCCGAGGCCGGCGATCGCCTTGTCCGGATGCGCGTTGTCGCTGTAGCCGACCAGCAAGCCGTGCTTGCCTTCGACCGATTCGCTCGAACCGACAAAGTCGTTGCGCGCCAGGGTCGCCGCGATCACGCCGTTCATCGCGGCGGCGCCGACCTGATAGCGCTTGTTCCAGGCGCCATTGACCAAAAATTGCAGCGAGCCGGCGGCCTGGCTGCCGGAAACGCCGAACGCCGAGACAATCTGGTCTTGCGACAGGCCGAACAGCTTTCCGGCGGCGGCGGCCGAGCCATAGGTTCCTGCGGTCGCTGTGGGGTGGAAGCCGCGCGCATAATGCGAAGTGGGGTCGAGCGCGTTGCCGAGCCGGCAGCACACTTCATAGCCCGCGACGATGGCGGTGAGCACGTCGCGGCCCGAGGCGCCGACCATCTCGCCGACCGCGAACGCCGCCGGCACCACGGGCGCGCTCGGATGCAGCGAGGAATCGGCATGCGTGTCGTCGAAGTCAAGCGAATGGCCGAGCGCGCCGTTGAGCAAGGCGGCGACCGCAGGCGTCCAGGTCTTGGCATCGCCGAACACGGTGGATTCGCCCTTGCCGTCCAGCGCCAAGGCTTCCAGCATCTTCAGCAGCGAGGCGGTGGATTCCGCATCGCGCCGCGCCCGGATCGTGCTGCCGAGGAAATCCAGCGTCAGCACCTTGGCGCGCGCCAATACCTCCGGGGGAATGTCCTCGAATTTCAGATTGGCGACATAGGAGGCGAGCGTTGCGGTTTCGTTGGCCATCATGTTTCCTCGTTTTGGCCCGCAGGGTAGGCGGGCTGAATCCACCTTTCAAGCCGTCTCCGGGTCGCGGGCACCAGCTATGCTAAAGCTCATTTACCGGCGGGATCGCCTGCAGATTGCGGAATGGGGCGCATGGCTGGCTTCCTGAAGCGTGTGGCAACCCGTGTGCGGTCGCGGCGAACGCAACTGGCGCTGGCTATCCGGGTGACGGTGGCGGCGGTTGTGGCCTACACCATCGCGAACGCCTTGCATCTGACGCTGCCGCTATGGGCTGTTCTGACCTCCTTGATCGTTACCCAGATGAGCGTCGGCCGGTCGCTGAAGGCGACCACCGACTACATGCTTGGCACGATCGGTGGTGCGATCTACGGCGGAGCGCTTGCGGTGCTGATTCCGCATTCGAGCGAAGCGGCGCTGCTGGCGTTGCTGGTGCTCACGGTAGCGCCGCTGGCCTATCTCGGATCGCTCAACCCCAGTCTGACCGCGGCCACGGTGACAGGTGTCATCGTCTTGTTGATCCCGGAGATGCACCACACCAGTCCGCTCGATTCCGTGATCGATCGCCTGATCGAGGTCACCGTCGGCGCGTCCACCGGGCTTGCGGCTTCCTTTCTCGTGCTGCCGTCGCGGGCGCATCGCCAGATCCGCGCCAATGCGGCGCGCGTGATCGAACTGATCGCGGGAGCATTCTCTGAATTGCTCGTTGGCCTGACGCACGGCCTCGACAATGAAGCCCCGCACCGGATCCAGGAGGGCATCGGTGCCGAGGTGACGGCCTTGCATGCGATGGGGCAGGAAGCCGAGCGCGAACGCGCGGCGCGTCTGTCATCAGGGCCGGACACCGGCCCGCTGCTGCGGACCATCCTTCGGCTGCGTCATGACGTCGTGATGATCGGGCGGGAGTGTCTGGTGGCATTGCCTGCGAACGTGCAGTCGCGGCTGGATACGCCCTTGTCCGGCGTGCGTGAGGCGATTGACGCCCATCTGCGCGCGTCGGCGGCCGCATTGCGCAACGGCGCCAGCCCGCCGGTGATCGACCCCGTGCAATTCGCGCTGCAGGGCTACGCGGAGGAAGTAGCCTCTGTCCGCCGCGATGGTCTGATCCGCCCCCTGGCGGGCGATGCCGCCGAGCGCTTCTACGCACTCGGATTTTCGCTCGAGCAGATGCGCCAAAACATCGGCGATCTCGATCGCTGTGTCTCGGAGTGGTCCACAAAGCCGCCGGCTAAAGCGTTTTCCAGCGAAAGCCTGCCCCGGACCCGATCCGGGGTGGACTCCGGTTCGCGTTAAGAAAACGCGTCAAAATAAGAATCTAGTCCAGATAAACGCCCAGAAAGCTGAGCGTAGCGGCATCGCGTTTCGCGATGCCGTCGGTCAGCGCCTTCAATGCGGCTTCGAAGCTCGGGGCCGCCTGTTCCAGTTCGAAGGCGCCGTCATGGTCCCACAGGAAGCACCAGCCGAAGCGCTCGCCCTGCCCGAGATTGATCACCAGGCAGCGGCTGTGATGGGCGGGTTCGGCGACCGGCAGCAGATCGCGCGCCGCCACGCCATATTGCTCCGCGGAAGTAGGCGTCGATATTCTCCGGATCGTCCTCGGTGAGCGCGATGAAGTTGAACAGGTTGCTGCGCTGGGTCGCCAGGTCCGTCGGGCGGTAGAAGCACAATTCGGCCGAATCGTCCGCCAGCCGGACCTGCAATTCGTCCTCGCCATGCTGCGCGAGGAATTCGCGATAATCCTTCGGCAGCCTGGCGCCGAGTTCCTCCTCGGCCTGAAGCAGGTCGCTTTCACTCACCGCCTTCTTGGTGTACCAGCCGGCGTATCCCGAAGCGCGGCAAGATATTTGGCCTGCACGTCAAGCGGTTCGCCCATTGCTGCCAGCATCAGATCGTCGAGGCCTTTTTGCCAGTCGGGCTTGGGCTCTGGATCCGGCAGCAGATTGCGCAGCATGTAATCCGTGTGCGTGGTTTCGACATAGCCGGCTGCGGTGAGTTCGGCGGCTTGCCGGCGGAACGTGGCGACGGCGGTCTTGGGTTTGGAATATGCCTTGCGCAGGAACTCGTCTTTTTTCCGCGCACCCGGCGCCTCGTTCATATACTTGCCGATGACTGTCGGCTCGTCGCCGGGCATGAACAGCAGACCGCGATCATCATCGCCCGGTGGGCGGTGGAAGAACTTTACCAGACGCATGAGGGTCTCCGAACGCGGGGGCGCAAGGCTGCAGGCAGAAGCTGCCGCCGACGCAAAAAAAGGTCGTGCGACCACGGCCGTCAGCCACGGTCTCCCGGTTTCAGTCGCAGGTTCGGAACAACAGGTTCACGCCGGGCAATGGGTCGATGGAGATCGGCTTACGTGCCGATTCAGGCCGCGACCTGACGCAGCAGGCTGCGGACGATCAGCCGGTGAAACGGCATGATGACGGCCAGATAGGTCCGCCCCAGCCAGTTGTGCGTCAGCACCAGCGTGGTTGCGGTGACCTCCCGGGCGGCGCCTGATGTCGCGACGTCGACGACGATGCGAAAATCCAGATGCTTGTCGTTGAAGCCGGCGACCAGCCGGTCGGGCTGCTCGCTGACGATCGGGAATATCCCGACCATCTCTCTGGGGGTCGAACTTGCGCCTGACGTCTTGAGGCCAAACGGCGCCACCAGAATGTTGCGCAGGGTCAGCAGCGCTTCGGCCCATCGCGGCTGCCGCGCCATCATGCGCTCGGCCGCCTGCCGCGCATTGAGGGCGCGATCGCCGATTTCGATACGGAAAGCGTCGGCAAACTGCGCGCCGGGCAGTGTGTTCGGGTCGATGGCGGGTGTGACTTCACGAACGGTCATTGCAGCGCCAGTCTGTTCGACAGCAGGCGGAAGCGCAAGATCAGCAGAATAGCAAACACGACGGTGCCGACAGACAACCCGACCCAGACGCCACCGGCGCCAAGCGATGTCCGAAATCCGAGCGCCCAGGCGCAGGTAAAGCCGACCAGCCAGTAGCTGAAGGTGGCGAACAACAGGGGGATGCGCGTGTCGTTCATGCCGCGCAGCGCGCCGTTGGCGACGGTCTGAATCCCGTCGGTGATGAAAAAGGTGGTTCCGACCAGCAGCAGCGTTGCCGTCAGCGTCGCCGTGGCGTCGACGGCTTCGCCGAGGAACAGTTCGGCGATCGTGAACCGTCCCAGGATCACGGCAAGCGTCATCGTCGCCATGAACACCGTCCCGAGCAGGATCGCGACATAGCCAGCGCGCCTGACGGCGTCGCGGTCGCGGCGCCCGACCGCATGTCCGACCCTGACGGTGGCCGCCATGCTGATCCCGAACGGCACCATGTAGAGGATGGCCGCGATCTGCAGGGCGATCTGGTGCGCGGCGAGCGCGGTGGTTGAGATCAGGCCCATCAGCAGGCCGGCCGCGCCGAACAATCCGTATTCGAGCATAAACGCCATCGAGATCGGCGCGCCGATGACGACGAGCTTGCCCATCAACGGCCAGTCGATCCGCCAGATGCGGCCGAGCACGTGATATTTGCGGAACGGCCGGCGGCGCGCGGTGAACCACAGCCCGGCGAGGAACGTTCCGAGATTGACGATGCTGGTCGCAAGGCCCGCGCCGAACAGCCCAAGCTCAGGCAGGCCCCATTTGCCGTAGAGCAGCGGATAGACCAGCAGCGCATTGGCCGGGATCGCGGCCAGCGTGATCCACAGCACCGGCTCGGGCCGGTTCACGGCGCTCATGAAGCCGCGTATCGCGATAAACCACAGCGCCGGCAGGATACCCCAGGCGAGGCCGAACAGATATTGTTGCGCAAGCTTTGCGGCAGCCGGCGCCTGGCCGAGCGCGATCAGGATCGCCTCGCCGCGGAACGGCAGTATCATCAGCGGCGCCGAGATCAACACCGCCGCCCACAGGCCGACGCGCAGCGCGCGCCGCACCATGCGCGGATCGCGCGCGCCGAAAGCCTGCGCCGCCAGCGGCGCCACGGCAGACACCAGGCCAAGGCCAAACGTGAAGATCACGAAGAAGACCGTATGCGCGAGGGCTGCCGCGGCAACCGCTTCGCCGCCGAGCCGGCCGATGAACGCCAGATCGGTCGTCATCATCGCGATCTGCCCGAGCTGGGTCAGCGCCAGCGGCACCGCGAGCTTCAGCGTTTCGGCGAACTCCTCAGCCAGATGGCCGCGCGTCCGCGCCGCCGGGACAGGCGCGAGCGAGGTTGCGTCGATTTTGTCGAGCGAGGTCATGGATCAGGACTAACACGGCGACGGGCCGAAAAAGTGACGGTGGCTGCGGTAGATTTTGGTTTGGACGCGTCTTCTTCACGCGAACCGGCGTCCACTTCGCTTGAAAACGCTCTATCCGCCGTCGCGCGCCGGCACCCGCGTAATCCTGGCGCCGAGTGCATTGAGCCGTTCCTCGATCCGCTCATAGCCGCGTTCGATCTGGTCGGCATTGTTGATGGTGGAGGTGCCTTCCGCGGCCACCGCCGCCAGCAGCATCGCCATGCCGGCGCGGATATCGGGCGAGGTCATCAATGCCCCGCGCAGCCGGCTCGGGCCCGCCACGATGGCCCGGTGCGGGTCGCACAGCACGATGCGGGCGCCCATCGAGATCAGCTTGTCGACGAAGAACATCCGCGATTCGAACATCTTCTCGAACATCAGGATCACGCCGTCGCATTGCGTGGCGGTGACGATGGCGATCGACATCAGGTCGGCGGGAAAGGCCGGCCAGGGCTGGTCTTCGAGCTTCGGCACATGGCCGCCGAAATCGTCCTGGATCTTCATGGTCTGGCCGGACGGCACCACGAGATCGTCGCCTTCGACGCCGCAGACGATGCCGAGCCGCTCAAAGCCCATCCGGACCGAGCGCAGATGCTCGACGCCGGCGCGCGCGATGCGCAGCGGCGAGCGCGTCACCGCGGCGAGCCCGATCAGCGAGCCGACCTCGATATGGTCGGGCTGGATCGCGTAGCTGGTCCCGCCCAGCGTCGCCGGCCCGTGGATGATGATGGTGTTGGTGCCGATGCCCTCGATCTTGGCGCCGAGCGCCACCAGAAAGTTGGCGAGGTCCTGCACATGCGGCTCGGAGGCGGCGTTGCGCAGATACGTGGTGCCGTGGGCGGCGACCGCGGCGACCAGCGCGTTTTCGGTGGCGGTGACGCTGGGCTCGTCGAGGAAAACGTCGGCGCCCTTTAGTCGCGAGGCGCGGAACTCCAGCCGGTGCGTCGCCGTGACGGTGGCGCCAAGCTGTTCGAAGGCCAGAAAATGCGTATCGAGGCGGCGGCGGCCGATCACGTCGCCGCCGGGCGGCGGCAGCGCCACCTCGCCGCAACGGGCCAGCAGCGGGCCTGCCAGCAGGATCGAGGCGCGGATGCGCGCGCAGAGTTCGGGATCGAGATCGGCGGCGCGAATTTCCTTGGCGTGGATTTTCAGCGTGTTGCGCTGCTCCCATTCGGCCGCGGCGCCGACCGAGCGGATCAGTTCGACCAGCGTCTCGGTATCGCGAATCCGCGGAACGTTTTCGAGCGTGACCGGATGGTCGGTCAGCAGCGCCGCCGCGATGATCGGCAGCGCCGCGTTCTTGTTGCCCGACGGCTCGATGGTGCCCGCAAGCCGGTGGCCGCCTTCAACGATGTACTGGATGGGCGCCACTGGAACTCCGTGCATCACACGTCGACATTGGCGCTGAGCGAGTTATCCTGGATGAATTCGCGGCGCGGCTCGACCACGTCACCCATCAGCTTGGTGAAGATGTCGTCGGCCTCGTCGACCTCCTTGATCTTCACCTGCAGCAGCGAGCGCTCGTTGGTGTCGAGCGTGGTTTCCCAGAGCTGCTCCGGATTCATCTCGCCGAGACCTTTGTAGCGCTGCAGCGCCACGCCCTTGCGGCCGGCGTCGGTCACCGCTTCGAACAGGCTGACCGGCCCGTGAATCGCGATCTCGGCATCCTTGCGGCGCAACAGGCCCGGCTTCGGATAGGCCTCCTGCAGCTTCGCCGCGTAATCGTCGAGCTTGCGGGCGTCGGCGGAGCCAAGCAGCGCGTCGTCGATGATGGCGGCATCCTTGACGCCGCGGACGGTGCGTTCGAACAGGAAGCCTTCACCCTCCGTGAAGCGCCCGCTCCAGCCGCGCTCGACTTCGTCGGCCAGGGCATCGAGCCGCTTGGCGATATAATCGGCGGCGGCATTGGCGTTGCTGATATCGCTTGTGATCTTCGGGCTCAAAACGCCGGCGATCGCGGCCTGCTCGACCACCATGCGGTTATAGCGGCTGTGCAGATTATGCAGGATGCCGCGGATGACGCGGGCGTCCTCCACCAGTGACAGCAGGTCACGGCCGCCACGCTCCGAGCCCGTGGCCGGCTTGAACACGCAATCGTCGAGGCCGGCTGCGATCAGGTAATCCTCCAGCGCGCGCTCGTCCTTCAGGTACTGCTCGGACTTGCCGCGTGTCACCTTGTAGAGCGGCGGCTGGGCGATGAAGAGATGGCCGCGGTCGATCAATTCGCGCATCTGCCGATAGAAGAAGGTCAGCAGCAGCGTGCGGATATGCGAGCCGTCGACGTCGGCGTCCGTCATCAGGATAATCTTGTGGTAGCGCAGCTTGTCCGCACTGAAATCGTCGCTGATGCCGGTGCCGAGCGCTGCGATCAGTATCCCGATCTGCTCGCTGGACAACATCTTGTCCATGCGAACGCGCTCGACGTTGAGGATCTTTCCGCGCAGCGGTAAGACCGCCTGGAATTCGCGGTTGCGGCCCATCTTGGCGCTGCCGCCTGCGGAGTCACCCTCGACGATGAACAGTTCGGATTTGGCGGGGTCTTTTTCCTGGCAATCCGAGAGCTTGCCGGGCAGCGAGGAGCTACCAAGCGGACTCTTCCGGGTCAGTTCGCGCGCCTTGCGGGCGGCTTCGCGCGCGGCGGCGGCCTGGATCACCTTGCCGACAATGACCTTGGCTTCTGACGGGTGTTCCTCGAACCATGCCGCCAGCGCTTCGTTGAGCACGTTTTCGACCACCGGGCGCACTTCCGAGGAGACCAGCTTGTCCTTGGTCTGCGACGAGAATTTCGGATCCGGCACTTTTACCGAAAGCACCGCGGTGAGGCCTTCGCGGCAATCGTCGCCGGTCAGCGCGATCTTTTCCTTTTTCGCGTTGGCCTCGGCATAGCCGTTGACCTGGCGCGTCAGCGCGCCGCGGAAGCCGGCCAGATGGGTGCCGCCGTCACGCTGCGGGATGTTGTTGGTGAAGCACAGCACGTTCTCGTGGTAGCTGTCGTTCCACCACAGCGCGGCCTCGACGCCGATGTCGTTCAATTCCGCCCGCACCATGATCGCGGCGGGCACGATCGCCTTCTTGTTGCGGTCGAGATATTTGACGAATTCCTCGACGCCGCCGGCGTATTGCATCACCTCGCGCTTTTCGACCGCATGGCGCATGTCGGACAGCACGATATTGACGCCGGAATTCAGGAACGCGAGCTCGCGCAGGCGATGCTCCAGCGTCGCGAAATCATACTCGACATTGGTGAAGGTTTCGGACGACGCAAAGAACGTCACCTCGGTGCCGCGCTTGCCATTGGCTTCACCCACCACCTTGAGCGGGGCAACGGAATCGCCGTGGGCGAACTCGATGTAATGCTCCTTGCCGTCGCGCCAGACGCGAAGCTGCAGCTTGCTCGACAGCGCGTTGACGACGGAGACGCCGACGCCGTGCAGGCCGCCGGAGACCTTGTAGGAGTTCTGGTCGAATTTTCCGCCGGCGTGCAGCTGGGTCATGATGACTTCGGCCGCGGAAATGCCTTCGCCCTTGTGGATGTCGACCGGAATGCCGCGGCCATCGTCGCGCACCGTCACCGAGCCGTCGGCATTGAGCACGACTTCGACCGCGCTGGCGTGACCGGCAAGCGCTTCGTCGATCGCATTGTCGACGACCTCGTACACCATGTGGTGCAGGCCGGATCCGTCATCGGTGTCGCCGATATACATGCCCGGCCGCTTGCGCACGGCGTCGAGCCCCTTCAACACCCGGATCGATTCCGCGCCATATTCAATCGGAATGGGATGCTCAGTGTCGGCAGGTGTCTGCCGGGCAGGTTCTGTCATGTAAGGCCTTCGAGGTGTCCCGAATCAGCTGCGCAATATGAGGCGCTGATTGATCTATTTGTGCCATGAAAGAGGCCATGCGCCTAGCGCAAAGTCTCTGTCTTCAAGCTATTGAATAAATAGTGTTTTTTGGCGCTCTTTCAAGGCGCTCAAGGGGCGATTCGGCGGCCTCTGAAAAGGACGATTCGAGGCATGATTCCGGGCCTTCAAGTGCCTGTTTTTCAGATGCCGTTGCGGCAGAAAATGGCAGGCCGCAACGGAGCTGCCGGAGAACGGTGCAACCACCCGCGTGCCCGGGACGCAAGCGCCCGCGAGCACGCCGCGCCAGGCCCCTCAATACATCTGCAGCGACAACGCATCTCCGCTCGGCGCAATGATCAGGCCCCAGGCGTCGTCAGCGGTCACTTCGACCGTATCGTTTCGTGCCGGACGGCCCGCGACCTTCACGGAATAGGCGTATTTGCCCGGCGGCAGGTCGAGCATCGGAGGCTTCGCCGATTGCGGCCCGCCGGCACCGGCAGCGAGCTTGATCGTCTGCTTGTTGATCGTGACCGCGGCTTCACCGCCGCCCATGTTGCCGAACACCAGCCTGGCCTGACCCGGTTTCGGGATCACGCCGGCCTTTGCGGCGACCTCGGTATATTTCTGTGCGAGGCTGACGGTGGTCTCGTCCTTGGCGCGGCCGAGTTTTAGCTGTGCGGGCCCATCGGGCGACGCAAATGCCAGTTGCACGCGGTCTGCCTGCGCGACGGCGCGCTCCGCGGATTCCTTCCAGCCGCGTTTGCCAAGCTCGGTGCGATAGAAGGCGAGCACGGAAGCGAGATCCGCAGGAACGCTGATTTCGAGTTCCCTGCGGAACGGAGCGTTGCTGCCAGGCAGCTTTCCACTGCCGCGGGAGACAGTCGAACCACGCTGCTTGGGCATCGGAAACGGCGCGTCGGCATCGGTTTCGGGGTCGGCTTCGAGAACCTGCACCGCCGCTTTGGCGCCGCTGGACGCCTGAGTGGCGTCTGCTGCACCGGGCTTGGCGGCCATCTTCGCATCGGCCACCACCAGCGCCGATCCGTAGCCGCTGATCTTCGCCCTCGGGCCCATCTGCATGATCGTGAGCGACATCGCCTTGCCGCCTTTGGAGAACTCCATCACGGCCATGGCGGCATGGTTGATGGGCGAGGGCTTCTCTTTCCAGCCCTGAGCCTTCAGCGCGCCGCTATAGAACGCCGCGACCGCTCTCACGGTCGAGGGGGAATAGAAATCGAGGCGGCCATCGGCGGCTTCGAACTTCACCTCTTCGGCGTTCTCGGGCAGCGGTACGGGTTTCGAATTGTCGGCAAGGGCGCGCAGCGGCGCGTCCGACAGCTTGGCGGCCTGGGCCACCCGCCGCACTTCGTCGGCTGCGATGATCTCCTTTGCCATGGCCGCCGCATCGCTGAGAAACTTCGCGTCGGCTTCCTTCTTGGCCTTGGCGCGCGCGGCGAGGGCGGCTTCCTTCATGTGAGTCGCGACATTGACCATCGTCATGTCATATCGGCGGCTGAGCTTCAGCGTGGCGGTTTGCTCGGCCGAGGAAAAATTCAGCGTGACGTTGTCCGGGGTGACGACGGCGCCGCGCGTCTCTTCCGTCCAGCTCCGCGCCGCAAACTCGCGGCGATAAAACGCCAGCGTTGCGGGAAGCTCGGCAACGACGCCGATGTCCAGGCTGCGGTCGACCGAATTGGAATCACCGGAACCGCGCAGGCTCTGGGTTGTCTTCGGTATCGGCAGGCCGGACACGTCGTCAGCGGCTTCGAGCTTTTCCGGCATCGCAAATGGCGCAACCCGGATCTCCACGCCGGTCCGTCCGTCGTCGCGGCGCTGCAGCGTCAGCATCACCGGCCGCTGCTGATGAGGGCCATTCTTGGCATCATGGCTGTAATAGGCGCGCACGCCGTTCTCGATCGTCTCGCTGAGCTGCGCGTTCGGCCAGCGCGCGGCCGCCTCCGCGGCTTCGAGCGGCCTCCAGCCGATCGCTTCCATCTCCTTGCGGAAGAAGTCGAGCGTTGCGTCGAACCCGGTCGGGGCGATGCAGCCAAGATAGGGCCGCCGCTCGTCGTAGAGGATGTCGACGGCACCTGGCGGGAACGGCACGTTCGCATAAATTGGGATGTAGCTATTATAGGACAGGGTGGATTGCTTGCCCAGCCAGACGCTCATATTCAGTCCTTGCCGTCCTCTCTTGAAAGCCGACGAGGAGGTGTTTTCGAGCGGGCGCACATATTCCACCCAGCCGTCGGCGGCCAGCGATTTCTTCGTCGCCGCGGCCGTGGCCGCGACGGAAGCCGGAATGTCGTAGGTCAATCGATAGGTTTTGCCGTGATGGGTTTTGGTCTCGGCCGTTTTTTCCACGGCGCCTTCGGGCCGCGGCAGGGTGCGGACATCGACCATGGTGTCAGCGGTGTAATCGGCGCTGGCGGCAACCGGCACGCTGGCGATCACCGCGAGGGTGAGAGCAAACAGGTGTTTTCGTGCCGGGACCAGCGTCCCGCGCGTCGTTCCAAACATGGGTATCTCCGGATATTGCCGATGCCTGGCGCAGCAGCGATGGCCGCGCATCGATGGCGCGATTACTGGAGTCTAGTCGCGCGGGTGGGCGTTGAGGTTCAACCGGGCGCCTGTTGCTCAGGGGCGACGGGCGACTTGGCCGGAATCGACGTCGAAAACCTCGCCGGATGCGCCGATATCGGCGAATGCCGCCGGATCGGCGCCGGTCATCCAGACCTGCGCGCCGAGTTTTGCCAGCTCATTGAACAGTGCTTTCCGCCGGCCCGGATCGAGATGTGCGATGACCTCGTCGAGCAGCAACAGCGGCACGATGCCGGTCATCTCGGCGACCAGCGTGGCATGGGCCAGCACCAGCCCGATCAGCAGCGCCTTCTGTTCGCCGGTGGAGGCATCGCGCGCCGGCATGTTCTTCGGCGCGTAGACCACCTGCAGGTCGGTCAAATGCGGACCGTCCAGCGTACGGCCGGCCGCGGCGTCGCGTGGCCGGCTAGCGCGCAGGATCTCGCGGTAACGATCCTCCACGGCCGTCGCAGGTTCGCTCACCAGCGCATTCTCCATCCAGCCGTCGAGCATGATCTGCGCCGACGGAAACGCGGAAGCCGCACCGCGCTCGCGCAGCATCGCTGCGAGTTTTGTCACGGTCTGGCCGCGGGTGGCGGCAACCGCGACCGCAAGCTCGGCGGTTTCGCGCTCGATCGCGTCGCACCAATGGTCATCGTAATTGCGCACTTCGAGCAGCCGGTTGCGCGAGCGCAGCGAACGCTCCAGCGCCGACACGCGGCTGGAATGCTCGCTGTCGATCGCCAGCACCAGCCGGTCGAAGAAGCGCCGCCGTTCCGAGGCGGCGCCAAGAAACAGCCCGTCCATCGCCGGTGTCAGCCACACCATGCGCAAATGATCGCCGAACGCCGTTGCCGAACTCACCGGCTCGCGATCGATCCGGCAGCGCCGGCCAGTGGAACTGTTTTCATTTGCCGGCGCATCGATACCGGTGCCCAGCGTCGCAAGCCCCAGCGCGCCCTCGACTTCGGCGGAGACGGCCCAGGAACCGTCGCCCTGATTGTCCGCGACATCTTCCAGCGTCGCGCGCCGCAAGCCCCGTCCCGGCGACAGAAACGAGATCGCCTCGAGGCAATTGGTCTTGCCGGCGCCGTTCGGTCCCACCAGCACCACGACGTCTCCGCGCGTCTGCACGCTCCCCGCCCGATAATTGCGAAAATGCGTCAGCGTCAGTTTATGGATGCGGGAGGGGGTCATATCAGGTTGTCATTGCCGGGCTTGACCCGGCAATCCATCGTCCGCGCTAGCGGACAATCTCTTCGTACAAATCTCGCCAGTCGGGATTGCTCGCGATAATCAGGTCGATTTTCCACTCGCGCGACCAATGTTTGATGTTCTTCTCGCGTTGAAGTGCCGTGGCGATTGCTTCGTGCGGCTCAAAATATACCAATGTCTTGATGCCGTACTTCTTGGTGAAGCCGTCTGCCAAACCCTCTCGATGCTCGTAGACGCGCCGCACCAGATTGTTTGTCACGCCAACATATAGCGTTCCACCGGGCTTACTTGCGAGAATGTATACCCAATAGGTCATTTTCGAAGGTGATGGATTGCCGGGTCAAGCCCGGCAATGACAGCTAATTCCTCACACCCGCATCGGCATCAGCACGTAGAGCGCGCCTTTGTTGTCCTTGTCCTGCACCAGGGTCGGGGAGCCGGGATCGGCCAGCCGCAGCACCGCGACCTCGCCTTCGATCTGGGCGGCGATATCCAGCAGATAGCGTGAGTTGAATCCGATATCGAGCGCGTCGGAGGCGTATTCGACTTCGAGTTCTTCGGTGGCGCTGCCGGAATCCGGGTTGGTCACCGAGAGCACCAGCTTGCCGGCCGACAATGCCAGTTTCACCGCGCGGCCGCGTTCGCTCGAAATGGTCGAGACGCGGTCGACCGCAGCCTCGAAATCCTTTTTGTCGACGATCAGTTCCTTGTCGTTGTTCTGCGGAATGACGCGGCCGTAATCCGGGAAGGTGCCGTCGATCAGTTTCGAGGTCAGCACCACATTGCCGAGGGTGAAGCGGATCTTGCCCTGCGACAATTCGATCGAGACTTCGGCTTCATTGTCCTCGATCAGCCGCTGCACCTCGCCGACGGTCTTGCGCGGCACGATCACGCCGGGCATGCCGACAGCGCCCTTCGGGAGAACCAGATCGATCTGCGCCAGCCGGTGTCCGTCGGTCGCCACCCCGCGCAGGGTCGCAGCCTTGGCGCTGCCGGCCGAGTGCAGGTAGATGCCGTTGAGGTAATAGCGGGTCTCTTCGGTCGAGATCGCAAATTGGGTGCGGTCGATCAGGCGCTTGACGTCGGCGGCGGCCAGCGAGAACGAATGCGTCATGTCGCCGGCGGCCAGATCGGGAAAATCGCTTTCGGGGAGGGTCTGCAGTGTGAAGCGCGAACGGCCGGCACGGATCGCCAGCACCGAACGGTCGCCGTCGGCCTCCAGTACGATCTGCGCGCCATCGGGCAGCTTGCGGACGATGTCGTAGAACATATGCGCCGGCACGGTGGTCGAGCCGGCGGTTCCGGTTTCCGCCGCCAGGGTTTCCGTCACCTCGAGGTCGAGGTCGGTGGCCTTCAGCGACAGCTTGGCGTTTTCGGCACGGATCAGCACGTTGCCGAGGATCGGGATGGTGTTGCGGCGCTCGACCACGCGATGGACGTGGCCCAGCGATTTCAGGAGTTGCGCGCGTTCGACGGTGACCTTCATTGCAATACCCGCCTGATCCCTAAGATGGAAAAGCCGGGCGGCCCTGAAGGCGCGCCGCGGCCATTGAAACCCGAAAGCCGGATCAAGATGGGACTTGATCAAACCTTCGGGGGGACCGCAAGGTGGCGCGGATAGAGCCCAAGCGCAAGGGATAGCGACGCCGTTTCCCACGGTTTGCGGGCAAATTCACCGTCGTCCCGGCGTAGGCTCAGATGCGCAATTGCGCATCGGGGGACCCATAACCACAGGCGTGTGGCTTGCATAAGCCGTCGGCCAGGGTGCCCAAACGCCCGGCCGCGGAGTATGGGTTCCGGCGCCCCGTGCGCTATTGCGCACTAGGCCGGAACGACTGCGTCATTCCTGCAATTGGCGCTTCAGCGATTCCACCTCTTCCGACAGCGCGGTATCCCGGGACACCAGTGCCTCGATCTTGCGCACGGCGTGCAGCACCGTGGTGTGGTCGCGTCCGCCGAACCGGCGGCCGATCTCGGGCAGCGACCGCAGCGTCAGCGTCTTGGCCAGGTACATCGCGACCTGGCGCGGGCGAACCACATTGGCGGTGCGCCGGGAGGACAACAGGTCCGAACGGCTGACATTATATTGCCGGGCCACCACGCGCTGGATGTCCTCGATCTTGATCCGCTTCGGTTCCTGCGGACGGATCAGGTCGCGGACTTCGCGCTCGGCCATTTCCAGCGTCACCGGCTGGGCGTTGAGCTTGGAGTGCGCGAGCAACCGGTTGATGGCGCCTTCGAGATCCCGGCCGTTATGGGTGATGGTGCGCGCCAGATAGTCCAGCACCGGCTCCGGCACGTCGAAGCTCGCATGATGGGCACGGGCCGCGGCGACGCGCGATTTGAGGATGCCGAGCCGAAGCTCTTCGCCGAGCGAACCCATTTCCACGACGAGGCCGCCTGCCAGCCGCGA
The DNA here is from genome assembly GCF_018130085.1 of Bradyrhizobium sp. AUGA SZCCT0169. Lineage (NCBI taxonomy): Bacteria > Pseudomonadati > Pseudomonadota > Alphaproteobacteria > Hyphomicrobiales > Nitrobacteraceae > Bradyrhizobium > Bradyrhizobium sp. AUGA SZCCT0169. The sequence continues at coordinate 33,090 of NZ_JAFCMC010000030.1, read as the reverse complement.
ACGCACGCGATCATCGAGGCTTTCGAGATCGGACGGCGGACGGTCGGCCGCGATCACGACCTGGCGGCCGGCATCGATCAGCGCGTTCAGCGTATGGCAGAACTCGGCCTGGGTCGATTTGCCCTGCAGGAATTGCAGATCGTCGATTACGAGCACGTCGATGCCGCGCAGCGCTTCCTTGAACGCCAGCGCCGTCTGCGTCTTCAGCGCCGCGACGAAGCCGTACATGAACTTCTCGGCGGTAAGATAGAGCACCTTGCGCTCGTTGCCGGAATTGCCGGCCCATGTGACGGCCTGCAGGAGATGGGTTTTGCCGAGACCGACGCCGGCGTGAATATAGAGAGGATTGAACATCACGGCATCGCCGCGCCGCCCTTCGGCGACCTGGCGTGCCGCCGCATGCGCCAGTGTGTTGGAGCGGCCGATCACGAAACTTGCAAAGGTGAGGCGCGGGTCGAGCGGCGAGCCGCCGAGCGCATCATGGCTCGCGGACACCGGCGCGGTCGCGGTGGCGCGCAGCTCGGGCGCGGGACGGCCGTTGGCATGCTCGACGCGGCGCTGATCGGCCGGCGCAGGAGCTTCCTTCGCGGGTGCGGCGCATCGCATCGCCGTGCGCACGGTGAGGTCGATCCGGTGCACCTCAGGCATCTCGGCCTGCCAGCAGGCGAGAACGCGATCGGCGTAATGCGCCTGGATCCAGCTCTTGAGGAACCGGGTCGGAACCGACAGATGGACGTTCTCGTCCTGCACGCCTTCCAGATCCATGCGCGCGAACCAGCTCGTATAGACGTCTTCGCCTACCGTGGTCCGCAACCGACCCTTCACCCGCGACCAGCGATCCTGTTCGATATTCGTCATTGCCTGATAACTTCTCTGAAAGAGTAATGTTCGTTGCTAAATCGCCTTGCAGGGTTCCTGCCAACAGGGGTGCTGCAAGGCGCGACCTCAAACGGGACTTCAACTCCGGACATGGATCGACCGTTCGGCGCGAACCGCCGCTGGTCAGATTGTCGGTTGGAGAAGAAGGTTTCCCGTGAGGTCAGCGCGTACTCGACGGTCCATCCGGAGTTCGCACCGAGGAATGGTTGGAAAAGAAGGCTGGAGAAACCAATACGGTCTGTTGTGAAATGCGTCCGTCTAATGCCGCGATTCCGTAAAGCATAGTGCCTCCCCCTCTCGCCGCGAAAGCGCGCGGCGAGTTGTCATGTCGAAAGTGTTTTTCAAAGTCAGTCTGCCGCTACCGAACATCGAATGCCCGGCGCTGCGCCGCCGCGTAACCTCAGTCTGTCGTCTTCAACACGTTCACGCGCTACGCGTTCCCAACGATGCGGTTGCCAACACCTGCCTTATCTCCCTAGTCATCGACACGCGAAACCTGCACGCCACGCCTGAGAAATTTAGACACAGAACAACCATTCTCATATTGCTATGAGTTACCAACTTAGCATCGCTTGGAAAGCGTCGCTAACGCGCACACCGCCGCCGATTTGCACGTCCACCCTTGGGTCTCAAACCGCGCTGGTCTGGAGAGCCGTGGGCGTCGCGAACGACCATAGATGTACACCAAGCGGAAATTCTGACAATCCGTGAATCGACGTGCGTGACCGAGTCTTCGGCTGTGTGGCCGCGCTGCAATTGTGACACTCGAAAGCAAGTTTTTGGATTCGTGAACAGAATCGCGCGCGCTTGCGCATCGTGACAATTTTCGACGCACTCGAGAAAAATTTTAAGAAACCGTTACAATCGCGCTTGCGCGGACCGGTTTTCAAACCGCTTGAAGTCGCTATGTGGATAAGTGGTTAGCGAGACGAAGTTTTTCGCGATTCTTTTTTAGGGTAACTCTCGCGCGGCTGTTGCGGGTAAACCGCGGAAATCTTTTTGAACCCCGCGCAACAAAACTTGAATCTCGCGCAGCAAAACGTGCTGTGCATCTCGCGTCTGCGCACAGCATTGCCGTTGCAACAAACTGCACCGCGTAAAACTACGGGGCCGAAGAAATATGACACGCGCTCGACTGTGCAGCAACGGGACAATCGAATTGGAAAAAAGAAAAAGCCCGGCCAGGGCCGGGCTTTTTTGACGAATATTTTTTTCCGTCAGTTCATTTCGCAAGCTTGGCGATCTGGTGCGTCAGGCGTGACACCTTCCGGCTCGCGTTGTTCTTGTGAATGATGTTGCGCTGCGCGGCTTGCATCAGTTCCGGTTCCGCGCGCGCCATCGCCTTCAACGCTGCATCGCGGTCGCCGCTCTCGATGGCTTCTTCGACGGTGCGAACCGCACCACGCATCTGGGTGCGGCGCGACTTGTTGATGATGGTGCGGCGGGCAATCTTGCGGGTCGCCTTTTTGGCGGAAGTGGTATTGGCCATGTTCTCAACTATCCTTCGGCTGTCATCGCTCGGGTGGTCGGGCTTGAGCGCGCCGGCCGTTCAAATTGCGCTGGTGTGTTTCAAGGTGTCCTTGAGGTCGCCATGCTCGGGAGCCAAAATGCTCCCACCGCGGCGCGGCTCAAAGAACAGCGGCGGCGGGATTGCGCCCGCCGCCATTGGGGGTCTTATAGAGGGCTGGTTCTGCACCGTCAACGCTTTCCGGCCCCTCCAAAAACCGGAAAATCCGGCCGGAAATGGCGCATAAGGTGCTGACGAGGTTGAATTTATTAGGGGGGCCCGGTATTGGGCTGACGGCCCTCCGGGCCCGACAGGTATAAGGTGACGCATGATCCGCGGTTTCTTCCGGCTAATTGGCCTGCTGCTCCTGGCCGGCGGATTCATCTTCATGGTCTATGACGGCGCACGGTATGTCGCCGACCAGACGCTGCGTTTCACCCGGTTTGGGCAGTTCTGGAACGACATCCACCAGTCCAGCCAGCTGGCGTTTCGCACTTCGGTTGAGAGTGCCGCGCCCTGGCTCTGGAACAGCATCATCAAGGTCCTGCTGGACCAGCCGGTGTTCGCGGTGCTGGGCGTGTTCGGCATTCTCTTGATGATCCTGTTCCGGCCCCGCAAGCCGCTGATCGGCTATTCGCGGGACTGACAGGCTTTGGTTCGGCAAGGCCGGCGTTGCCAAGGCTTAATCTAAGGAGGCTTGCGTAACAGGGCTGCGGCAACCCGCGTAAAGCCTTATATAGAAGTGAGCCCGCTGCCGCCGTTTGCGCGCCAGCCGATGTTCCGCCTGGAGGCAATCCATGTTGTTCATGCGCAAGACCACCGCGTTGCCGAGTGCCGCCGAAGCGCTGCCGGGCCGCGCCACGCCGATCCCGACCGCGTCAACCCATTTCGTCAACGGCCGCAAGCTGCAACCGCCTTATCCTGCAGGTCTCGAGCAGGCGGTGTTCGCGCTCGGCTGTTTCTGGGGCGCCGAGCGCAAGTTCTGGCAACTCGGCGAGGGCATCTTTGCGACCGCCGTCGGTTACGCCGGCGGCCACACGCCCAATCCGACCTACGAAGAAGTTTGCTCGGGCCGCACCGGTCACACCGAAGTGGTGCTGGTCGTGTTCGATCCGAAGAAGATCTCCCTTGAGGCGCTGCTGAAGACGTTCTGGGAAAATCACAACCCGACGCAGGGCATGCGCCAGGGCAATGATGTCGGCACCCAATATCGTTCCGCGATCTACACGCGCAGCGATGCGCAAGCCAAAGCCGCCGATGCGTCGAAGGCGATGTACCAGAAGGCGCTGGCAGCCAAGGGTCTTGGCGCCATCACCACCGAGATCGCGCCGTCAGGCGAATTCTATTTTGCCGAAGACTATCATCAGCAATATCTCGCCAAGAATCCGGCCGGCTATTGCGGGCTGGGCGGCACCGGCGTGTCGTGCCCGATCGGTGTTGATGTGAGCGCCGCCTAGCCCCGTCATTGCGAGCGAAGCGAAGCAATCCATTCTTTCTTTTTGCGGCGAGATGGATTGCTTCGCTGCGCTCGCAATGACGGTGGTCTGCTCGCTGTGTTCCGTTGAGGACCCCACCCCAAAAAAACGTTTTGTTAACCATAACCGGTGCAAGACTAGAGCTGTCTCGCTTTGAGGGATGCTCCGGTGCGAGTTGCGCGCGCGTTTCAATTTTCGATCGCTGCGATGATGGCCGCGCTCGCTCTGTCGGGGTGCATGCGCACGGCCGGACCCGTCGCGGTCGCGCCGCAAGCCGATCTCGACGCCATGACCTATGGCGCGGCGCCGGCGCCGGTCGCCGTCGTGGACAATAGCGGCGGCGGCGCCATCAGCGCGATGCGCGCGTCCTTTGCCAGAACGCCGCGTCCGGTTTACGCGCCCGCGCCCGTGGTTGTCGCAGCGCCCGTCGCCTATGCCGAACCGGTCCGCTATGACACGTCGTATCATCTCGATGCCGGCGACAGGCTGCGCGTCGTGGTCTACGGCCAGGAAGGCCTCACCAATACCTACGCGATCGATGCCGGCGGCTCGATCACGATTCCGCTGATCGGCTCGGTGCCGGCGCGCGGCCGCACGCCCGCCGGTCTCGCGGCCGAGATCGCAGCCAAGCTGCGCGCCGGCTTCATCCGTGATCCCTCCGTTGCGGTCGAGATCGAAGCCTACCGTCCGTTCTTCATCCTCGGCGAAGTGGCGGCGCCCGGACAATATCCTTACGTGCCCAACATGACCGTCGAGAGCGCGGTGGCGATTGCCGGCGGTTTCTCGCCCCGCGCGCGGCGCGACCGGGTCACGGTCACGCACACCGACGCTTCGGGAACCGCGCGCTACATCGTTCCGCCCGGCACCTCGATCAGCCCGGGCGATACGGTGCTGGTCGGCGAGCGCTGGTTCTAGCCGCAAATCTAAGGGCGGTGCTGGTCGAAAAATTCCGTGCAGCGGCATTGTCATGGCCGGCTGTGGTGAATCAGCGCATTCGGCGTCAGGCGCCGGATCGGAACTTGCCTCTCACAGGCCGGCGGCCTATGCCGCCGTCAACGCAATCCAGCGAAATCAACCTATCAATCACTTGGAGAAAAGATGAGCATCCGGCTGCCAATCAAGCTCGTGCGCACCGCCATTTCAGCTGCCATGATCGCAGGCATTGCGATGACGGCGGTGTGCGTGTCCGCCGATCAAGCGGCGGCGCAGTCCTATCCGGAGCGGCGCATAACCTTCGTGGTGCCGTATCCCGCGGGCGGAGCCACCGACGTTTCGGCGCGCCTCCTCGCCAACAAACTGTCGGAAGCGTGGAAGCAGCCTGTCGTCGTCGAAAACAAGTCGGGCGGCGGCGGTGTGGTCGGCAATGATTACGTCGCCAAGGCGCAGCCCGATGGCTACACCGTGCTGGTCGCCATCACCCAGATCATCCAGGCGCCGAGCCTGGTTGCGAAACTGCCCTACGACGTCTTCAAGGATCTCGCGCCGGTGACCCAGGTCGGGCTCTCGACGATCGTGCTGACGGTCCCCGAGGCGCAGCCGATCAAGACGGTCAAGGAACTGATCGATCACGCCAAGGCGAACCCCGGCAAGGTGCCATACGGCTCGTTCGGCAACGCGACGACGTCACATCTCTACGGCGAACTCCTGAAGAAGAACACGGGCATCGACATGACCCATGTTCCCTATCGTGGCGCGGCGCCGCTGGTGAACGATCTGCTCAACAACACGGTGACCGCAGGCTTCGTCGACCTGACCACGGCCGGCCCGCAAATCCAGGCAGGCAAGGTCCGGGCGCTGGCGGTCGGCGGCGAAAAGCGCAGGACCCAACTGCCGAACGTGCCGACGCTCGCCGAACTCGGTTTCCCGGGCTTTGAGGCCGAAGGCTGGGTCGGTGTCTTCGTGCCAGCTGCAACGCCCAAGGACATCGTCACGAAACTGTCCGCGGAATTGGCCCGCATCATCGCATCCCCCGAGGGAGTAGCAGGGCTCGAGACGGTCAGCCTGATGCCGGTCGGCGGTTCGGCGGAAACCTTCGCAGCCACCCTGCGCCGCGACTCCGCGCGCTGGGCGGATGTCGTGAAAGCCACCGGCGTCAAGGGCGAGTAAGGCGGGCGAGAGCGCGGCTACAATTCATCCGTCGTCCCGGCCTTGAGCCGGGACCCATACGCCGCGGCCTATCGGTGAGATCGCCGGCGTTAGAGACCTTCCGCAACAACGGACATCACGGAGTATGGGTCCCCCGATGCGCAATTGCGCATCTGCGCTCAAGGCCGGGACGACAGTGGAGTATGACGACTTTGTCGTCACTTCAAATGCCTGGCAAAGAAATCGAGGCTGCGCGGCCAGGCGATGTCGGCGCTGGTCTTGTCGTAGCTGGCCCGCTCGTCGCAGTGAAAGCCGTGCTGTGCGCCGGGATAGACATAGACTTCGACGTCGGGCCGCTTGGTCCTGATGGTCTCGACGTCGGTCAAGGGAATGCCGGCGTCCTTTTCACCGAAATGCAATTGCGTCGGCACTTTCGGCATGTCGTCGGCGAAGCGGACGACGGCGCCGCCGTAATAGCCGACCGCGGCCGATAGCCCCGTCAGTTTGGTCGCGGCGGCGAAGGCGATGCTGCCGCCGAGGCAGAAGCCGATGATGCCGACCGGACCCACGCTCTTGACCGCATCGATCGCAGCCTGGCTGTCGAGCAGCATCGCCGCCCAATCCGGATTGGCAACGAACTTTCGCGCGTTCGCGACTTCGTCCGGCGAGTAGCCGCTCTGGAAATTGGGCGTGATGCGGTCGAAGATCGACGGTGCGATCGCGACATAGCCGGCGCTCGCGAGGCGATCGCACACCGAACGAATGTGGTGATTGACGCCAAAGATCTCCTGGATCACCACGATGGCCGCCTTGGGCGCGCCCGCCGGATCGGCGCGATAGCCGCCGAGTTTGAAACCGTCCGAAGCCGTCAGTGTAATATCCTGTCCCACGTTTCAATCCTTTTTGTTGAAGGGTTGCTTTTCGTTGAAGTGGTTGCACGAAGCCTGTTGCAGGGAAGGCGGCGGTTATTGCCACATCCAGTTGTGACCCCAGTCGCCCTTCCAGCCCGCCAGCCGGCCTTTGCGGAATTGCAGATAGAGCCGGTGCTTGCTGGGAAACAAGCCGCTGCCGCCGAGATCGCGGAACGTGAGGAACACCTCATTGCCCGGCCGACCCTTGACGTAATTGAGCGGGGTGCCAAGCGCGCGTTCGGCTTCCATCGCATCCATGCCGAACTCCAATGGTATGGTGTTCGACAGGGTTTCGGTGAACGGGGGCGGGTAGGGGCCGCCGAACGGCGGCAGCTTCTGCGCGAGCGCGGGTGCGGCGCTGGCGACGAGAAGCAGAGCCGCGGCAATGGCCTTCATGACGCGGCCCTCGCGCTCGCCTTTACATCGAGACCACCGAGGAACGGCAGCACCGCTTCGATAAAAGCCTGCGGCTGATCGATGTTCACGGCGTGGCCGGCGGCCGGAACCACCACCTTCTTCGCGCCGGGAATTTTTGCCGCCATGTAATCGGACGCGGCCAGGAACGGCGTGTCGTCGGCGCCGACCACGACCAGCGACGGCACCTTGATGTCGGGCAGCGATTCGATCACGCGCGCGTCGCGCTGGATCAGCATGCCGCGCGCGGCCCGTGCCAGTCCCGACGCGTCGCGATGGCTGACGCCGGAGCGTTCGCGGCTGGCGGATTTCAGAACGTCCAGTCCATCGCGCTCGAAACGGTCGCCGGTGTCATGGGCGCGCCTGTTCCAGACCTCGCGCGCATCGTCCTTCTTGAAGCCGGGTCCGGTGTCGATGATCAGCAGCGCCCGCACACGCTCCGGGTAGCTGCGATAGAACGCCAGCGACATGTAGCCGCCAAGCGACAGCCCGCCGATGATGGCCTTGTCGGCGCCGACTTCGTCGAGCAATGCCGCCATGTCGGCCACCGTCAGCGCTTCGCTGTAGGCTGCGGGATCATCGGGATAATCCGACTGGCCGTGGCCGCGCATGTCCCACAACACGAGTTTGTGATGTTTCGACAGCGCCTCGATCTGGCCCTGCCACATCCCGGAGGTCGAGGAATAACCGTGGGTCAACAGCAGCGGTGGGCCGCTGCCATGCACCTCGTAATAGATGTCGACGCCGCCACGGTTGATCTTCGGCATTGCGATTTTCCCAAAACAATCATGCGTAATTTCGGCATCCTAGCGCGATCCGTCAGCGGTTGGGAAATGCGGAAATGGCGGACCGTGCCCACGCCGCGGGCATTCCAAATCAATGGCACGCGCAAGACCTTGCCGCAGCGCACAACCAGATTTTTCAAAATTTTATTCCCTTCGAACGATTCCAAATTGCATTGCCTCTAATTCCGATCGGTATCATTCTGCGCGCCGACTGACATCGACCCGGTGGGTGTCAGCAAATGCCCAACAGTGAGTTGCCGCCGTAAGCGGCTTCCAACACCGGAAGGGGAGCGCAAATGCCAAATCTGAATATCAACGGGCGGAATATGTCCGTCGAGGCGGCGAACGATACGCCGCTGCTATGGGTCATTCGCGAACAATTGCAAATGACCGGTACGAAATTCGGATGCGGCGCCGGCCTCTGTGGCGCCTGCACGATTCACGTCAACGGCGAAGCCGTCAGGTCCTGCCAGACTCCGGTCAGCGAGGCCGTCGGCAAGAAGATCACCACCATCGAAGGCCTCAGCCCCAAGAGCGATCATCCGCTGCAGAAGGCCTGGATCATCGAGCAGGTTCCGCAATGCGGCTACTGCCAGTCCGGCCAGATCATGCAGGCGGCTTCGCTGCTGTCCAAGAATTCCAATCCGACCAAGGAAGAAGTGGTTGCGCATATGGACGGCAATCTGTGCCGCTGCATGACCTATTCCCGCATCCAGAAGGCGATTCTGCGCGCCGCCGCCGACATGCGCACCGCGTCCAGCGCCGGCACCGAGCGGAGGCCAACATGAACACGCACGTGAAAAAGATCGCACAGGAAAAATTGGACCGCGAACCGGCCGACCTCAGCCGCCGCTCCTTCCTCGTCGGCACCGCCGCAGCAGGTCTCGCGCTCGGGTACTCCGCTGTCCCCGGCCTTCTCGGCGCCGATCAGGCGCTGGCGGCCCCGGCCAAGTTCGATCCCAGCGTCTGGTACTCGATCGGACCCGATGGCCTGGTCACCGTGACGTGCGGCAAGGCCGATATGGGCCAGCACATCGCTTCCACCATGGCGCAGATCGTTGCCGAAGAGCTCGGCTCGTCCTGGAAGGACATGCGGGTTCAGCTCGCCTCCAACGATCCGAAGTTCAACGATCCCGTTCTGGGCGCGCAGATCACCGGCGGCAGCTGGTCGACCATGATGAACTTCGATGCGATGAGCCGCGCGGGCGCCGCGGGGCGGATCGCGCTGACGCAGGCGGCGGCCACGATCATGGGCGTTCCCGCCGGCGAACTGGTGGTGCGCGATTCCACCGTGTCGCATCCGAAGTCGAAGAAGTCGATGAGTTTTGCCGACATCGTCAAGAGCGGTAAAATTACAAAAACCTTTACGCCGGACGAACTCAAGGCGATCAAGCTCAAGACCCCCGATCAATACACCATGGTCGGCGTTTCCGTTCCGCAGCTCGACATCCCGCCGAAGAGCAACGGCACGGCCAAATACGGCATCGACGTCAATTTGCCGGGCATGGTCTACGGCGCTGTCGTGACCCCGCCGGTGCGTTTTGGCGCCACAGTGAAATCGGTTGATGATTCCGCAGCCAAGAAAGTGCCGGGCTTCATCAAGGCGGTGACGCTCGACGACAAGACCGGCAGCACGACGGGCTGGGTGGTGGCGGTCGCCAACACCTATGCCAATGCGAAGAAAGCCGCAGGAGCGCTGAAGATCGCCTATGACAATGGTCCGAACGCCAAGCTGTCGAGCGAGTCATTGCTCGAGGAGGCGAAGCGGCTGCAGAAGCTGGATGATTCCGGGCAGTTCTTCGTCAAGGACGGCGATACCGCGGCGGCCTTCGGGACGGCGGCGAAAGTGCTGGAGGCCGAGTACACCACCAGCATCAACATCCATGCGCCGCTCGAGCCGATGAACGCCACCGCGGAGTTCAAGGGCGACATCCTGAATATCTATTCCGGCAATCAGTTCGCGACGCGCTCCGGCGCGATCGCGGCGGGCGCCGCCGGTATAGATCCAAAGTTCGTCGTGATGCACCAGATGTGGCTGGGCGGCGGCTTCGGCCGGCGTCTCGACGCCGACATGATGGTGCCCGCGGTGCAGGCGGCGAAGGCCGTCGGCAAGCCGGTCAAGGTGATCTACTCCCGCGAAAACGACATGACCATGGACTATTCGCGCCCCCTGACCTTCCAGAAGGTCAAGGCGGGCCTCGATGGTGACGGCAAGCTGATCGCGCTCAATCACGACGTGGTCAGTGCGTGGCCGACCCAGCGCTGGGGCATCCCCGATTTCCTGTCGCCCTCGGTCGACAAGAAGGGGCCGCTGGATGCGTTCACCGTGAACGGCGCGGATTTCTTCTATTCCGTGCCCAATCACAATGTGCGCGCCATCAAGAACGAGATGGCGCACAACGCCACCCCGTCGGGGCAGCTGCGGTCGGTCGCGCCGGGTTGGACCTTCTGGGCGGTCGAAAGCATGATCGACGAACTCGCCCACGCCGCCGGCAAGGATCCCGCCGAGTACCGGATCTCCCTGCTCGACGGCAAAGGCAAGAACGATGGTGGCGCGCAGCGTCTGCGCAGCACCCTGCTCGCGGCGATGGGCATGGCCGGCTACGGCACCGTCAAACTGCCGAAAGGTGAAGGCATGGGCGTGGCCTGCGTGTCGTCGCAGGAACGGGCGACGGCCAGCTGGACCGCCTGTGTGGCCCATGTCGCGGTCTCGCCAAGCGGCGAGGTCAAGGTCAAGAAACTGACCGTGGCCACCGACGTCGGCATGCAGGTGCATCCCGACAACATCCGCGCCCAGGTCGAGGGTGCGGCGCTGTGGGGCCTTTCGCTCGCCATGTATGAGAAGGCGACGCTGAAGGATGGCGGTATCGAGCAGACCAACTTCGATACCTACACGCCGCTGCGGATGAGCCAGGTGCCGGAAGTTGCCGTCAACGTCATCGCCAACGGCGAAAAGCCGACCGGCGTCGGCGAGCCGGCGGTGACCGTGATCGCACCAGCATTGGGCAACGCCATCTTCAACGCCTGCGGCGCCCGCATCCGCGCGCTGCCGATCACGGCGGAGGCGGTCAAGGCGAGCATGAAGGCGTAAGGGCGCCTAAGGTTATGCAGCATCAACGATCCGCCGGAGATTTCTCCGGCGGATTTTTTTTTGGGAGACCTTCGTAGGGCGGGTTCTCTTTAACCCGCCATCTCGCAATCGGGCGGCGGGTTAAAGAGAACCCGCCCTACGTAATCCCGCCGCCTTGGCCGCAACGCAACTCCGACATGTGCTATCCTTTGCCCTATGCCAAATTATCGTCGCGCGTTCGTTCCAGGCGGCTGCTGGTTCTTTACGGTCAACCTGTTGGAGCGGCAGAAATCCCTGCTCGTCGAGCATATCGAGAGCTTGCGCGACGCCGTTGCGGCAACGCGTATGGGTCATCCGTTCACGATCGATGCCTTCGTCGTGTTGCCCGATCATGTGCATGCGGTCTGGACGCTGCCGCCCGGTGATCATGACTTCTCCACCCGCTGGCGTCTGATCAAGAGCCGTTTCGCGCGGGCATTGCCGAAGCAGGAGCGGCTCAGCGCTGTTCGAGTCGCGCGCAACGAACGTGGCCAACGCAGATTTTGGGAGCACCTTATTCGCGACGAAGCTGATTATGCGCGCCACGTCGAGTATTGTTACATCAATCCGCTCAAGCACGGCCTCGTCACGCGCGTGCGCGATTGGCCGCATTCCTCGTTTCATCGCGATGTTGGCGCCGGATTGTTTCCGGAGGATTGGGCTGGGGATGGCGAGACGAGCGGGGACTTCGGCGAACGACGGTGATCGCACCACGGTTGGCCATAGACCTTCGTAGGGCGGGTTCTCTTTAACCCGCCGCTCGATTTGCGAGATGGCGGGTTAAAGAGAACCCGCCCTACGCAGTGACTAAGCTTCCGCCTTGGATGGATTGCACGCACTGCTCGTTCAAACCTGAGCCAGCAATATCTCGGCCAAAGCCTCGGGCTGCAGCCGCGCTACATTGTGCCCGCAATCGAGGGCAAAGGTCGACCACTCCGGCTCGCCGCTCAAGCGTTGATAAAGGTCGAGGAACGGACTGCCCTCCCAGCCATGCGCCCCGACGAAGGTCTTGCGCGGCACTTCGCGCCAGCGTCCGCTGAGATTGATGGATTGCAGAAACGTCCCCATCGGATGCGGCCGGCATCGCGGGTCAAGGGTGGGAGGCGGCGCGCAGTTTAGTCCGTCGGCCCTCGCGCCCGCGACGAAGAGATCGCGAAAACGCGGCGTCGTCAGCGACCAGACGGAGTCGCCGGTGTCAGGCACATAGGCGTCCACATAGACCAGCGCCCGGATTTGCGATGGCGCAGCATCGGCCGCGCCGCTCACGACCATCCCGCCGTAGGATTGCCCAACAAGGACCACGTCGCCCTGCTGCGACTTCACGGCACTGACGACCTCACCAATGTGGGTTTCAAGATTGGCCATCGGGGCGGGAGCATCGCCGAGCCCTGAAAGCGTGATCGGCAAGGCTTTGTGCCCGTGCGCGGCAAGTATCTCGGCCACCTGTTGGTAGACCCAGCCGCCCTGCCAGCCTCCGGGGATCAGGATAAAGGTGGCCATATGATTCATTCCTGACGTTGATGCCTGCGAAACTTCGGCATCTCTTTGGCCGAAATCAAGACCACGTGCCTATTGGCTGGAACTGGGCGGATTCCCTTTAATCCGCCATCTCGCATCGATCAGCGGTTGAAGAGAACTACGCCGTGATTAATCCTCAACAACGATCTCGTCACCCGGTCGAACCAGACCCTCCACCAGCACAGCGGCGTAGACGCCGGCTCTGTTGTCATGGTTCTTGGCGACATATTGCAAAATCTCGGAGTTCTCTTCGAGCGACTCCGGATCGATGTTGATCATGCGGCAACGGATGTCGCGCTCCAGAATGTGGACCGTCAGTTTCGGACCGATCCGCAGCCGCCGGCCGACGAAGGCGTCTTCGGCGAAGCTTTCGCCGGAGTTGAGATCGACATAGAGGTTTTCGCGAAAGCGGCGCTTGTCGAGCCTCAGGCCCACTGCGCGGCCAATGCCGTCGATCGTCCGGGTCGCAAGCAACGACAGCGGCCGGCAATCCGTAATCGCGCGATCGGACCGTCGCATCGTCAGAGTGCCCGGCGACGATTCGTCGGTCAGCGCGCCGAGCAATCTGTCATCATCAACCCCAAAAATTTCTCCCGACGGTGCCGCGACATCGACGGCCAGATCCTCAAGGCCCGGAAAAAGCGGGGTGATGCCAGGTCCGCGCGCCTCGGCCTCGGCAAGGTTGCTCGGCAGCACCGAACGCGCCGGCTCGCGGAAAAACGGACGATACAGCAGCATATCCGGGCGAGCCCGTGCCGTCAGATACGGAAATGCCGTGGGCGCGGCCGAGTTGTGGACCGCGTAGAGGCGGTCGCCCAAAACTCCGGAGAAGCTGACATAGGCTTCCGGCAGCATTTCGCCGCGCATGCTCTTCACAGGATAGCGCCAAACGCTTTCGATCCGACCAACAACATTCATCCAAATCGACCACGGCTGATTGCATTATCTTCCACCGTAGTTTCCTTCCGGATGAATTGCAAAACCCCGATTGAGTCGCCTTGCGCGCATGCGCAATCTTGCGGTTTCGGCTGCGACAAATCAACCCGACGGGCAAATCACTTGCGATTTACAGAAATCGTGTCAAGCCAAAAATTTCCGTAAATCAAAAATGTTTCTGTTGTCGCCCGACCCAAATCAGTGCGCATCTATCGCCATCCCGTCCCACTCAGAGGGGCGTCGGCCGTCGTCATGACGAGGGGCGGGGATGCGGTGGACGCTGAGGTTGCGATTGACGGTCGCGGCTGATGCGTACGGTGAAAGCGTGTGGTCCTGGCGCCCGTAACGGCGTCAAGCTGCGCAATGGCTCACGCCCTGCGCAGTGACGGTGGCAATAGAGGCCGTCTCACCGGGGAGAGCGCGTCATAAGCCGTAAAGCCATTGCGCAGGGAATGTCGGATGCTCTCCGCTGCCCTGTATGCTCATGTGCAGCATTCTTATGCACAATCGCACATGAGACCGCGGGTGCAGCGCGCATCCGGCATTCCCTGCGCCCTCTGATTTTGGGGGTAAGGATTTTCTGGCAAAGCTCGGGCGCCATGCGCCGCGAGATCGTAGCCACATATTCAGTGTCATCGCCCGGCTTGACCGGGCGACCCAGTATTCCAGAGGCGCTGATAATAGAGCCGAGAAGCCGCGGCGTACTGGGTCCCCCGCTTTCGCGGAGGACGACAGTTGTGTGGAGCGGCGGCCCGCGATCAGGCAACAACCGCGAATGGAATCCCTAAAATTCTAACAATCCTGATCAATCAACATTCACGATACGTCTTAAGCCACAGGGAACTCCTTATCCGGTAGCTTGGCGAACGGTCATCACCGCAAGGCCCTGGGGTCCTATGACAGCATTAACCAACAAGACTCCGTCCAAGCGCCGGCTGCTGCTGGCGTCGGATCGGAGCGATCAAAGCAGCGAACTGGCCGGCATTCTGCAGTCGGTCGGCCAGGTGGACATGATCGCCACCACGGATATTCCCGACGCGCCGGCGCGCGATCTCTCCGGCATCGTGGTCGATATCAATTTGCGCTCGGCCGAGAGCGTGCAGATGGTGCGCAACAAGCTGCGCACCGAGGCCTATCGCGAAATGCCGCGGCTGTTCGTGCTGGCGGATGCGCTGCATCACGGCTCGATGCAGGCCTGGGCGCTCGGCGCCACCGACACCATCGCGCGCCCGTTCGACGCGCAAGGCATCCTGCAGCGCATCCGGGCCGCGTTCCCGGACGACAGTTCCTACAACGAGACCGACCGCGGCAAGGCGCTGAACCGCGGTGTCGAAGCCGCGCACGGCGTCATGGTCAGGATTTTCAACGGCATGCGGGCCGGCGAGCCGCTGAAATACAGCGACATCGTGCAGGCCGAAAACAAGATTCTGAAAGCCATCAAGCACACCTCGCTGCGTGAATGGCTGACGACGGTCGGCTGCCACCACACCGACAGCTATCGGCACTGCCTGTTCGTCACCGGCTTTGCGGTCGCCTTCGCGCAGCACCTTGGCATGCGCGAGGACGACCAGCGCCGTCTCGCCCGCGCCGCGCTGTTGCACGACGTCGGCAAGGCGTTCATCCCGGTCGCGATCCTCGACAAGCCGGATCCGCTGACGCCGGAGGAAATGCACGAGATGCGCCAGCATCCGCGCCGCGGCTATGACGCGTTGGCGGCGCAAGGCGGTTTTCCGCCGGAAATGCTCGACGTGGTGCTGCACCACCATGAATTCCTCGACGGCACCGGCTATCCCGACGGCCTCTCCGGCAAGGAGATCAGCGACATCGTGCGCCTGACGACGATCGTGGACATCTACGCCGCCCTGGTCGAGAAGCGCGCCTACCGGCTGCAATTCACCCACGTCAAGGCGTTCAGGGTGATGGAAGAGATGGGCGACAAGCTCGACCAGCATTTGCTGCAGGCCTTCCGCCCGATCGCGTTCGGGTATGGCTAGGCTCTCCGCGTCATTACGAGCGCAGCGAAGCAATCCATCTCAGCGTGAACGGAAGTATGGATTGCTTCGCTACGCTCGCAATGACGAAGAAGACAGCCGCGCTCACTCCAGCAACTTCCGCAATTCCGCCTTCGCCACCTTCTCCAGCGTCGAGCGCGGCATCTCGTCGACAAAAATTATCTCGCGCGGCACCTTGAAGTCGGCCAGCGCATTGCGACAGGCCGCCATCACCTTGTCCTGCAGTTCGGCCGGCGCGGCCGCGACGCCCTCCAGCGGAATGATGAACACGACCGGCACCTCGTCCAGCATCGGATGCTTCTTCGCCACCACCGCGGCCTCGCGCACGCCCGGCACCAGCGCGACCACCTGTTCGATCTCGGACGCCGCGACATTCTCGCCGCCGACCTTCAGCATGTCCTTGGCGCGATCGCCGAACTTGATGAAGCCGTTGTCCAGCAGCGTGACGCGGTCGCCGGTGATGAAATAGCCGTGCTCGTCGAAGCTCTCGCGGGTGGCCTTGTCGTTGTGCAGGTATTCGGCGAACAGCGACAGGCCGGGAATGCCCTTGATCAGGAGATTGCCGGTGTCGCCGACTTGGGTTGGTGAACCGTCGTCATCGGTAATGCGGATCTCGTATTCCGGCGCGGCGCGGCCGATCGACATCGGCGTGTTGGGCTGGTCCACCTCGCCGACGATGCCGTGGGTGATGGTTTCGGTCATGCCCCACCAGCCGATGGTCTTGACGCCGAAGGCGGCGAAAGGCGGCGGATCGTTCACCGCGGTGCCCCAGAGCCGGAATTTGTGATGCTTCGGGATCTCGTGCTCGAGCAACGCCTTCAAGCAGAACGGGATCGTCGAGGTCCAGGTGCAGCCATGTTCCAGCGCGACGTTCCAGAACCGGCTTGCGGAAAATCGCGGCTGGATCACGCAGGACGCGCCGACCCACAGCGTTGCGAGCATCGAATACGCCAGCGCGTTGGTGTGAAACAGCGGCAGGTAGGTCTGGTGCACGTCGCTCTGATGCAAATCCTCATGGGCGGCGTTGATCTTGCCGCCCCACAGCGCGTTGGCGTGGGTCCACAGCACTGCCTTCGGGCGCGACGTGGTGCCGGAGGTATATTGCACGCTGCACGGCGCAAACGGGTCGGCGGCGCGGCGCGGCCGGTCGGCGCTGTCGGCAAACAACGATTCGAAACTGTCGCCGCGTGCGGCGCCCTGCGCGGGCACCGCGCCGGCGTCGTGCGAGATCACGGCGATCCAGCGCAGATCGCGGCAATGGGCCGAAATCAATTCGGCATAGGACGGTTGGGTGATCGCGGCGACCGCGCCGCAATGGCCGGCGAAATATTCCATTTCGGCGGCGGCCGAACGGGTGTTGGTGGTGACGGCGATGGCGCCGAGTTCGACGCAGGCGAACCACGCCAGCATCGCCTCGATGCAATTGTCGAGATGAACAAGCACATAGTCGCCGGGCTTGATGCCGCGCTTGACCAGGCCCGCCGCCAGCGCGCCGACGCGTTCGTGAAATTCGCCGTAGGACCAGCTCCGCGCCGGAGCCTCGAACGGCGCCCAGATCAGAAACGGATGATCGCGGCGGCTCTCGGCCCGCATCCCCAGCAGCCACGGCACGTCGAGGCCGGCGAACGGTCCGACGACGCCTGGAGCGGCTTGTGAAATGGGCATATGTCCTCCCGGTGCAGCTTCGAGAGCCGCCTTGGTTATTGCTTGGGAGTAGTTCTGCCATCGGATGGCGCGGCGCGCAAATCGTAGAAGCTCGTCATGCCCGGGCTTGTCCCGGGCATCCACGTCTTCACGGTATGGCGGAGAGAAAGACGTCGATGGCCGGGTCAAGCCCGGCCATGACGAAAAAGCAAAACGCCTTACGCCGCACCATCCTCATACGACGATATCTCAATCAAACTCCCGTCCGGATCGCGGCAATACACCGAGCGCAGCGTGCCGCGCGCGCCCTGCTTGGCGACCGGGCCTTCCTCGATCGCGACGCCCTTGGCTTTGAGGTGCGCGACCACCTGGTCCGGCGTGCTCGCGGTCAGGAAGCACAGATCGTCGCTGCCGGCGGTCTCATGATCGGCGGTGAACCACTCGACCTTGTCGGCATCGCGCGGCCGCACGTTGATCTTCTGGTTCCCGAACACCAGCGACGTCCGCGGCGTTTTGCCCGGACCCGGATCGAACACCTTGATCTCCATGCCGAGGATGTTCCGGTACCACTCGGCGGAACGCGCCACGTCGGAGACATTGATGACGAGATGATCGAGCGCACTCACTTTGACGGACATGCCTAATCCTTTGGTCGCGCCTTGAGGGCGTTGCGTCGCACTGGTCGCATGGATGTTTGTTTGTTACAACGCGGCCCTTGCTCAGTTCAATAGAAACGGCCCGGGTGAACCCGGGCCCCCAGGGAGAATAACTCATGATTTCACGCCGTACCGCGATCTGCCTGACGGCAATCGGCCTTTCGATGACCGCTTCGATCGGCACTGCCTTGGCGGCGGATTATCCGACGCGGCCGGTCAAGTGGGTGGTCGGATATCCGCCCGGCGGCGCCACCGACATCATTGCGCGCCTGCTCGGCCAGCGGCTGTCGGAGCGGCTTGGCCAGCAATTCGTGATCGAAAACAAGCCCGGCGCCGGCAACAACATCGCCACCGAATCGGTGATCAACGCCGAACCGGACGGCTACACGCTTCTGCTGGTCAATCCGGCGAACTACATCAACGCGTCTCTGTACGCCAACCTGAAATTCAACGTCGTGCGCGACATCGCGCCGGTCGCGGCGTTCAATCGCGTGCCGAACGTGATGACGGTCAACAATAACGTGCCGGCGAAGACGGTTGCCGAGTTCATCGCCTATGTGAAGGCCAACCCGGGCAAGGTGAATTTGGCGTCCTCGGGCAACGGCACGTCAGTGCATCTGTCCGGCGAAATGTTCATGATGATGTCAGGCGCCAAGATGCAGCACGTGCCCTACCGCGGCGCAGCGCCGGCGATCACCGACCTGCTCGGCGGCCAGGTTCAGGTGATCTTCGACAACATGCCCTCGATCCTGCAGCACATCCGTGCCGGTTCGCTGCGAGCGCTGGCGGTGACCTCGACGGTGCGGTCCGGGCTGCTGCCTGACGTGCCGGTGCTTGCCGATACCATTCCCGGCTACGAGGCGAGCGCGCTGTTCGGCATGGGCGCTCCGAAGAACACGCCCAAGGAAATCATCGAGAAGCTGAACAAGGAAGTGAACGCGGTGCTGGCGGAGCCCGCGATCAAGGCGAAGCTGGTCGACCTCGGCGGTGAGCCGCTGATCGGGCCGCCTGATGCGTTCGGCAAGATGATCGTGGAAGAAACCGAGAAGTGGAAGAAAGTGATCGACAGCGCCAATATCGAGAAGGTGCAGTAGCGCGTCTCTCGGGAACCTGCTCCGGGTCGCGAGGTTTTGAACCTGAGGCGACCCGGCGACGCGGTATGGTTGCCGCGTAGGAGGATTCCATCATGCGCAACGCGAAGCTGGCAATGTTGGTTGCGCTGGCGGCGGGATCGGCCACGATGGCTGGCCCGACGCCAGCGGCCGCTTACGATTACCCCTATTGCGTTCAGGGCCGGGGCGTCGGCATTCCCGGCGACTGTTCTTACCAGACCTATCAGCAGTGCATGGCCTCCGCCGCCGGGCGCGGCGTTTATTGCAACGTCAATCCGCGCGCGGCGTTGAACCAGCAGCCGCGGCGCGGCCGGGTCTATCGGGATTATTGATCAGGAAAATCAGCAGCGGGCGCTTGACGCCTGATCTTTTGCATCTATACTAAACCATATGGTTAAGTATTACGAAGACGTCCTGGACCGTACCTTCGCAGCCCTCGCCGATCCGACGAGGCGCGCGCTGGTGGCGCGGCTCGGCGACCGCGAAAGCCTTTCCGTGAGCGAACTGGCGCAGCCCTTTGCGATGTCGCTGCCCGCGATCATGAAGCATCTCGACGTGTTGTCGGATGCCGGCCTGATCGCGCGCGAGAAGACCGGCCGCACCGTGGCGTGCCGGTTGACCGCCAAGCCTATGGAGCAGGCGATGGACTGGTTGAACCGCTACCAGCGCTTCTGGTCCGACAATCTCGACCGTCTTGCAGCTTTTGTGGAGGAAGACCCATGGCCACCCAGTCAAGCATCCAGCCAGATTCTCGCCGCGACGCCGGTATCGCAACCAGCCCAAGCCTCACCCTCAAGCGTCGTATCAATGCGGCGCCGGCGAAAATCTACGCCGCGTGGACCGACCCGGAAAAGCTAGCGGCGTGGTTCGGGCCCGCGAAGGTCAGGGAAGGTTCGGTGCAGGCGGAGACCGATCTGCGCGTCGGCGGCCGCTATCGCATCAGCTTTTACGCCACTGACGGCGAGTATTTTGAAGCCGGCGGCGTCTACCGCGAAATCGTACCGAACGAGCTGCTGGTGATGAGCTGGGCCTGGCACTCGACGCCGGAACGCGAATCGCAACTCACTATCTCGCTGAAGCCGGACGGCGCCGGCACGCTGTTGACGCTGCATCACGAGCAGTTCTTCAATGAGGCCGCGCGCGACGGCCATGAGAAGGGCTGGACCGAACTGCTCGGCAAGCTCGAACAATTCGTCAGCTGAACGCTCAACACAGGAGCTGCCCATGCAGCCGCATAATGTCGTCTCGCGCGAAGCTTGGATCGCCGCGCGCAAAGCCCATCTCGTGCATGAGAAGGAACTGACGCAGGCGCGCGAGCGCCTGAGCGAGGAACGTCGCGCGTTGCCCTGGGTCAAGGTCGACAAGGACTATGCGTTCGACGGGCCCGGCGGCAAGGTAACGCTGGCCGAGCTGTTCAGGGGGCGCCGCCAGCTCGTGGTGCAGCATTTCATGTTTGCGCCGGACTGGAACGAAGGTTGCAAGCACTGCTCGTTCTGGGCTGATGGATTTGAGCGCATGATTCCGCATCTCGCCGCGCGCGACGCCACGCTGGTCGCGATTTCGCGGGCGCCGGTTGAAAAGCTTGCCGCGTTTCAGACGCGGATGGGCTGGACCTTCGACTGGCTGTCGTCGGGGAATAACGATTTCAACTACGATTATGAGGTGTCGTTCACGCCGGAGGCGCTCAACTCAGGCGAAGACAAGTACAATTTCGGAACCACCCGCATCGGCATGGAGGAAGCGCCCGGCATCAGTGTGTTCTATCGCGACGAGGCCGGGACTATCTTCCATACCTATTCCTGCTTCGCGCGCGGCCTCGACATGATGAACGCTGCCTATCATTATCTCGACCTGACGCCGCTCGGTCGTCACGAGGAGGATCTGCCCTATCCGATGGACTGGGTGCGGCTACGTGACCATTACACACCGGCGCCGGTTCAGGCATCCTGCTGTCACTCCTAACATAAGTCGTCGCTTGCGCTCCCTGCAGTGACGCGAACAAGCAGAGGGAACAAAACCCATGGCCTATGTCGACGGATTCATCGTCGCAGTTCCAAAGAAGAACATCGCGGCCTATCGCAAGATGTCCACCAAGGCCGGCAAGATCTGGCGCGAATACGGCGCGCTGGATTACCGCGAATGGGTTGCGGACGACGTCAAGGTCGGCAAGCTCACCTCGTTTCCGCGCAGCGTCAAACAGAAGCCGGGCGAGACCGTGGTGTTCGCCTGGATCACCTACAAATCGCGCGCGCAGCGCGACAAGATCAATGCCAAGGTGATGGCGGATCCCAGGCTCAAATCATCGATGGGCGATATGAAGTCGATGCCGTTCGACGCCAAGCGGATGATCTATGGCGGCTTCGAGAGCCTGGTGAAGGTCTGAAGCCGCCGCCAGGCGTCACACGCTAATAAGCTGTTGAGGTAATCACGCAATCGCAGGCCTCGCGCATCGCCCTTGCATTTACTTTGTGATCCGGTATACTTTGCGATACAAAGTAAGGGTAAGCGATGCGCGACCTCGACAAGGCGTTGGCCGATATCCTGGCGATCCGCAGCCAGATTGCGGCCGGCACCGCGTTTCGCGGCTATGGTCCGGCAACGGTTGCCGCCACCGGCGGCATCGCCTTGCTCACGGCGATCCTGCAATTCCTCTGGCTCAACGATCCGACCGGGCAGCCGGTCATGTTCTTTGCCGGTTGGGCGGCCGCCGCGCTGTTCTCCGGCGCGCTGATCTGGTTCGAGATGCTGGCGCGCTCGCGCCGGCATCATTCGGGCCTCGCCGACGCCATGATCCAGCAGGCGTTCGAGCAATTTCTCCCGCCCGGTGTCGCCGGCCTGTTGCTGGGGATCATGCTGTGGAAGTTCGCGCCCGAAACGCTGTGGATGCTGCCGGGACTGTGCCAGGTGCTGGTCAGCCTTGGCGTGTTCGCCTCGGTGCGCACATTGCCGCGCAGCATCGCCTTCGGCGGTGCCTGGTATTTCCTGTCGGGCTTTACTGTCCTGCTGCTCGCCAGCCAAGACCATCTGCTGTCGCCCTGGATGATGGGCGTGCCATTCGCGGTCGGGCAGCTCCTGATGGCCGCACTGCTGCATTTTGCGTCCGGAGAGAATGATGCCGAAGACTGAAGCCAACAACGCGCCGTTCTCCTACGACGGGCTCGATCGCGTGATCCACGAGAAAGCGCGGCTCGGGCTCCTGACCTCGCTGATGGCCCACCCGAAGGGCTTGGCCTTCGCCGACCTCAAGCAACTCTGCGGCCTCACCGACGGCAATCTCTCGAGGCATCTGCAGGTTCTGCAGGAGGCTGGCCTAGTGGAGGTCACCAAGGGGTATGAAGGCAACCGTCCCCACACCACCTGCCGCCTGACCAAGAGCGGCCGCCGCCGTTTCCTCGACTATCTCGCCGTGCTGGAGCGTCTGGTGCGCGACGCCGCCAAGGCCGCGGGCAAGGAAGACATCGCCATCGCCCGGCTCGGCATCCTGCCGGTCTGACGCCATCCCCTTTTTTGATCGGAGACTTTGTGATGCAAAGTAATCTCTCGCCCAAACTTGAAGCCACGCAAGACGCGGCGCGGCTGCATGTCGGCATCATCATGGATGGCAATGGCCGATGGGCAACGCGGCGCGGGCTGTCGCGGTTGCGCGGCCACGAGGCCGGCGTCGAAGCGATCCGGCGCGTGGTCGAGGCGGCGCCAGGGCAGGGCGTCGGTGCGCTGACGCTGTATGCTTTTTCCAGCGACAATTGGCGTCGACCGAAGACCGAAGTCTCTGCGCTGATGGCGCTGTTGCGATTCTATCTCGCCAACGAGGTCGAGGCGCTGGTCCGCAACGGCGTCCGTCTCACCGTGATCGGACGCCGCGATCGCATTCCCGAAGGCATCGCCCATGCCATCACCCGCGCGGAAGCGGCCACCGCCGCCGGCGATGCGTTGCATCTGCGCATCGCGGTCGATTACTCGGCCCGCGACGCCATCCTCAACGCCGCAACGCGCGCGGCCGGCATTGTCGATCTCACCCGCGAGCGGCTCGCCGAACTCATCACCGGGGAAAAAAACCTTCGCGACGTCGACCTCATCATCCGCACCAGCGGAGAAAAGCGGTTGTCGGACTTTCTGCTCTGGGAAGGCGCCTACGCCGAGCTGCACTTCACCGAACGGATGTGGCCGGAATTCGAGGCGCAGGATCTTGCCGAAGCCCTCGGCGCGTTCCATCGCCGCGAACGCCGCTTCGGCGGCCTGCAGGCGATCGCACCGGAAGAGGTGCCGAGCCTCTAATTCCCTTACCAGGCGCCGGCCCGGGGGGGCCGGGCTCTTTCACGACATGCGGGGACGAACGATGACGCCAACAGAGCGGAGCGACGTCCCATGCGTATTCTTCTCGTCAACGTGCCGCATCCTTCGATCGGCAGCCGGATCCCCGATGACCATTTGCCGCCGCTCGGCCTGCTGTCGATCGGCGGCCCCCTGATCGACGACGGCCACGAGGTTCGCCTGCTCGATGGCGAGTTCGGCCCGATGCTGGAACAAGCAATCACAGCGGAGGCGCTGACATTCGCGCCGGACGCCGTGCTGTTCGGCCATTCCGGCTCGACCTCGGGCCATCCCGTCATCACCGAGATCGCGCAGGCAATCGTGCGCGCTATGCCCAATGTTCTGATCGTCTATGGCGGCGTGTTCCCGACCTATCATTGGCGCGAGGTGTTGCGCGATGAGCCCTATGTCACCGCGATCGTGCGCGGCGAGGGCGAGGAGACCGCACGGCGACTGATGCGTGCGCTCGAATATGGCCACGATCTCGGCACTATCGCGGGCATCGCTTTCCGCGACGGCAACGATATCAGCGCCACTCAGCCTGCGCCCGTGATCCGCGATCTCGATGCCTACCGGGTCGGCTGGGAACTGATCGATCACGCGCGGTACAGCTACTGGGGCGGCCTGCGCGCCGTGGTGGTGCAGTTTTCGCGCGGCTGTCCGCATCTGTGCAATTATTGCGGCCAGCGCGGCTTCTGGACCCGCTGGCGCCACCGCGATCCCGTCCGGTTCGCGAAAGAGCTGGCGCGCCTGCATCGCGAGCACGGCGTCAAGGTCATCAACTTCGCCGACGAGAATCCGACGGTGTCGAAGAAGGCATGGCGCGCCTTCCTCGAGGCGCTGATCGCGGAGAACGTCGATCTGATCCTGGTCGGCTCGACCCGCGCCGACGACATCGTGCGCGACGCCGATATTCTTCACCTCTACAAGAAGGCAGGCTGGCAGCGCTTCCTGCTCGGCATGGAGAACACCGACGAGAAGACGCTCGAACTGATCCGCAAGGGGGCGACCACCACCACCGATCGGGAAGCGATCCGTCTGATGCGCCAGCACGGCATCCTGTCGATGGCGACGTGGGTGGTCGGCTTCGAGGAGGAGACCGATCGCGATCATTGGCGTGGGTTGCGGCAGTTGTTGTCGTATGATCCCGACCAGATCCAGATGCTCTACGTCACGCCGCACCGCTGGACGCCGTATTTCCGGCTCGCGGCCGATCGCCGCGTGATCCAGACCGACCGACGCCGCTGGGATTACAAGCATCAGGTGCTGGCGACGCGCAATATGGCGCCGTGGCGCGTGCTGCTCTGGTTCAAGTTCACCGAAATGATGCTGCAATGCCGCCCGAAGGCGATCCTGCGCGTCCTGTTCCATCGCGACGCCGGCCTGCGGCACGCGATGCGCTGGTACACGCAGATGGGGCGCCGGGTCTGGCCGCACGAGATCTGGGGATTCCTGCTCGACATCAGGCTCAAGGATGGACCAACGGTGTCGGAGTTCTGGGGCGCGGCGCAGGACGGTGAGGAAGAGTCGATGTCGGCAGCGCGGCCCGAACGCCGCGTCGGCGCGCGCAAGGCTGCGTGAACGCCCGCGCATGCCGCCCCGCGGAATTGCAGAGGCGGCGGCTTGCGAAAGCATGCGTAAGCCCTTCTCAAGGCTGCGGATAACTGGTCGCGGTTGCTGGACGGGCGCCTCAACGAGAAAATACGGTCGCCTCCGATCGCACAGAACAAAAAGAACCGTCGCGGTTCGAGGCGTTGGCGTGAGTATACAGGTTGCTATTCTGAAGGTCTTGGCCAGTCACGGCAGCGGCCGGGCCACGCTTGCTTCACTCAAGCGAGACATCGTCATTCTCTCCGCCAGCGGCCCGGACTGGAACGCGCGCATCAAACGCCTGGCCCGACGCGTTCCGGCGATCGACATCTTTGGCGCCGGCTATGTGCTGCGTGACGACGAGGGATGGCAGATCACGTCAGCGGGCCGCGATTTTCTCGCGGCGCTCGAAGCCGTGAGTCAGGATAACCAGCCGGCCGAAACGGATTTGCCTGCATCGCCCGCAGCCGATGATGCCGGGCGTCGTCAAGATGCCCTCATCGTCGTCGGTCACCGTTTCAAGAACCGGATCCGCAGGGATCGCGATCCCGCCCGGCTACAACGCGATCAGCGCCGGCGCCCGCGCCACGATTCAAGCGTGTGACCGCGGCGGCAAGTGCCGGCGCCGTCAGTCCGTTGTTCAGCGCCAGATCGCCGGGGTTCCCGGCAAGGTCGAATCGGCGTGAATCGCCTCCCGCCTGGTGCTGGCGGGTGCGGTGACAATGGCGGCGCACCGGGTTGACACCGATCGCGCCGCCGCCACACTGATCAGCATGCGCATTACCCTCATCCACGCCCTGAAACACTCGATCGTGCCGATCGAGGCCTCGTTTGCAAAACTTTGGCCCGACGCGCGGCTGATGAATTTGCTGGACGACAGCCTGTCGGCCGATCTGGCGCGCGATGGCGGGCTCACCGAGGCCATGACCGGGCGCTTCCTGCAACTTGGGCGCTACGCGGCGGGCACCGGTTCGGATGCGATCCTGTTTACCTGTTCCGCCTTCGGTCCGTGCATCGAAGCGGTGGCACGCGCGCATGCGCCGATGCCGGTGCTCAAGCCGAACGAGGCGATGATCGAGCAGGCTGTCACCAGGGGCCGCAAAATCGGCCTGCTGTCCTCGTTCCCGCCGACGCTGGTGTCGATGCCGCGGGAATTTCCGGCTTCGATCGAGCTGGTGCCGAAACTGGCTGATGGTGCCATGGCCGCCCTCGACCGCGGCGATCGCGCCACGCATGATCGTCTGGTGGTGGAGGCGTCCAGGGACCTGCGTGATTGCGACCTGATCGCGCTGGCGCAATACAGCATGGCGCCCGCCGCCGAGATGGTCGCGAAAGCCTCGGGCCGGCCGGTCGTCACAACGCCCGACAGCGCGGTGCTGAAGCTGAAGGAAATACTGCGCGGCTAGCCGCGCTCAGGCCTTTTTCTTGGCGGCCTTCTTGGTCTTCTTCGCGGCCTTCGCAGGCTGCCTCTCGACCTTCTTCTCGGCCTGCTTCTCGGTTTTCTTGGCGAGCTTCATCGCCGCGATTTCTTCCGCCGCGTATTTAACCGCCCGCGCGTAGCTGTCGGCGGCATTGTCGGCGGAGTTCTGCAGCCGTTTCGCCGCCGCCGTGCCATGCAGCATCGCGCTTTGGGCGAGCAGCTTGAACCGCGCCTTGGCTTCCTTGTCCTTGGCCGAGGCGGCCTTGGCCATAAACAGGCCCTGCCGCTTTTTGGCGGCGGCCATCAGGCTCTTGTTCTGTGCTTTGGCGAGTTGCCGGATTACGGCGTCTAGATCAGCTTCAGCCATTCCGGGTCACTCATCACTCCGCTGCGTGACCCCGGGGGACAGGATATTGGGGTGCACTTTATTGGCGCACCCGACACGATTCGAACGTGTGACCTTTGCCTTCGGAGGGCAACGCTCTATCCAGCTGAGCTACGGGTGCAGTGGGGCTTCATTTAGCCGATTGGTCTGGTGACGGCAACGGCCTTTGGGGCTATTTCGGGAAGCAAGCCCCTAAGGCAACCGTTCATCGAATGGTGCCGGGACCGCGAGCGCGCGTCAAACCGACCGGGACCGTGGCGGGTCAATTATCCGGTTCTTGGATATTCCAGTGGCTCATTGGGCGCGGATGGCCGGTGCGTTGCAGCGCGATTTGGATCTATCTCGCCTTGAAATAGAAGCCCTGCGCCGACAATTGCCCATACGTAAAAGGTTCCTGCTTCTTTCCCGTGCTTGTGTAAACGTCATCATGGACCATACGAAACAATTGGGCGATCTCCAGTCCGGGAGCATCCATTCGTCGAATGAGAGAAGTCGTAAACGGGCTGTTTTCCCCTGCGCCATCTGTCGCGAGATGACCGTGCTTGGTCGCGAATGCGACGAGTGTTCCGCTTTCGGGCTCGATCCTCGCTAAACCCCTCCCCACGGAAAGTGACTTCTTTTCAGCAAACGGATTTTCCCGGCATGCATCCAGGACCACAAGGCGCATTTTATCAGCCGAGCTGACGGCGTTGAGGATTTGATCGAGGGCCACGCTTTCCTTTGGAATGTCGGCGTCCGTTTCAAACTTTGCATCAACGGGAACAAGATAATTGCTGCCATCGAGCTCAATCCCATGTCCTGCAAAATAAATGACGGCCCAGTTGGCATTCTTGCTGTCATTGGAAAAAGCCTGCAGCGCGGCCGAAAGCGTCTCCCGGCTTGCGTCGGTCAACAACTTCACGCTCTGGAAGCCTGATTTTCCAAGCGCATCCGCCACGAGTTCCGCGTCCCGTTTCGGATTCGCGAGCGAATCGAAACTTTCGTATTTGGAATTGCCGATTACCAAAGCGATGCGGCCACCCGCCCGCTCATTGGATGGACGCGTCGCACCGAGCTTCGTATCGATCCGCTCGAGGCCTGCCACAGCTACAGGATGCGATGGGGCGATGCTGAGTGCAGCCTGAAGGTCAGTACGCGCCTTCTCCAGCTCTCGCGAGCGTTCGAACGCGGAAGCGCGTTGAAGCAAAGCCGTCATGTTTTTTGGTTCTAATTTGAGCGCTTCATCAAAGTCCGCTATCGCCGCCGGCAAATTGCCAACGGCAAGGTAGGATCGGCCGCGATTTACGTAGGGCCTCGAGAACTTGGAAATGAGTTTGATCGATTCATTCAAGTCAGCAATTGCTCGATCATATTCGCCAAGGCTGAAATGGCTGAAGCCTCTTCCGCTAAGGCTCGGCACGTGTCGCGGAGCGAGCGCGAGGGCCTTGTTGAATGCCAACAAGGCTTTCTCGTATTCCTGTTGCTTGTTGTAGACGCCGCCGATTCCCCCGTGGGCCACTGCAAAGTCCGGATTCAATTTCAAAGCTTTGTTGAGTTCTGTAAGAGCTCTCTCCTGCTCTCCCATATCCGAGTAGACCAAGCCTCGAAAAGCGTAAGGCCCAGGCGCGCCGGCATCAATTTCTCCGGCAGCGTTCAGGTCGGCCAGCGCCTTTCCATTATCCCTCAACAAGAAAAAGGCGTATCCGCGCTGGACGAGCGCGAGCACGTTTCGAGGATCGAGCCGCAACGCCTCGTTCAGATCTGGCATGGCTTCGCTGAACTGTCCCATTCGGCTCTTGGCCGTGCCGCGCCAGGCGAACGCAAATGCAAACTGGGGATCCTGTTTGACCGCCTGATCAAGCTCGGTGATTGCCGCCGCAAACTTTCCTTGTTCGATGAGCGCTCTCGCCCGACCGACAGCCGGCCCTGCTGCTGAGCGCTTTTGTCCTGGAGGAGAGCCGTGTGGTCGTCCTGCCGCATTGCCCATAGCGGCTTGAACGCATGCTCTGACCTTTGGGGTTGCGAGAGCTCGGCATGATTCAAGGTTTCCACCCGCTCTCATGCACGGCATTACGATTGGTC
This sequence comes from Bradyrhizobium sp. AUGA SZCCT0169, assembly GCF_018130085.1. NCBI lineage: Bacteria > Pseudomonadati > Pseudomonadota > Alphaproteobacteria > Hyphomicrobiales > Nitrobacteraceae > Bradyrhizobium > Bradyrhizobium sp. AUGA SZCCT0169. Next base: position 4,280 of record NZ_JAFCMC010000030.1, on the reverse strand, counting down.
TCCCAACCGTTTCTCGGCACCTTTGGAGCGCTGGATTCCCCGATTGTGAAAGAGCGGGATTGGCAAACATTGTTACCAATGCAAGAATTGAAAAAGCGATTGCGCGAGAAAAAACTTCTATCAAACGATTATTGTTGGCCGACATGGTGTGTCCACCTCTTACAACCGCAAATATAAGACCAATGCTATCAGCTTCTTCTCAAAGGCGCGCGCGACAATCCTTACGGCGGTAGTGTTATGATACCCGTGGGGGCCGTACGGGAACCGGCTCCTTCGACGCTAGTCGATCAGCGACCGGAGAAAGGTTTGGAAATGCCTTGTCAGATGACCCTGCGAGCTGCGCTTGCCGCTGCCGCAATGGCAAGTTGCCTTGTGGCGATGACGGGGCAGCCAAGTTTCGCCAAGACCGTAATTGTCACGGAGGAAGAAGCGAAGTTGCCCCCTCCGAAAGAAATGCCCCCTCCGTCTGACCGCGGCATTACGCGCGGACCGAAGATCGAGCTTGATATGGAAGACAAGGCTGCGCTTCGCGCGCCCATGCATCTAAAGTTGAAATTTAGAGCGTTCGGCGGTTCGGCCATTGACCTGGATGCATTTCGGGCAACGTATATCAAGAATCCAACAGTTGACCTGACCCCTCGAATTAGGCCCTTCGCTCAACAATCGGGCATAGACATTCCTGACGCACAGCTGCCGCCGGGCGAGCACTTTATACAGTTTGGGATCAAAGACTCGGAGGGCCGTGCGTTCTCCAAAATCATCAAGCTCAAGGTCATGCCCTGACGGGCGCAGGGAACGTATCGGCTTCGTGGCTACATTTGAATTCAACATTCGAATTGGATGAAAATGAATTGTCCATATTGCGCGTCCGAAATTGAGCCTGCCGTTCTTGTTTGCAGCTCCTGCTCTCGTGACGTCGGCGTGCCGGCGTCGCTGATCGCGGAACGAGATGACCTCGTACGAAAAATAGATGGCGCGCGCGACGAGCTTTTCAGGATGAGGGAAGAAATTGACTCCCTTGTGCGTGCCAAGAAGCGTAGCCGAAGCTGATGGAATGTCCCTTCTGCGCCGAAACCGTCAAACACGAAGCGATCGCCTGCAGGCATTGCTCGCGAGATCTTCGAATCGTTCGCCCGGTACTCCTGGAAATTCAGGAACTCGTCTTCGAGTTTGACAAGTTGCAGCAAGAGCTTGATCGAACGGGCGCCAAGCTCGACCGAATCAAGCATCCTGTTCGCTGCTTTGTTACCTATTCAGTTCTATATATCCTTGCCCCGGTCTTCTTGCTGGTTGTCTCTCATGTCCTTGTAACGATCGTATTCAACATCCAACCAATCTATTTGCGCCTGGCGTCCGTCATCATTCCTGTTCCTTTTGGTTTTCTCGCCTATACGATAAGTCGGCTGGGACTACGTGGAGCATTCCCGTTAGGAATACTCGCTGCGGCGGTCAGCGTCGTCCTTATGCTTGTCATAACGGGTGTCAACGACGGCGTACCCATTCTTCCAGCTTCGCAAGTGGAGTGGCGTGAAGTTGCGGAATATATGGCCAGCATCTGCCTGGCATTCGTCACCGGAAACATCTTGAGTGTTTTGGTGTTCCAGGTGCTGCCAAACACGTTGTCGCGTGGTGGCCGTCCAAACCCAGCCGCATTCAGGCTTGCTCGCCTTCTCGGGCCTCATGTTGGGGAGGAGCAGCTTCGTCGAAGAGCGCGTCTCATGCAGGATTTATTGCGGACCGTCGGGCCTCTCGCCGGTGCGGCTGCTACTGCAATTGGATCAATCTATGCCGGATTGAAAGGTGTAGTCGGACATTGATTGCCCCGGAGAGGCTACCAATTTCCGATTGTCCAGCCGGCCGCCGGCGGGTCCCGCCAAACCTGCCCCGGGTGTTCTTCTGATCCGAAATGATGTGCCGCCCCGCAACAGGCGCCGTTTCCTGAGGGAGTATCCGGCTCGCCGATCCAGCTTCGGATGACAAGCCTCTATCCAGCCGAGCTGCGGGTGCACGGGAGTCGGCGCCTTGCGGAGACCGGCTGAGACTAAGGTGGCAGGGGGCGGAGCCTCATCGCCCGTCAAAAATCCTGATCCGTTCCGCCGGATTGGTGCTAGTCTTGGTCTGTTGATCTTCTCGACCATCGATGGGGACGTCCGATGTATAAGAAGGTTCTGCTGGCCTATGACGGGTCCGTTGAGGGCCGGCGCGCCCTGCGGGAGGGCGCCAAGCTCGCGCAAATGTGCCGTGCCGAGGTCTTCCTGCTGGCGGTTGTCGAGGTTTCCTCGATCATGACGCCGGAGGCCGGGCTTACCATTCCGATCGAGCTGCAAACCGAAGACTACAAGGCGATCCTGGCCGAAGGCACCGAGCGGCTGAAGGCGGTGGGCTTTACGCCGACCTCGCGGCTGGAGGTGGGGGATGCCGGGCAAAAGATCGCGGAAGTGGCCGAGGAAATCGGCGCGCATCTCGTGGTCGTCGGGCATCGTCCGCAAGGGCCGCTGGCGCGCTGGTTCGGTTCCGTCGGCAGCTATCTGGTCAAGCGGCTGCGCTGCAGCGTGCTGGTCGCCCAGACCGAGATCAGCGACGATGAATTCGAGCGGCTGAAGCCGCCGGCCGAGACCGCGGCTTAAGATTAGGCTTGCACCGCGCCGGATCGATCGGAGAGATCGTTACGCCGGAACGATGATCTTGCCGATCGGCCATAGGGCGATGCCGGCCAGTTTGAGGTGTGCCCAGGCGAAGGGAATGCCGATGATGGTCACGGCCAGCACGACCGCCGTGACGACATGCGCGAGCGCCAGCCACCATCCCGCCAGCACCAGCCAGATGATGTTGCCGACGACGCCGAGCGGTCCGGTGCCGATATCCTCCTCCCCGGTATAGAGGTCGCGCGACACCGCCCTGAACCCGAACGGAAACAGCGTGTAGGCCGCGATATTGAACGCCGCCCGTGCCCAGGGCAGGCCGATGATGGTGATGGCCATGATCACGGCGGCCACCAGCCAGCCGAATGCCATCCACGCGCCGCCAAGCACGATCCAGACAATATTCAGAAGGAGTGAGACCGGTGACATGGGTGCCATCTTTAGCGTGCCGTTGATGTCATGGGTATCAAAAAAGCCATCAGCTGAATTGATTCAAGTCACGATACGTCGTCCGGAACCCGATTGCGGCATGCGCTTGGGAGCTATCTTTTTGTTTGAGCATGATCTTTTCGGAAAAACCGGTGCCCACTTTTCCGGATCATGCTCTAGACTGTTGCGCAACACGAGCCGGATAGACCGGCGTTTGCAGGGAGAAGCGTCGATGCGTCCGCTCGAATTCGGCTGGTATCTGCCCACGCATGGCGACACCACGGCCTATGGGCTGATGGAGGCGCAGGTCGCAGGTTCCCCCGAACTCTGCGATCGCGTGGTGCAGGCGGCGGAAGCGGCCGGGTTCGAATATCTGCTGATCCCGGTGGGCTCGGTGTGCTGGGAGGCGTGGATCACGGGCGCGTTCATGGCGGCACGCTCGTCGACGATCAGGCCGCTGATTGCAGCAAGGCCCGGCTACATCAATCCGGTGCTGCTGGCCAAGATGATCTCGACCTTCGACCAGATGTCAGGCGGGCGCATCTGCATCAATTTGATTGCGGGCCAGAACGAGAGCGAGGTCGAAGGCGAGGGCGTGCGTTACGCCAAGGAGGAGCGCTACGCGCTGATGGAGGAAGAGGTCTCGATCCTCAAGGCGCTATGGACCACGCGCGGCCCGGTGACGTTCGAAGGCAAGTTCCACAAACTGTCGGGCGCGCATATCAGGCCGCGTCCGCTGCAGCAGCCGTTTCCAAAATTCTATCTCGGCGGCGGCTCGCGCCAGGCCTGGGAATTGTCGGCGAAACATTCCGATGTGCATCTGTTCTGGGGCGATCTGCCGGAGCGGATCGCCGGCAATATCGCCGAGATCAGGCAGATGGCCCGCGCCCATGACCGCGAGAACGACATCGGCTTCGGCATGCGGCTGCAGGTGATCTGCCGTGAAAACGAAGCGGACGCCTGGGAGGCCGCGGATCAACTGGTGCGTCATGCCACCGAACGGCAGAAGCAGGAGATGAAGACGCTCTACAATAAATCAGAGGCGAACCTGCGCGTGCAGCAGCTTGCCCGCGAACATGGCGACCTGCTGCTGCCGCATCTATGGACCGGCATCACCAAGGTTCGCCCGGGTGCCGGCATCGCCGTCGTCGGCAATCCCGCGCAATGCGCGGATACGCTGCAGCAATTCATCGATGCTGGCTGCCATTC
>NZ_JAFCMC010000003.1:0-369333 GCF_018130085.1 Bradyrhizobium sp. AUGA SZCCT0169 | reverse complement strand
ACCGGCAGCGACGGAGTCAACCAAGAACTCGTCTCCGGGGAGATCACGGCATAAGCCGTAAAGCCATTGCGCAGGGAAGGCCGGGTGTTCACCGCTGCCCTGTATGCTCGTGTGCAGCCTATTCAGTGCAAACCGCACACGAGACCGCGGGTGCAGCGCGCATCCGGTCTTCCCTGCGCCCTCCTCCTTCAGGAAGGGCGAAAAGTGACGCAAAACTCGGGCATCTCATGCCGTGAGAATGTGGACCCATGCCCTCACATTGTTTGATTCAGATCAGAAGACCATCATCGCAATCGGGCTAATTTCACGTTGCGGAAGGCAAATCAGAATCGAAGCACCAACTCGCAACGACAACCCGTGCTTGCCAAGTTCCCGCATTATGCAAAGATGGCTGCGCCTAGCCGGGCGCCTGTCCATGCCTTCTTGGTGCATTGCTTGATACTTCGGCTTGCTCTTTCGGAATGGAGAGTTGCGTGAGCGAATCCCTTCACCCTGCCGCCCCTCATCATCTGCCAGGCTTCATCACGGCGCCGGGAGACACCGACGTCCTGATGATCGTTGTCGGCATTATCCTGATTGCCGCCGTCGTCGGGGTCGGCAATCTCTATTTGCACCTGCACACGCTGCCGGAACGGATGGCCCACAAAACGCAGAAGCTGCAATTTGAGATCGTGGCCGTGCTGGGCCTGCTGGCGTTGTTTACGCACAACCACCTGTTCTGGGTGATCGGATTGCTCCTCGCCATGATCGACCTGCCCGACTTCGGCACGCCGCTGCGCAGGATCGCCGGATCGGTCGAGAAGATGGCCGGCGGCCCGCCCGAACCAGACCCGACCGAGCCGGCTCCAGAAACCGCAGCCCACGCCGGCACGCACGGCCCCGCCGCCAAGAGTGAGGCAAAGGCTCATGCTTGAGATCATCCTCTGCTCGCTGGTGACGATACTGCCGGACTATCTCTATCGCCGCTATCGGCAGGGAAAGCGCATCGGCCACGAAATCACGCTTTATTCGGTCTGGTTCGAGCTGCGATATGGCATCATCACCTGCCTGATGCTCACAGTCGCGCTGATCACGATGATCTTCTATTATCATCCCTCGACCAATACGGCGACGATGTACTACCGGACCGTCCCGATCATGACCGAAGTGGCCGGCCGGGTCGCCGAAGTTAACATCGATGTCAGCGCGAACGTCAAACAAGGTGAGGTGATTTTCAGACTGGACAGCGCCAAGCAGGAGGCCGCGCTGCTGACGGCCAAGCGCAAGATCGCCGAAGTCGATGCCGCCATGCTGTCGGCTCAGGCCGATGTTCTCAAGGCGGAAGGGCAGATCCTGCAGGCTCAGGGCGATTATCAGCAAGCCACCGACGAGTTGAACACCAAGCGGGACCTGCAGCAACGCAATCCCGGCATCGTCCCGCAGCGTGACATCGAAAAGCTGCAGGTGCTGCAGGCGGGCCGGCAAGGATCGCTTGATGCCGCCAACGCTGCAAAACAATCCGCGGCGGTCCGCGTCACCGCTCTTCTTCCCGCCGAGAAAGCAAGCGCGGAGGCAGCGCTGGCCGAAGCGCAGGTCGATCTGGACAAGACCTTCATTCGTGCCGGGTTCGACGGGCGGGTCGAGCAGTTCGGGCTGAGGCCGGGCGATATCGTCAATCCAATGATACGGACGGCCGGCGTTCTCATTCCGGAGGGCGCGGGACGGAGGGCTCTCATGGCAGGATTTGGCCAGATCGAGGGTCAGGTCATGAAAGTCGGAATGGTGGCCGAGGCCACCTGCATTTCCAAGCCGTGGGTGATCATTCCGATGGTGGTTACCGTTGTGCAGGACTACATCGCGGCTGGCCAGTTCAGGGGCGGCGAACAACTGATCGAGGCGCAGAACACCGCGCGTCCGGGCACCATTCTCGTGTTCATGGAGCCGATCTACCGGGGCGGTCTGGAGGGCGTCACGCCCGGCAGCAGCTGTATCGCCAACGCCTACACCAGCAATCACGAACGGATCGCGTCAGGCAAGCTCAGCGCGTTCAAGAGCTTTGCGCTGCACGTCGTCGACGCCACCGGCCTCGTGCACGCCCTGCTGTTGCGGATTCAGGCCCTGCTGCTGCCCGTCAAGACACTGGTGCTGAGTGGACACTGAGCCATTTTGGATGCTGCCGATGCCGGTACAGAGACACCAGGCATTCCGGCCGCTCCGTCGCGGCTCGCGAACTCAGTGCGAGGTCATCCAGGCGCGGGCTTCGCGCTGCGCCGTGGCGATCTCGACATCCGACATCATCTCGGCGACTTCGCGGCGCATCGAGATCGCGTCTGCGCGGCCCTTCAGGGCGGCGAGATTGAACCATTTATGGGCGGCGACCAGGTTGACGACGCCGGAACGGCCGCTCGCCCAGTACAGGCCGCGCTCGAACAGCAGGTCGGGGATTGCGGTCTCCACCGGTGTCGCCGTTTCCAGATCGAATTGTCCCTGAAACATCGTAGTCTCCCCTTTTTATTGTTGCCGCCCTCCCCCGAGCGCGGCCCCTGTCCACTGTCAAAACGTCCCGTTATCGCCCCGCGCCGTTTGCCGGCTTGTTGGGATGATCATGGCCCATCAAATTTGAAGGGCAGTTTAAATATCGCGATGAACGGGGTGTAAACGTGAAGCGCCCGGGCGCCGATGGGGAATCGCAGAAGTGCCTGTGCCGCAGCAACAAGTGAGGATTCGTGAAGACCGGTTTACCGTGCCGCTTGGCAGAACGATAACCATCGCGACGCCTCGCATCTCGCGCGCGCCATCATCGGCGGAAACGGAAGACCTGGTATTGCAAAAGTTCCCGCAATGGATCGGGCGGGTGCGCGCCTGACCGATGCGCGGTGACGCATGGGCGCGATCTGCGCCCGCCCGGCGGCCGTGGGCGGTCAGGACAGGAACCCAAAGGGATTTGGAAAGATCAACCTGCCGGGCGCCAAAGGCGCGGCGATCGGAACGCAAGACGTTCCGGGGAGCAGCCGTTCCGGGGAACAGGAGGCGTTCCGGGGAACGAGGGCGTCGGCGAACACGTCAGGACCAGATTTCAATCGGGCTTTGGCCCGGTGAAATTGCGGAGCAAAGATTCCGCACCGAACGAAGAAAACTCGTTTCTTCTGCCGGACCGGTTTTGGAAAAGCGAACTCTTCCGAAAGTCGATCCAGCCGTTTGACCTGATGTCTCGCCGACACCCTCTTTCGTCGACCGAGCCTTCCGGATTATGTTTGCTCCGAGAAGCAAACCGTCTGAAGGCTCGAGTGACGCGCCGGCATCAAGCCGCCGGCAATTCTCTCAAAGACGAGAGCTTACTTCTTCTTCTTGGCGACCTTGCGGGTCTTCTTCGCAGTCTTTTTCACTGCGCTCTTCGCCTTCTTTGCCTTCTTAGCTTTCTTGGCCATGTTGCCCTCCTAATGTAAGTGAGATGGCTTAGTTCGCTGCGTGCACTCGGGAATCGATGTGCACTACATCCCGAATACACCAACACGTTCAAAAAAACAGCGTCCCGCTTAAGGAAGTGTTGACGCGGGAATGCGAGGGCGCGCTCGAAGCATCCTTCGGCGGCGGCGCAACAAGCTCGCGCAGCGATGCAAAAAGTGCAGCAACGACCGACGTCGGCGTTTGTCAATATTGAAGGAAACGCTTGCACTATAGATGTTTTGGCGATTCACGCATGCAATGATCAATGCGCAACCAACGTCATCGCGACTCAGCAAGACCGCCCAAAAGCCGCTTGCGCGGACTCTGAGTCGCGAATTTTGGCAATAAAAAAATTTTCGTGGATACAGCCTCCACGTCTCATCGGCGCTCGCCAAAACCGATTTTTGGGACGAATCGCAGCGACCGATTCGCTGATCCCGTTGTCCGTCGTGACAATGATTTTGATCCGCGATGCGCGATCGATGCACGCTTGCGCGCGTCGATCGCGACGGCAGCGACGGCGAAAGCGTCCCGTTACGGGACGCTTCAGATGCCGAGCTTCGCCTTCAAGAGATCGTTGACGGCTTGCGGATTGGCCTTGCCGCCGGACGACTTCATCACCTGGCCGACGAACCAGCCGGCGAGTTGCGGCTTGGCTTTCGCCTGCGCGACCTTGTCCGGGTTGGCGGCGATGATGTCGTCCACCACCTTCTCGATTGCGCTTAAGTCCGTGACCTGCTTCATGCCGCGCGTCTCGACCAGCGCACGCGGGTCGCCACCTTCCTGCCAGACGATCTCAAACAGGTCCTTTGCGATCTTCCCGGAGATGGTGCCCTCGCCGATCAGGTCGACGATCGCCGCGAGTTGCACCGCCGACACCGGTGAGCCCGTAATATCACGGCCTTCCTTGTTGAGGCGTCCGAACAGTTCGTTGATCACCCAGTTGGCGGCAAGCTTGCCGTCGCGCGCCTTGTCGGTGAGCCCGGCCAGCACGGTTTCATAGAAGTCCGCGCTCTCGCGCTCGGCCACCAGCACGCTGGCGTCGTAGGGCGACAGTCCAAAGCTATCGATGAAGCGGGCCTTCTTCTGGTCCGGCAATTCCGGCAGATCGGCCTTCAGGCCGGCGACATAGGCTTCGCTGAACTCGAGCGGCAGCAAATCGGGATCGGGGAAGTACCGGTAGTCGTGCGCCTCTTCCTTGGAGCGCATCGAGCGCGTCTCGCCCTTGTTTGGGTCGAACAGCCGCGTTTCCTGATCGATGACGCCGCCATCCTCGATGATTTCGATCTGGCGCCGCGCCTCATACTCGATCGCCTGACCGATGAAGTTGATCGAGTTCATGTTCTTGATCTCGCAGCGGGTGCCGAGCGGCCCGCCCGGCTTGCGCACGGAGACGTTGACGTCAGCGCGCAACGAGCCCTTCTCCATGTCGCCATCGCAGGTGCCGAGATAGCGCAGGATCGAACGCAGTTTTGTCACATAGGCCTTGGCCTGCTCGGCATCGCGGATGTCGGGTTTTGACACGATCTCCATCAGCGCCACGCCGCAGCGGTTGAGGTCGACATAGGACAGCGACGGCGCCTGGTCGTGCAGCAATTTGCCGGCGTCCTGCTCCAGGTGCAGACGCTCGATGCCGATGTTGACCGTGCGCCCGCCGTCGAGTTCGACCTCGACCACGCCCTCGCCCACGATCGGCGACTTGTACTGGCTGATCTGGTAGCCCTGCGGCGAATCTGGATAGAAATAGTTCTTGCGATCGAACACCGAGCGCAGATTGATCTGCGCGTTGAGCCCAAGACCGGTGCGAACTGCCTGACGAACGCATTCCTCGTTGATGACAGGCAGCATGCCGGGCATCGCGGCATCGACCAGCGAGACATGGGTGTTCGGCTCGCCGCCGAATTCGGTCGAGGCGCCCGAGAACAGTTTTGACTGCGAGGTGACCTGGGCGTGGACCTCGAGCCCGATGACCATTTCCCAATCGCCTGTGGCGCCCTTGATCAGCTTGCCGCTCGCCGCCGTCATGTCCGTTCTCCCAACAGCAATGTAAAGACGATCCGGTCCCACTCTGCCTCAAGCGAATCGATCGCCGCTGGTTGGCCGGACTGGCGATACCAGTAACCGGCGTTGCCGAGATCACCTTCCACGCGGTGCAAATAGGCGTGCACCCACGCCGCTTCCGCCGAGGATTCGTCCTGAACGATCTTATGCGCCGCGTCCCAATTGCCCTTGGCAGCCCACCACAACGCGGTGAGCGACGGGCTCAGCGCCGGCGGCGGCGCGTCATCGGAAAGGCTGGCCTTGAAATCTGCCATGGCCTCACCACCATCTGGCCGGCGTGAAGCGTCCGGCCGCCTGCTCGACCACTTCGCCGAGCGAGAACAGCGTCTCCTCGTCGAAGGGACGTCCGATCAGTTGCAGGCCGAGCGGCAGCCCCTGCGCATCCTTGCCGGCGGGAACGGCAATGCCCGGCAGTCCCGCCATGTTCACAGTCACCGTGAAGATGTCGTTGAGATACATTTCCACGGGATCGGCGCCACCCTTCTCGCCGACGCCGAACGCCGCCGATGGCGTCGCCGGCGTCAGGATTGCGTTGACGCCCTTCGCAAAACAATCCTCAAAGTCCTTCTTGATCAGGGTGCGGACTTTTTGCGCGCGCAGGTAATAGGCGTCGTAATAGCCGGCGGAGAGCACATAGGTGCCGATCATGACGCGGCGGCGCACTTCGTCGCCAAAACCTTCGGCGCGGGTGTTCTCGTACATTTCGCCAATGGAGCGGCCGGGCACGCGCAGGCCGTAGCGCACGCCGTCGTAGCGCGCCAGGTTCGACGACGCCTCGGCCGGCGCCACGATGTAATAGGCCGGCAGCGCGTATTTGGTATGCGGCAGCGATATGTCGACCAGCTCCGCGCCGGCCGCCTTCAGCCAGGCTGCGCCTTCGGTCCAGAGCTTTTCGACTTCGGCCGGCATGCCGTCGAGGCGGTATTCCTTGGGGATTCCGATCTTCATGCCTTTAACGGACTTGCCGATCGCGGCCTCGTAGTCCGGCACCGCACGATCGACCGACGTCGTGTCCTTGGGATCGTGCCCCGCCATCGAGCGCATCAGGATCGCGCTGTCGCGCACGGTGCGCGCGATGGGCCCTGCCTGATCGAGCGAGGAGGCAAACGCGACGATGCCCCAGCGCGAGCAGCGGCCGTAGGTCGGCTTGACGCCGACGGTGGCGGTGAAGGCCGCCGGCTGGCGGATCGAACCGCCAGTGTCGGTCGCGGTCGCGCCCATGCAAAGCAATGCGGCGACCGCGGAAGCCGAGCCGCCCGACGAACCGCCCGGCACCAGCGAGGTATTGGAGCCTTCGCGCCGCCACGGATTGACCACCGGGCCGAAGCACGAGGTCTCGTTCGAGGAGCCCATCGCGAATTCGTCGTTGTTGAGCTTGCCCAACATGACCGCACCGTCGCGCCAGAGTTGCGAAGTGACGGTCGACTCATAAGGCGGCACGAAATTGCCGAGGATTTTTGAGCACGCAGTGGTGCGCACGTCCTTGGTCGCGAACAGGTCCTTGATGCCGAGCGGAATGCCGGCCAACGGACCGCCCTCGCCCTTTGCAATTTTGGCGTCGATCGCGCGGGCCATGGCGCGGGCCTTGTCCGGCGTTTCCAGCACGAAGGCGTTGAGCGCGCGCGCCGCCTCGATCGCGGCAAGGTGCGCGTCGGTCAGTTCAAGCGAGGTGAAAGACTTGTTCGCGAGGCCATTCCTGGCCTCGGCGATCGTCATCGAAATCAAATCGGTCATTTATTGATCGGGCTGCAGAAGAATGGAGACAGGGTCTTGTCGCTCGCGGGGTCGTCTTGCTTGGGCCGCGTCAGCTCGGACGCCTCAAGCGCGTCGAGGACGGCGTCCATCGCCTTGTCGGGATCGGCGACCTTGCCTTGCCGCTCCATCGCGTCGAGATAGTTCATGTAGGCTTGGTAGGCCTTTTCATCGTCGCAGAGCATGCACATCGGACTTCCGATCTCGAACAAAGAAAGAGTTATTCCACGACCTTCGGCACCAGAAAGAAATGGTTCACAGTGTCGGGCGCGTTTCTGACGACATCGTCGGTGATCCCGCCGTCATTGATCACATCAGGACGTTTCTTCATTTCCATCGGGGTCACCGAGGTCATCGGTTCGACGCCGTCAACATTCACCTCCGAAAGCTGCTCTACGAACGCCAGCATGGCGTTCAGTTCGCCCTGCAGGTGGGGAACTTCGGCCTCGGCGACCGCAATTCGCGCAAGATGCGCGATGCGGCGAACGGTAGCGGCATCAACGGACATTAATATAAGGCCTCAATCGGGGGATCGCACCCGCCGTATAGCAGAGCCCGGTTTTGCGCCGCAACCACGGGGAACCCGCCCGCTGGCATTTTGGGGCCAAAATACCGCCAAACGGGGCTCAAAGGCCGCATCAAAATGCCCCGTTGTGCCCCGCGCCGGCAGTCCGGCGGTTTCGACAGGGAAAAGCCGCCGACGAAACCATTTACCGGGCTGGTGCAGTCGTTTTGAAACAGTCGCGGCGTGTACTCGGCCATCACCCTGGAGGCCGTGCCATGTGGACAACGGAACACGACGGTGTAACGGAAAGTTGGGATCCTGCTCTGTGGTCGATCGGTGGCGTGCTTGGCGCCCCGATCCTATATCTGGCGTGTCTGGCCTGACGAACGTGAGGCAACGCCATGTCCAAAGCGAAAGAACTTCAGGAAAAAGCCGAGATGTTCGAGCGGCGCGCAGAAAGCGCCACCGATCCCATCTCGCAACGTCACTACAAAGAGATGGCTGCGCATTATCGATCGCTCGCCGTCGAGCACCTGGACGTCATCAAACGCGACGAGCCGGCGCATTAGCACCATGACCCCGGTAGCCGCCGAACACTAAGCCAGCGAACTCAGCCTAACCAACGCCGCGCCCGCCAGCGCCCGCGTCAGTTCTGCGGCCGGCATCTCGCGGCCCATCCGCACCGCCTGCCCGGCCCAGAGATTGGTGAAATCGACCTTGCCGAGCTTTTCGGCGCCCGCCTTCAGCGGACCGAGTGCGGTCGCAGCGTGCGGAAAATCAGGCGCATCCGGGCAAATCGGTCCGACCTCGCGCATCACGCGGTTGGCGACGCCGCGCGCGGGCCGTCCGGTCATGACGTTGGTAATCACGGTGGCGTCATCACTCGCCTGGGCAAGCGCTATCCGCGCCGGCGCGGTCACCTTCGATTCCGGGCAGCGCAGATAGGCCGTGCCGATCTGGACGCCCGCAGCTCCAAGCGCAAAGGCCGCCGCGATGCCGCGCCCGTCGGCAATGCCACCGGCCGCGATGACAGGCACCTTCACGGCGTCGACGACCTGCGGCACTAGCGCGAAGGTGCCCGGCTGCTGGGCGATATTCTCGGTCAGGAACATGCCGCGATGGCCGCCGGCTTCGGCGCCTTGCGCAATGATGACGTCGGCGCCGTGCTCCTCGAGCCAGATCGCCTCTTTCACGATCGTGGCTGACGACATCACGATGGCGCCGGTCGCCTTGACGCGCTTCACCAGTGCGGCATCCGGCAGGCCGAAATGGAAGCTGACCACTTCCGGATTCATCTCCTCGACCAGCGCGCACATCGCCTCATCGAAAGGCGCGCGATTGGCGGCAGCGGCCGGCGCCGCGGGATCGAGGCCCAGCTCCTTGTAATAGGGGGCGAGCCGCGCCTTCCATCCGGCTTCGCGCGCGGGATCGGCCACGACCGGCGCGTGGCAGAAGAAATTCAGGTTGATCGGCGCGGAGACGCGCTGGCGCATGATGTTGATCTGTTCACGCGCCTTCTCCGCCGTGATCATCGCGCATGGCAGCGAACCCAGCGCGCCACCCTGGGCCGCCGCGATTGCCAGCTCCTGGTCCATCACGCCGGCCATTGGCGCCAGCACGATCGGAAATTCGGTCTTGAAGAGATCGAGAAGTCGGCGGTCTGGCCACATGGGTCTGCTCGCTTGAATGAGTTGAATCAGGCTCTTGTTGGTGCGGAAGAGTTGCGCCGTCCAGCCAGGAGCTGATCGGCCTCGCCGACGATCCTGTCAACGATCACGGCCGCCGGCGGAATGTCATGAATAAGGCCGACGGCCTCACCGGCGATCACAGCAGCGACGTCGTAATTTCCGGCGGCTCTCGCGGCGGCATATTCGGCCGTGACAGCGGAGACATTCTGCATCAGTTCGACCTCGCGCCCGATCCAGCGGCGCGCGTGATCATTGATCAGGCAGCGGCCGTTGAACGGTGCCGGCCAGACATTGTTCCGGGAAATATCGAAGATGATACTCCTGATGCTGCTGCCGCTGGTCGCGTTACAGATGCGCTTTTTGGCTTCATCGGCGCCGTCGCATTCCTGGCTGGCGTAAAAGCGCGTGCCGAGCAGTACACCGGACGCTCCCAGCATCATCATCGCCGCCAGCCCGCGGCCGTCACCGATGCCGCCCGCCGCCGCAACCGGCACCCGGCCCGCCACGAGATCGACAATCGCCGGCACGATGTCGATGGTGGTGCGGGAGGCACCGTGTCCGCCGGCCTCGCTGCCTTGTGCAATCAGCAGGTCGGCACCGGCGTCTAGTGCCATCAGCGCCATGCCCTCGTCCTGCACCTGGCAGATCAGCAGCGCGCCGCTGGCCTTGATCTTGGTCGCAAAGGGTTTTGGATCGCCGAACGAGAGCATGATCGCGCGCGGCCGCGCCGCGAGCGCGATGTCCATCAGCTCCGGCCGCTTGGCGAGACTCCAGGTGATGAAGCCGATGCCAAAGGGGTCGGGTACGCTTTTGAGCTTGGCGGTCTCCTGCTCCAGCCAGGCCTGATCGCCATAGCCACCACCCAAAATGCCAAAACCGCCCGCGGCGCTGACCGCCGCCGTCAGCCGCGCACCGGCGATCACGTCCATCGGCGCCGACAGGATCGGATGCGTGATGCCAAGGAGAGCCGTCAAGGGCGTGCTGATCGACATGTCCAAACCCTTCTAATCTGGACAGACACGATAAGCCGACGTATCATTCTCATAAAATGAATACTATAGAATGCTGCCATCGCTACCATGAAACGGAGAGCGGTCCATGGAATTGAGCGATCTCGTGACATTTTCGACGGTGGCGCGCCTCGGCGGCATCACCCGCGCCGCGGACGAACTCAACACCGTGCAATCCAATGTCACCCAGCGCGTCAAAGCACTGGAGACCGAGATCGGCACCGCACTGTTCGAGCGGCATAGCCGCGGCATGACATTGACCGGCGCCGGCCGCCGCCTGCTTCCCTATGCGCAGCGGATGGCCGCCTTGTCACGCGAAGCCGTGCTGGCCGCGCGCGACGATGGCGAGCCAAAGGGGCCGCTGTCGATCGGCTCGATGGAGACAACAGCCGCGGTGCGGCTGCCTTCCCTGCTCGCCGAATTCCACCGCCGCTTTCCGGCGGTGCGCTTGAGCCTGCGCACCTCGCCGACCGCAGACCTGGTTGCAGCCGTGCTTGACGGATCGCTTGACGGCGCCTTTGTGGCCGGTCCGATCGATCACGCCGACCTCAGTTCGACAATCGCTTTCACGGAAGAACTCGTGCTCGTGACGTCGAGGCGCTGGGCAAGTCTAGCCGCTTTGCGCGCGGGCACGCCAGAATCGGGGCCGACCGCCCTGGTCTTCCGCACCGGCTGCAGCTATCGGCAGCGGCTCGAACAGGTTTTCTCGGAGTTCGGCTGGCCGTCTTCGGCGCGGTTCGAGCTCGGCACGCTCGACGGCATGATCGGCTGCGTCGCCGCGGACATGGGCGTGACGCTGCTGCCGCGTGCCGTTGTCGGAAAAAACGAGACCGTCAACATCCACAAGCTGAAGGCCGCTCAGTCTGTTGTCGACACCCTGTTCATCCAGCGCCGCAGCGCCCACCAATATAGCGCGCTGCAAGGCTTTACCGCCTGCCTGAACAATAATGGCGAGGTCATTGCCGCCTGAGATCGAACCTGGTCCGCGGATCTGTCGTCTACCGTTTCACGAAATCTCGTGAGACATGATGCGACCGCGATGCGAAAGCTATTCAGGACCGCAGCCGAGATGATGGCTCGCTGCGCGCGGCGGGGGTCCGTGCCGCTGACGCAATGGCCCTGGCCGCAAGGTCGAAGCCGTACATCTGGCTCGAAACCGCACCGGCCGACGACGAAGTCGAGATTACCTTGGGCGCAACCAAGATAGGCGGAACGCCAGACCTTCCAGTCACGATGCCATGGCCCTGGCGTCCGCCGTATCCCGATCATGAGCAGCGGGTCGAAGAGATGCAGGCTGGCGTGACGCTCTTCAATCCGCAGGACATGGCCGCCCTCAGGCCGAGACGCTCGAAGAGTTTCGCAAGCTGTTGCCCAGCGCGTTCGAAGGCTACGCAGCCGATTCCGCGAAGGTCGATTTCAATCTCGATTTTCTTGTGGAGGATGCGCGGCGGACCGCGGAGCCGGCGCCGCTCCAGTTCATCGCACAGGTCGACTTGGCCGACGTCTGGTCTACGGGACCCATCGACCCGGACATCCCGCGCGACGGGCGGCTTTTGCTTTTTTACGACACCGACCATCGGCCCGGGGGCGATCGACCGGCAGACATCACGGGGGCCCGGCTGATCTATGATCTGACGCCCACCAATTCCTTAAGGCGAGCAAGCCCGCCGTCCGAATTATCGGCTCACAAGCGGACCGCCAGTTTTCGGCCGCAGCGGTGCGCGCTTCATGCCGGCGTGTGGCCTCCCTATTTCGGCTCGCCCGAATGGAATGCCTGCGAGATCAAGGCCAAGGCGGAGCAGACCGTGGAAGCCTGGTGGTACGACGTCACCCGGGACGGTCATGATCACCGCTTCGGGGGGCATCCGCTGCAGATTCAGGGCAACATGCAAACCGCATGCGCGCTCGTCAGCAAGGGGCTCGACCTCAGCGCGTGGAATTCGAAGTCAGCCGAGCCGTTGAAATCCGACGCGGCGAACTGGCTGCTGCTGCAAATCGCATCCGACGATCGTGCCGGCATGATGTGGGGTGATGTCGGCAACCTCTATGTTTGGATCCATCGGGACGCCTTGCGCGCCCGGCGCTTTGAAGAGGCGCGGGTGATCATTGCAATGTTACTGACGTCAGACGCTTCGGGTCAGCGGCCATTCAACGGCGACATGACGGAACGGCCTATGCCATCAGCTGCCGCCTGACGCGCCAGCGCCGCAGCGCAACAACGGCCCAGATGGCCTCGACCAGTCCGAACGGCCAGGCGCCCTGCAAAAACCCGTAGGCCGAGCCGAGCGCACATGCTCCGGCGAAGCCGAGGATGTACCAGTGGCCGCGGTCTTCAAGCGCGTAGCAGATGAGCATCGCCGTTACCGCGAACAAGCCGAACAATTGCAGTGCATCCATCCGTTGCCTCGTCGCGCCGTTTCGCTATGCGAAATTTCGTTGCCACATTTCTGTAACAAGGAAATTCGGGCCGCGCTGTGCGCCCATAGCGAAAAGCCACATCAAAATATTTGGATCGTCGCGCACTACTACGTTAGTATGAGACGCTGACTACCAAGAACCATAACGTCAACTCTGGGAGGATCTGCGATGCGCCACGCGTTCGTGCTGTGCTGTTCGGCTGCCTTGTTGGGAACGGTTGCAACGGCAAGCGCTCAAGACTGGACGAAATCGAAATGGGGACCGAACGACGAGATCGGCGCCGCCAACTATATGACCCCGGAGCTGGTTGTTAAGGCGGCCGGCCTCGTCAAGACCGGTAAGACCTACGCGCTTGGCATTCCCGTCGATACCAAGACGCCGGCCTACCCGCCGCGCGCCTTCAAGATCACCGTCGTGCAACCCGGCCAGGCGGGCATCCCGGGCCTCGGGCCCACCAAGACCACCTATAATGACGACATCATCGAAGGCTGGGTCGGCGTCGGCAGCCAACTCGACGGTCTCGGCCATATCGGCGTCGAGCACGTCTATTACAATAACAACAAGCTCGCCGATTTCGCCGATCCCACCGGCCTGAAGAAACTTGGCGTCGAAAAAATCCCGCCGATGGTGACCCGTGGCGTGCTGCTCGACATGGCCGCCCACTACGGCACCGACGTGGTCAAGGAAGGCACCGCCTTCAACGTCAAGGAGATCGAGGAAGTCGCCAAGAAGCAGGGCGTCGAAATCCGTCAGGGCGACGTCGTGATCTTCCACACCGGTTGGCTCAGCCTGATCGGCAAGGACGACAAGCGCTTTGGCGCCGGCGAACCCGGCCTGGGCGTCGAAGGAGCAAAATACCTCGTCGGTAAGGGCGTGGTCGCGGTCGGCGCCGATACCTGGGGTCTCGAAGCGGTCCCGTTCGAGACCAAGAACATCTTCGAGGTGCACCAAATCCTGCTGCCGATGAGCGGGACTTACATCCTCGAAAATATGGACACCGCCGAACTCGCCAAGGACAAGGCCTATGAGTTCCTGTTCGTGCTCGGCCATCCCCGCTTCAAGGGCGGCGTGCAGAGCATGATCAACCCTGTGGCGATCCGCTGAGACGACTTCGATAGGTGGCGTGGCGTTCTCGCATGGACGCCACGCCGCTTCCGGCTTTGCATGTCAGACTAGCTGCGTGTTATGCGGGTCCATGCCCGCCCCTATCCTCCCTCTGATCGAAGCGGTCACGCATTGGCCCGAGCGCGGCGCGCTAATCGGCCTCGATCTCGGCACCAAGACCATCGGCGTCGCGGTTTCCAATGCCGATCGCAGGCTGGCGACCGGTGTTGAAACCATCCAGCGCAAGGCCTTCAAGGCCGACGCGGCGCGGCTGCTCGTCCTTGCCGGCGAGCGCAACGCGGTCGGCTTCATCCTCGGCCTGCCCATCAACATGGACGGCACCGAGGGTCCGCGCGCGCAATCGACCCGCGCCTTTGCGCGCAATTTTTCCAAACTTACCGACCTCGCAATCGCGTTTTGGGATGAGCGGCTCTCAACGGCCGCTGTCGAGCGCGAATTGATCGGGATGGACGTCAGCCGGGCCCGCCGCGCCGAAGTGATCGACGAGCATGCCGCGATCTTCATCCTGCAGGGCGCGCTCGACCGGCTCGCCACCCTGCGCGGCGAGCGCTGAAGATGGCGGTGGTGGTCGCGGCGCTGCTGCCGGTGTTCTTGCTGATCGTGCTCGGCTTCATCCTGAAGCGGACGTTGTTGCGGCTGGAGACGCAGTGGCACGGGCTGGAGCGGCTGACCTATTACGTGCTGTTTCCGGTGCTCCTGATCCAGACGCTGGTGAAGGCCGACCTCAGCAAGGTCCCCGTCGCGGGCGTCGGCGGCGCGCTGCTGCTGTCGGCGCTGCTGATGTCGCTGCTGTGCCTGGCGCTGCAGCCCCTGCTCGCCCGCAGCGCGGTCGATGGGCCCGCCTTCACCTCGATCTTCCAGGGCGCCATCCGCTGGCAGACCTATGTGGCGCTGGCCGTCTCTGGCAGCCTGTTCGGCGATGCCGGGCTGGCGCTGGCGTCGGTGGCGATGGTCGCCATCATTCCCCTGGTCAACGTGTTCAGCGTCAGCGTGCTCGCGCAGTACGCCTCGACCGAAAAACAATCGGTCGGATCGATCGCCATGACGGTCGTGCGCAATCCCCTGATTTGGGCCTGCGTGATCGGGCTCCTGATCAACGTCACCCACCTTCCCCTGCCCAAGCTCTGGCATGACGTCGCCGACGCGCTCGGCCGATCCTCGCTGGCGATCGGCCTGCTGGTGACCGGCGCCGGCCTGCATCTCAACGGAATGTTCCGCCCGAGCCTTGCGGCGTCGGTCGCGGTGTTCCTCAAGCTGGTGCTGATGCCGGTGATCGCCGTCGCGCTGGCGCTGTGGTTCGGCCTGTCCGGCTCGAACCTGGCGATCGTCACCGCGTGCGCGGCGGTGCCGGCCTCATCCAGCGCCTATGTGCTGGCCCGGCAGATGGGCGGCGATGCGCCCTTGCTGGCGCAGATCATCACGCTGCAAACCATTCTGGCGGCGATCACGATGCCAATCGCGATCGCATTGGTCGGGTGAGATCAGAAGTATGCAAACGCGTCGCCGCAGACGTCCGAAGATCGGCCCGAAGGCGCCGCGTCAGGTTCGTTACTGCCCGGCGAGCCAGAACGTTTGAATCGTCGCCGCCGTGTTGTTGAGACCGTGCAGCACGATGGTCAGCCAAGTCGAACCGGTGCGGTAGCGGAAATAGCCGAGCAGCAGACCGATGGTGAACACCTCACCGAAGAAGAACCAGCTGTACTGCAGGTGCATCGAAGTCCAAACCAGCGACGACAGGAAGATGGCGCCGGGCACTCCGAGGCGCGATTCCGACCAGCCTCGGTAGAGAAAGCCGCGCGCCATGATTTCCTCCGAGATCGGCGCAGCGACGCAGAACGCGATCACGAGCAGCCACAGCGCGCCGTCGGTCTGCGCCGACTTCAGCACATCGCCCATAAAGCCAGGCGTTATTTCGCGCCCCAGAGCGCGTGACAGCAAATCCCAGCCGCCGACCAGCACGGCCAGTGAGACCGCACCGATCAAAAAATTCTGCCACGTGGTCCAGCGCAGCGCGAGATAGTCAACAAATGGCGTGCGCGAGGCGCGCGTCGCGACCCAGGCCGCGAGCAGCACCGCAGGCATTCCCATGATGACGGACAGCGAGATCGTCAGCCCGGCGCCGACGACATGGATCGCCGCGGCGAGATCCCACGACCCCTGCCGCAACACAAAATAGGCGATCACCGCAGCCTGGCCGACGAACAACCCGGCAAAGATGAACAGCCCCCACAGCGCCGTGCCCCAGAACTTCCAGATCCGGGGCGGACGCAGGGCGGACGCGACGGGAGGGGGCGGTTGCGGGAGGCTGAGCGAATCCATCAACTGACTTTCAGGGCAGCGCCCGTTCCAGCAGACCAGCGACGTCGGCGCTAGCAAGATCGACCGCGCCGTACATGCTGGCGTGATTCCCGGCAAGACGCGTGGCGGCAAACAGTTCCGCATGCCGTGGCGATACCGCGTTGAGAGCCGCTGCGGCCGCAAGCAGCGCGAGTTTTTCGACCGCCAGCCGCGCCACCCGTTCGCTGTCCGGCCGGCGGAATGCCTTGCCGATAAAGCTGACCGCCTCGCCGGCCCCCGGCAGACCCAGCGTTTCGCCGGTGAGCTCGTGCAGGACCGCCGATGCCGCATCGGCCTCGCGTGACAGCGCCCGGAGCACGTCGAGGCACATCACATTGCCTGACCCTTCCCAGATCGCGTTGACCGGTGACTCCCGGTAATGCCGCGCCAAAATCCCCTCCTCGACGTAGCCGTTGCCGCCGAGGCATTCCATCGCCTCATACAAAAAGCCCGGCGCGCTCTTGCAGACCCAGTATTTGATCGCCGGCGTCAGAAGCCGCATATAGGCGGCCTCTTTGGCGTCTGACGGCGCCCGGTCGAACGCCCGGCACAGGCGCATGACCAGCGCGATCGAGGCTTCGACATGCAGCGCCATGTCCGACAGCACCGCCTGCATCAGCGGCTGATCGGCGAGATGCTTCTGGAACACGCTGCGGTGCCTTGCGTGGTGCAGCGCATGCGCCAGGCCTGAGCGCATCAGGCCGGCGGACGCAATCGCGCAATCCTGCCGCGTCAGTTGCACCATCTGGATGATGGTGCGGATGCCCTTGCCCTCGTCACCGATGCGCTCTGCATAGGCGCCTGTGAATTCTACTTCTGATGAAGCGTTGGAACGGTTGCCGAGCTTGTCCTTCAGACGCTGGAAGCGGATCGCGTTGACGGTGCCATCGGGTGCAAAGCGCGGCATGAAGAAACAGCTCAAGCCGCCCTCGGCCTGCGCCAACACCAAAAAGGCGTCGCACATCGGCGCCGACATGAACCATTTGTGGCCGGTGATGCGATAGGCCTCGCCGTCACGCTCGGCGCGCGTCATATTGGAGCGCACATCCGTGCCGCCCTGCTTCTCGGTCATGCCCATACCGACCGTCATGCCGCGCTTGGTCCACCACGGCGCAAAGCTCGGATCGTAAGAACGCGTCGCAAGCACCGGCATCACCTCCGCCAGCAGATCAGGCTGCTCGGCCAGCGCCGCGACCGATGCGCGCGTCATGGTGATCGGGCAGAGATGCCCGGTCTCGACCTGCGAGGCGATGTAGAATTTGGCCGCGCGCACCACTTCCGAAGCACCGCCCGCCGGCTTGCCGTCAGCGCTCCAGGTCGAATTGTGCACGCCGGCGTGAGCCGAATGCGCCATCAGCTCGTGATAGGCCGGATGAAACTCGACCTCGTCGCGGCGGTTGCCGCGGGAATCGAAGGTCCGCAGTTTCGGAGTGTTCTCATTGGCGGCACGGCCTCGCGCCGCCATCGCCGCCGAACCCCAATGCTTGCCGAATTCGGATAGTTCACGGCTCGCCTCGCCACCGCCATTGGCGGCAACGGCGTCGGCAAGCGGCCGGTCGACCGCGAACAGGTCGACATCTTCGAACGGCGGTGACTGGTTGAAGACCTCGTGGGTCGCGAATGATGCCTGGCTCATGGCGGGTCCTGCTCCGGGAATCAATTCCGTCGCGTGATCGGGAAATCATAGGCCTGCCGGCCGACCCCCGGCAGCGAAAAGTGCCACCACTCCTTCGAATAGTTCACAAACCCTTGCCGGGCCATCGCGGCAACCAGCGTATTCCGCCATCTCCGCTGCGCCGGCGTGATCGAGGGGGCGGCGGTATGCGATTTGACGTCCGAGCAATCATAGCCGGTGCCCATATCGACGCTGCCTTCCGGCGCCCGCGCCTCGGCGGGCGCGGTGCAGTCGGCATAGGCCTTGCTGGAATCGAACTTCGCGGAATTGTCGGCAGTCAGATCGACCAGGGTCAGATCGAGCGCGGCACCGGTTGAATGTCCGGACCGGGTCGCGATATAGCCCAGGCGGAACAAATCGGCCTTGCGGAAAGCCGGGCTAAAGCGGCGATCGGCTTGCGTCTCCTTGCCGTTCTTCGACCACGCCACCATGTCGGCGACCGCGCGTTCGGGCCGATAGCAGTCGAACATCTTCAACGACAGCTTTTGCCTGGCGAGTTCCTGCTGGATGTTCTTCAGCGCGAGGCCGACCTCGCGCTTCACGACGCATTCGCCAGCGTCATACCCCCTCAGCGGCTTGCCGACAAAGTTGTTCGAGGTGGCGTAGCGCATGTCCTGGATGATGCTGGGATCGATATCGCGCAGGTAGACGAAGCCGCCCGGCAGGCCCTGCGCGTTTGCAGTCTGCGGCCCGGACAGGCCAAGACCGGTTAATCCGATCGCTAAAATAACGTGCCATTTCTGCATTGGACGCCTTCCCCGAGCGCCGAACGCGGCGCAATTGCGGCACCCCTCTTTACCCTGCGCGGCGACTGACCGGGGGATAACTCGCAAGCCCCCTATTCTCGCTTGCCCCGCTTGGGAAGTCTGCCTATAGCTCTCGTTTTAATGACCCCTGCATCGAAATCGACCTTCGTCCTCGGTCACCGGCATCTGCTGGGAATCGAGGGGCTTTCCGCCGCCGATATTACCGGCCTGCTCGACCTTTCCGAGGAATATGTCGAGCTCAACCGCCAGGTAGACAAAAAGCGCACTTCGCTGCGCGGTCGCACCCAGGTGAACCTGTTCTTCGAGGCCTCGACCCGAACCCAATCCTCGTTCGAACTGGCCGGCAAACGGCTCGGCGCCGACGTCATGAACATGTCGGTGTCTTCGTCCTCGATCCGCAAGGGCGAGACGCTGATGGATACCGCCGTCACGCTCAATGCCATGCATCCGGACATCCTGGTGGTGCGCCACCACGCCTCGGGTGCGGTGGAACTTCTGGCGCGCAAGGTTGACGGTTCCGTGATCAACGCTGGCGACGGCAGCCACGAACATCCGACCCAGGCGCTCTTGGATGCGCTGACCATCCGCCGCAACAAAGGCCGGCTGGAAGGCCTCGTGATCGCGATCTGCGGCGACGTGATGCATTCCCGCGTCGCCCGCTCCAATATCCTGCTGCTCAACACCATGGGCGCCCGCGTCCGCGTGGTGGCGCCCTCCACGCTGTTGCCGCGCGGCATCGAGCGGATGGGTGTCGAGGTCGCGCGCGACATGCGCGAGGGCCTCAACGGCGCCGACATCGTCATGATGCTGCGGCTGCAGCGCGAGCGCATGAACGGCTCGTTCGTGCCGTCGTCCGGCGAGTACTTCCATTATTTCGGTCTCGACCAGAAGAAACTCGCCTACGCCAAGCCCGACGCGCTGGTGATGCATCCGGGCCCGATGAACCGCGGCGTCGAGATCGACTCATTCGTGGCGGATGGAGCGCAATCGCTGATACGCGAACAGGTGGAAATGGGAGTGGCGGTGCGCATGGCGGTGCTGGAAGCACTCGCCCGCAACCTGCCGAACGCCTGACATGCTGACCGATCGCCGCCCCATCCTCCTGGCCAACGCCCGCGTCGTCGACCCCTCGCGCGACTTCGACGGCCCCGGTGACGTCCTGATCGCCGACGGCATGATCCGCGACTCAAAGCGCGGCATTGGCGCTGCCGGCGTCCCCGAAGGCACCGACATCGTCAATTGCGCCGGCAAGGTCGTCGCCCCCGGGCTGATCGACATGCGCGCCTTTGTCGGCGAGCCCGGCGCCAGCCACCGCGAAACCTTTGCTTCCGCCAGCCAGGCGGCGGCCGCCGGCGGCATCACCACCATCATCTGCCAGCCTGACACCTCGCCGGTGATCGACAATTCGGCCACCGTCGACTTCGTGCTGCGCCGGGCGCGCGACACCGCGATCGTCAACATTCACCCGATGGCGGCGCTGACCAAGGGCATGGGCGGCGAGGAAATGACCGAGATCGGCCTGTTGAAGGCCGCCGGCGCCGTCGCCTTTACCGATGGCGCCCACAGCGTCACCAATGCGCAGGTGATGCGGCGCGCTTTGACCTATGCGCGCGATTTCGACGCGCTGATCGTGCACCACACCGAAGACCCCGATCTGGTCGGCGAAGGCGTGATGAACGAGGGCGAGTTCGCCGCAAGGCTCGGCCTCGTCGGGATCCCCAATGCCGCCGAGGCGGTGATGCTGGAACGCGACATGCGCCTCGTGGCGCTGACCGGCGGCCGCTATCACGCAGCGTCACTGAGCTGCATCGAGTCGCTCGAAATCCTCAAGCGCGCGCGAGACGCGGGACTTGCAGTTTCGGCGTCGGTTTCGATCAACCACGTCACGCTGAACGAAAACGACATCGGTCCCTACCGGACGTTCCTGAAACTGTCGCCGCCGCTGCGCACCGAGGACGACCGTCTAGCGCTGGTCGCCGCCGTAGCCTCCGGCCTGATCGACGTCGTGATGTCCGATCACAATCCGCAGGACGTCGAAGTGAAGCGGCTGCCGTTCGCGGAAGCCGCCGCCGGCGCGGTTGGGCTGCAGACCATGCTGCCGGCGGGCCTGCGGCTGATCCACAATGGCGAGATGGACTTCAAGACCCTGATCCGCGCGATGTCGACGCGCCCGGCCGAGATTTTGGGCCTCGCCGGCGGCTCGCTGCGCGCCGGTTCCCCTGCCGACGTCGTCGTGATCGATGCCGACGTACCCTGGGTGCTCGACCGCGACGATCTCAAATCGCAATGCAAGAATACGCCGTTCGACGAAGCCCGCTTCTCGGGCCGCGTGGTCCGTACTATCGTAGGCGGACGGACGGTCTATGAACATGTCTAGCAGAGCGTTTTCAAGCGAAGTGAGTACCGGTTCGCGTCAAGAAAACGCGTCAAAAAAAGACGTGCGCGACATACTTCCGCGGCAGGAGCAACCGCGATGACGTTTGAACCATTCCTCGTCGTTGCGCTTTTCGTGGGCTATTTCTTTGGCTCGATTCCATTCGGGCTGTTGCTGACCAAGTTCGCCGGCACCGAGGATCTGCGCTCGATCGGCTCCGGCAGTATCGGCGCCACCAACGTGCTTCGCACCGGCCGCAAGAGCCTCGCCGCCGGGACGCTGATCGGCGACGCGCTCAAGGGCACACTCGCGGTCGTCGTCTGCGGCTATTATGGCGGCCCCAACGCCGCGATGCTGGCCGCATTCGGCGCCTTTCTCGGCCATCTCTATCCGGTCTGGCTCAAGTTCAAAGGCGGCAAAGGCGTCGCGACCTATATCGGTGTGCTGATCGGCCTGTTCTGGCCTGCGGCCGTCGTGTTCTGCGTGATGTGGATCGCGACCGCCATCACCACGCGCTACTCGTCGCTGTCGGCATTGATCGCGGCGTTCGTGACGCCGCTGTTCCTGTGGTGGTTTCTCCACCCGGCGCTGGCTTCGCTGTTTGCGGTGATGACGCTATTGCTGTTCTACGCGCACCGCGAAAATATCAAGCGCTTGCAGACCGGAACCGAGAGCCGCATCGGCGCGAAATGACGACATCTTTGTCGTCATTCCGGGGCTCGCGAAGCGAGAACCCGGAATCTCGAGATTCCCCGGTGCGCAATTGCGCACCTGAGGTCTCGTCCTTCCATCCCGGAATGACAAGTCACCGCGCCAGCGCTTCCTCGACGAACCGCGCCGCCGCCAGCGCCTTCGCGTCCTCGCCATAGTGCGCGATGACCTGCACGCCCACCGGCAAGCCGCCGGCAGCGATATGCGCGGGGATGTTGACGCAGGGCGTTCCCATCAACGTCCACAGCCGGTTGTAGCGGGCGTCGCCCGTCGAGCCCAATCCCGCAGGTGCTGCGCCCGGGGCCGATATGGCCAGCAGCACGTCGACGTCTTCGAAAACTTTTGCCAGCGCGATTCTGGCCTGACGTGTAACTTGCATCGCCCCGTCATAGGCGGCAGGCAGCATGCCCTTGCTTTCGTCGAGCCGTCCACGCAGGTTCGGCGCGACAGCGTCGTAATGCACGCGGTATTCCCACGCGAGCGCCTGATGCGCTTCGAATTCCTGCACTGTCGGATGCTGGCGCCATGCTTCGGCTACGATCTCCGGCATCGCCAGTGTGCGCACCGATGCCCCTGCCCGTTCCGCAGCCCTGGCGGCGATCTGCAGTGCCTCGGCGCCTTCGGCCTCCGGTGCACCGGCAAAGTCCTGGGTCACGACGCCGATACGCGGCGTCGGTACCGACGCCAGCGGCAAGAATTCATCCCGGCCGGTCGTCACCGCAAGCCCGTGCGCGACGTCACGGACTCCGGCTGCGAACAAACCAACGGTATCCAGCGTCCACGAATAGCACTTCACGCCGACGGTCGGCAGCAGGCGGTAGGACGGCTTGATCGCGGCACAGCCGCAGAACGAGGCCGGCCGGATCACCGAGCCACCGGTCTGCGTGCCCAGCGCCAGCGGGATCATGCTGGCCGCGACCGCCGCCGCCGAACCTGCCGATGATCCACCCGGCGTGTGAGCATTGTTGCGCGGGTTGAGCGTCGCGGTCGGATCTGACGATGCGAACGCCGTCGTCGTGGTCTTGCCGACGATGCTGGCCCCTGCCGCCTTCAGCGCCATCACCACGGCCGCATCCCCGCGCGATCGAAATCCCTTGTAGATCGACGAGCCCATCTCGGTCGGAAAATCAGCGGTATCCATGATGTCCTTGATGCCGACGGCGATGCCGCGCAACGGCCCGTTGTCTTGCGCGCGAATATTCGCGTCATGGCACACGAACGCACCGATCTTCTTTTCCTGCGCGCCGATCGCCTCCAGCGACTGGGCAATCGCTGAAGCCGCGGAGAGATCGCCCTGCGCGATACGGCGTTGAAGGTCGGCGAGCGAGATCATGGACATTCCTCCTGCGGCGGACCAACGGGTTTTACGGAGCGGACCGGAACGGGGCAACGCATCGGCGGGCATGGCAGCCGTGAGAACAGGTGTTGCTTGCAATCTCCGGTTGGGCAAAGCTGTACCGACATGCACGACCGTACGCCCAGCGCGCCCCACCTCACCGATTCCGAACGGATCGACCGGTTGCGGCTCATTCGCTCCGACAATGTCGGCCCACGCACCTTCGCCTCGCTCCTCCGGCATTTCGGCAGCGCCCGTTCCGCGCTGGAGCGGTTGCCCGATCTGGCGCGCCGTGGCGGTGCGTCGGGACCGGGGCGCATCTGCAGCGAGGACGATGCGCGTCGCGAACTCGCAGCCAGCAGGAAGATCGGCGTCGCTCTGGTCGCGCCCGGTGAAGCCGGCTACCCGCCGCGCCTGGCCACGCTGGACGATGCGCCGCCGCTGCTCGGCATCCGTGGTGCGCCTGAGGTGATGATGCGGCCGATGATTGCGATCGTCGGTTCGCGCAATGCCTCCGGCGCCGGATTGAAATTCGCAGGCCAGATCGCGCGCGACCTCGGCGACGCCGGCTTTGTCGTTATCTCCGGACTGGCGCGCGGCATCGATCAGGCCGCGCA
The DNA here is from genome assembly GCF_018130085.1 of Bradyrhizobium sp. AUGA SZCCT0169. NCBI lineage: Bacteria > Pseudomonadati > Pseudomonadota > Alphaproteobacteria > Hyphomicrobiales > Nitrobacteraceae > Bradyrhizobium > Bradyrhizobium sp. AUGA SZCCT0169. The sequence goes on along the minus strand of NZ_JAFCMC010000003.1, from coordinate 345,531 downwards.
TCGGGCGACGGTTGCGAGCGGCACGGTGGCGGTGCTGGCCGGCGGCCATGATCGGATCTATCCGCCCGAGCATGAGAACCTGCTGACGGCACTGCTCGAACATGGCGGTGCGATTTCCGAAATGCCGCTTGGCCACGTACCCCGCGCCCGCGATTTTCCACGCCGCAATCGCCTGATCTCCGGCGCGTCGCTCGGCGTCGTCGTGGTCGAAGCCGCGCATCGCTCGGGATCGTTGATCACGGCGCGGATGGCCGCAGAACAAGGCCGCGAGGTGTTTGCGGTCCCCGGCTCGCCGCTCGATCCACGCGCCGCCGGCACCAACGATCTGATCAAGCAGGGCGCGACGCTGACCACGGAAGCCAGCGACGTCATCAACGCGGTCGCGCCGATCATGGAGCGGCCGGTCGCGATTGATTTGCGCGAGCGCGACGGCGAGCCGCTTGATTTCGACGCGGGGCTAAGCGAGCGCGCCCGCATCGTCGATCTGCTCGGACCGAGCCCGATCAGCCTCGACGATCTGATCCGGATGTCGGACGCCTCACCCGCCATCGTCCGATCGGTGCTGCTCGAACTCGAACTTGCCGGACGGCTGGAGCGCCACGGCGGCGGGCTGGTGTCGCTGGTTTAGAAGCGCAGTGCCTCTTCGGCAGGGCTGAGACACAAAATCGCGAAAACAACCCCATGCAAAGTAAGATAAGTCACGACTAGCGGTACCGTGCTACTTACGACGCTAAGTTAGCGCTTGTCGTTGCGCGCGTCGAAACTGCTGCGCGCTCCCTCGATTTCCGGCAGATGCGCGAACGCCCATTGGCCGAGCGCCTTGACCGGCTCCGCCAGCCCGCGGCCGAGATCGGTCAGTTCGTAATCGACCCGCGGTGGAATGGTCGGAAAAACAGTACGCGTGACCAGGCCATCCCGCTCCAGTCCGCGCAGCGTCAAGGTCAGCATCCGCTGCGAGATGCCGCCAATCACGCGCTTGAGTTCGTTGAAGCGCTGCGGCCCGCCGATCAGCTGCATAATCACGAACACGCTCCATTTGTCACCGACGCGGGCCAGCACCGAGGCGACGGCGCGGCAATCGCCGGAGGCATGCGGATTGGCCGGTAAGGCAGGCACATTGATGTGCTCGGGTCTCATGGATGTGCTCGGGTTTCAAAATTGTGCGTTCTTGCGGGGTTTTACGACAGTCACTCATATAGCGCCAGTTACAAACCAATACCAAGGGTGACCCAAATGAAGCTTCTACATATCGACTCCAGCGTCCTCGGCCCCCACTCCGTCAGCCGCCAGGTTTCCGCCGCCATCGTGGACCGCCTGCGTCAATCCACCCCCGGCCTCGAGGTCAGTTACCGCGACCTGACCCTGACACCGCTGGCGCATCTGTCGGGCTCGCACCTCGCCGCGGGCCAGGGCGCCACGCCCGAGGCGTCGCTGCAGCCGGACCTCGCCGCCGGTCAGGCGGTGCTCGAAGAGTTTTTGGCCACCGACATCGTCGTGCTCGGCGCGCCGATGTACAATTTCACCATTCCGAGCCAGCTCAAGGCCTGGATCGACCGCATTTTGGTCGCGGGCAAGACGTTCAAATACAGCGCGCAGGGTGTCGAAGGTCTGGCCGGCAACAAGCGCGTCATCGTCGCGATCTCGCGCGGCGGATTTTACGGCCCGGGCACGCCGGCCGCCGTTGGCGAGCATCTGGAGACCTATTTGCGCTGGGTGTTCGGCTTCATCGGCATCGCCAATCCCGAGTTCATCTCCGCCGACGGAATCCAGGTCGGTCCCGAGCATCGCGAAAAAGCGGTCGCCGGCGCGCTGAAAGCCGCGGGCAATCTGAACGCAGCCTGAGTTGATGCGTGAGCGGTTGCCGTCGCCAGGCTCGACGGCAGCCGCTCCAATCAGAAGACGCCGTTGATGCGGAGGATAACCACAATCAGGGAGACAAGCAGACCGACACCCGAAAACAGCGCGACTGAAACAAACTGCGCGGTGTCCGAACTTTCCGCCGGGGTCGAGGAGATGCCAGTGGTCTTCACGACAGGGCTCACCGGTTGATGGTTGCTTACGAAACTCCTGTCCCCGAAATCTCAAGCAGTTACACGCAGGGTTCAATGGGCGTTCTGGCTCAGCGCCAATCCGCCGCAGGGCGCAGAAGCCGGCCAGCGTCCCGCCGGCCGGCTTCGATATTGCGGGGATTGTCGCCTCACCCTCGATAGATCGGCGCCCCGCTTGGCGAGGCCGTAGCACCGCCGTCGACGAACAATTCCTGACCCTGGATATGCGCGGCATCGTCGGAGGCCAGGAACAGCACCGTCCTCGAAATGTGATCGGGTTCGCCGATGCGGCCGAGCGGCGTGGTGGCGCCGATGCGCTTCTCGAACGCCTTTTCGGCTTCGGGGGTCGCCAGTGCCGCGCCCCAGATCGGGGTGCGGATTGCACCCGGCGAGACCACGTTGACGCGGATATTGCGCGGCGACAGTTCGGACGCCATCACCCGCGCCATCGCGCGCACGCCGGCCTTGCTGGCCGCGTAGGCGGAGTAGCCGGGATTGCCGAGCACTGAAATCACCGAGCCGTTCAGGATGATGGAGGCGCCGTCGTTGAGATGCGGCACCGCGGCCTGCACGGTGAAGAACACCGCCGTGATGTTGGTCCGGATCACGTTCTCAAAGGTCTCTAACGTGGCTGACCCAAGCGGCGTGCCGCCCGCAATGCCGGCATTGGCGAAAATGACGTCGAGCTTGCCGAACTTCGCAACCGCCTGCTTGATGGCGGCTTCCGTCGCCGCGATGTCGGTGGCGTCGGCGACGATCGCGAGCGCGTTCGGACCCAATTCCCTGGCGGCCGCCTCCAGCGTCTCTTGGTTGCGCCCGGTGATGGCGACCCGCGCCCCCTCCGCCACGAACAGCTTGGCCGTCGCAAGTCCGATGCCGCTGTTTCCGCCAGTAATGAACGCCGTCTTGTTCGCCAGCCTCACGGGAGCCTCCGATGGTTGCATTATTAAACTAAGTTGCCATCTAGGCTATCTGGTTTTATAATGCAACTACACAGGGCTGTGATCATCCAAAGCATTTTTCGAGCGAAGTGGAGTCCGGTTCGCATAGCAATCAAGCTTGCGCAGATTGCGTAGACTTATCTGCGGTAGAAAACGCGTCAGACAAAGAATCTCCGGAGATGGCCATGGTGAAACGGACCAGCTTTGAGAATGACGATTGCCCGATCGCGCGATCGCTGGATGCGATCGGCGACTGGTGGTCGCTGCTGATCATCCGCGAGGCGCTGTTCGGCAGCCGCCGCTTCGGCGAATTCCAGAAAAGTCTCGGGCTCGCCAAGAATATCCTCACTGTGCGACTGCGCGCGCTGGTCGATCAGGGCATTCTCAAGCTGGCCCCCGCCTCCGATGGCAGCGCCTATCAGGAATATCTTTTGACGCCGAAAGGCCGCGGCGTGTTTCCGATCCTGGTAGCTCTGCGCCAGTGGAGCGAGGAATTCGACGATCACCCTGCGGAAATCGCGACCATCCTGGTCGACAAGGAAAAGGGCCGCCCGGTTCGCAAGCTCGAACTCTATTCGCAAGATGGGCGGCTATTGACCGCGGCCGATACCGCGCTCAAGCCGCGGCGGGACTCCAAGTCATCACGGAAACTCAGGTCTATTTCGGCCTGAACAGATGCGCCGCTTACGACAGCTTGCGCTTGCTCCGCAGCCGCAGGTGCTCCTGGGCTTCCAGCAGCGCCATCCCGAGCAAATGGCTGAGGACCTCAAGCCGGTGGCGCTCGGCGAGTTTTGTCAATTCGGCAACGGTCTCCGCTATGAAGGCCACGGCCTCGTCGGGGCCGCCCTCCTCTCCCGATTCAACCGCTGGCGCTCGCCGATTCTTGCCTGAAGCGGTGCGCTTCCGGCCTCCCCCTGCCTTGCTCAATAAAAATGCACCCAATCCCATATAGTATAGACAAGAAATAACCCCTTTGCGGGCGCAACTCTAGGGCGCAATTCGCAACTTCCTGTATACAAGTTCGGACGTCCAAAACCCCTTTTTGGCCCCTGCTCCTCATCTGTCGATTTGACAGGGGCCGCCTCACCACCCATGTTCGGATCGAAACGGCGGCCGCGAGTCTCGCGGAACCGGCCTTAATCTTTTCCCGTAAGCTATTGGAATGACATGAATATCGTCATTGTGGAGTCGCCGGCGAAAGCCAAGACGATCAACAAATATTTGGGCGCCTCCTATGAGGTTCTGGCCTCGTTCGGCCATGTCCGCGACCTCCCCGCCAAGAACGGATCGGTCGATCCGGACGCCAATTTCCAGATGATCTGGGAGGTCGACCCCAAGGCGGCAGGCCGGCTCAACGATATCGCCAAGGCCCTGAAGGGCGCCGACCGACTGATTCTCGCAACCGACCCTGATCGCGAGGGCGAAGCGATCTCCTGGCACGTGCTCGAAGTGCTCAAGGAAAAGCGCGCGCTGAAGGACCACAAGATCGAGCGCGTGGTGTTCAACGCCATCACCAAGCAGGCGGTGACCGATGCGATGAAGTCGCCGCGCCAGATCGATGGCGCGCTGGTCGACGCCTATATGGCGCGCCGCGCGCTGGACTATCTGGTCGGCTTCACGCTGTCGCCGGTGCTGTGGCGCAAGCTGCCGGGCGCCCGCTCTGCCGGCCGCGTTCAATCGGTCGCGTTGCGGCTGGTTTGCGACCGCGAGCTCGAAATCGAGAAATTCGTGCCGCGCGAATACTGGTCGCTGGTGGCCACATTGACAACGCCGCGCGGCGACACGTTCGAGGCGCGGCTGGTCGGCGCCGACGGCAAGAAGATCCAGCGCCTCGACATCGGCACCGGCGCCGAAGCCGAAGACCTCAAAAAGGCGATCGAGGCCGCCAACTTCACGGTCTCGACCGTCGAAGCCAAGCCCGCCCGCCGCAATCCGCAGGCCCCCTTCACCACCTCGACGCTGCAGCAGGAAGCCAGCCGCAAGCTCGGCTTTGCGCCGGCGCATACGATGCGGATCGCGCAGCGCCTGTATGAAGGCATCGATATCGGCGGCGAGACCACCGGTCTCATTACCTATATGCGTACCGACGGCGTGCAGATCGACGGCTCGGCCATTACCCAGGCCCGCAAGGTGATCGGCGAGGATTACGGCAACGCCTATGTGCCGGAGGCGCCGCGCCAGTACCAGAGCAAGGCCAAGAACGCCCAGGAAGCGCATGAAGCGATTCGCCCGACCGATATGTCGCGCCGTCCGGCCGAAATGCGCCGGCGTCTCGATACCGATCAGGCCAAGCTCTATGAACTGATCTGGATCCGCACCATCGCGAGCCAGATGGAATCCGCCGAACTGGAACGCACCACCGTCGATATCGCGGCCAAGGCCGGCTCACGCGTGCTGGACCTGCGCGCCAGCGGCCAGGTGGTGAAGTTCGACGGTTTCCTCGCGCTCTATCAGGAAGGCCGCGACGACGAGGAAGACGAGGATTCCCGTCGCCTCCCCGCGATGAGCGAGGGCGAAGCGCTGAAGCGGCAGGACCTCGCCGTTACCCAGCATTTCACCGAACCGCCGCCGCGCTTCTCGGAAGCCTCGCTGGTCAAGCGGATGGAAGAGCTCGGCATCGGCCGCCCCTCGACCTATGCCTCGATCCTGCAGGTGCTGAAAGACCGCGGCTACGTCAAGCTCGAGAAGAAGCGATTGCATGGCGAGGACAAGGGCCGCGTCGTCGTCGCGTTCCTGGAAAACTTCTTCGCGCGCTATGTGGAATATGATTTTACCGCCAATCTGGAAGAGCAGCTCGATCGCATCTCCAACAACGAGATTTCCTGGCAGGATGTGCTGAAGGAATTCTGGACCGGTTTCGCCGGTGCGGTCAGCGACATCAAGGATATTCGCGTCTCCGAGGTGCTGGATGCGCTCGACGACATGCTGGGACCGCACATCTATCCGCCCCGCGCGGACGGCGGCGATGTCCGGCAGTGCCCGACCTGCGGCACCGGCAGACTCAATTTGAAGGCCGGAAAGTTCGGCGCCTTTGTCGGTTGCTCGAACTACCCGGAATGCCGTCATACCCGTCCGCTTGCTGCCGACTCCGAGGCCACCGCCGACCGCGTCCTCGGCAAGGATCCCGAGACCGATCTCGACGTCGCGGTGAAGGCCGGCCGCTTCGGTCCCTACATCCAGCTCGGCGAGCAGAAGGATTATGCCGAGGGCGAAAAGCCCAAGCGCGCCGGTATTCCGAAAGGCTCCTCGCCCGGCGATATGGAGCTCGAGCTTGCGCTAAAACTGCTGTCGTTGCCGCGCGAGATCGGCAAGCATCCCGAGACTGGCGAGCCGATCACCGCCGGCATCGGTCGCTTCGGCCCATTCGTGCGCCACGAAAAGACCTATGCGAGCCTGGAAGCCGGCGACGAGGTGTTTGACATCGGCCTCAATCGCGCCGTGACGCTGATCGCCGAAAAGATCGCCAAGGGCCCGAGCGGCCGCCGCTTCGGCGCCGATCCCGGCAAGCCGATCGGTGAGCACCCGAGCCTCGGCGGCGTTGCCGTCAAGAACGGCCGCTACGGCGCTTACGTGACCGCCGGCGGCGTCAACGCCACCATCCCGAGCGACAAGACGCCGGATACGATTACGCTCGCCGAAGCCATTGCACTGATCGACGAACGCGCCGCCAAGGGCGGCGGCAAGCCGAAGCGTGGCGCGAAGAAAGCCGCACCGAAGAAGGCCGCCAAGGCCAAAGCGCCCGTTGATCCAGACGCGCCGAAGCCGGCCAAGAAGGCGGCGGTGAAGAAGGCTGCGGCTAAGCCGAAATCGGAAGCGGTGAGCAAGGCGCGCGCACCGGTCGCGTCCGCGGCAAAGACCTCAGCAGCAAAGCCTGCAGCAGCACCCAAAACGCCTGCGAAGAAAAGCGCGGGCAAGGCCCGGGGATAAGTGAAGAGAAAACACGACAATGGCTTTCCGGCCCGGGACGCCATCGTTGCCTTCATCCGTGCCAATCCCGGCAAGATCGGCACCCGCGAGATCGCCCGCGAGTTCGGCCTGAAGAACGCCGATCGTGTCGAACTGAAGCGAATCCTGCGCGAACTCGCCGACGAGGGCACCATCGCCAAGCGCGGCCGCAAGGTTCTCGAACCCGCCGCGCTGCCGCCGACCGTGATGGCCGACATCACCGGCCGCGACACCGACGGCGAGTTGCTCGCCACCCCCACCGAATGGGATGAAGAGGAATTCGGCGCGGCACCGAAGATCCGCATCCATGTTCCGCGTCGTCCGCAACCGGGCACTGCCGCCGGTGTCGGCGACCGCGCGCTGCTGCGCGTCGAGAAGACCGACGACACCGCTGGCACGCCCTATCGCGGGCGCGTCATCAAGGTCATCGACCACGCCCGCACCCGCCTGCTCGGTATTTTTCGGAAGCTGCCCAATGGCGGCGGAAGGATGATCCCGGTCGACAAGAAGCAGGCCGGGCGCGAACTGAACATCGCCAGCACCGACACCGGTGGCGCCGAGGATGGCGACCTGATCAGCGTCGATCTGGTGCGCACGCGCGGCTACGGGCTGGCGTCCGGCAAGGTAAAGGAGCGGCTCGGCTCGCTCGCGACCGAAAAAGCGGTCAGCCTGATCGCAATCCACGCCCACGACATTCCGCAGGCCTTCACCCCATCAGCATTGCGCGAAGCCGAGGACGCAAAGCCGGCGACCCTCAAGGGTCGCGAGGACTGGCGCGAGTTGCCGCTCGTGACCATCGATCCCCCTGATGCCAAGGACCATGACGACGCGGTTCATGCCGCCCCCGACGACGATCCGAACAACAAGGGCGGCTACATCGTCCATGTCGCGATCGCCGATGTCGCGTTCTATGTGCGCCCGGCTTCGGCGCTCGATCGCGACGCGCTGACGCGCGGCAATTCGGTGTACTTCCCGGACCGCGTGGTGCCGATGCTGCCCGAGCGCATTTCCAACGACCTGTGCTCGCTGGTGCCGGGCGAGCCGCGCGGCGCGCTCGCGGTGCGAATGGTGATCGGCGCTGACGGCCGCAAGCGCTCGCACAGTTTTCATCGGGTGTTGATGCGCTCGGCCGCTAAACTCAACTACGCGCAGGCGCAGGCCGCGATCGATGGCCGCCCCGACGACACGACTAGTCCCCTGCTCGAGCCGATCCTCAAACCACTCTATGCCGCGTATGCGCTGGTGAAGCTCGCGCGCGACGAGCGCGATCCATTGGATCTGGATCTTCCTGAGCGAAAAATCCTGCTGAAGCCCGACGGCACGGTCGATCGCGTCATCGTGCCCGAGCGGCTGGATGCGCATAAGTTGATCGAGGAGTTCATGATCCTCGCCAATGTCGCGGCCGCCGAAATGCTTGAGAAAAAGGCGCTGCCGCTGATCTACCGCGTGCACGACGAGCCGAGCCAGGAGAAGGTTCACAATCTCCAGGAGTTCTTGAAGACGCTCGACCTGCCGTTTGCAAAAGCCGGCGCGTTACGCCCGGCGCTGTTCAATCGCGTGCTGGGACAGGTCCGCGGCGAGGACTACGAGCCGCTGGTCAATGAAGTGGTGCTGCGCTCGCAGGCGCAGGCGGAATATTCGGCGGAGAATTATGGCCATTTCGGCCTCAACCTGCGGCGCTATGCGCACTTCACCTCGCCGATCAGGCGATACGCAGACCTGATCGTGCACCGCGCGCTGATCCGTGCGCTTGGCCTTGGCGAAGGCGCACTGCCTGAAACCGAGACGCTGGAAACGCTGAGCGAGGTCTCCGCCCAGATTTCGGTCACCGAACGCCGTGCCATGAAGGCCGAGCGCGAGACCGCCGACCGGCTGATCGCGCATTTCCTCGCCGACCGCATCGGCGCCACGTTCCAGGGCCGTATTTCCGGCGTTACCCGCGCCGGGCTGTTCGTGAAGTTATCTGATACCGGCGCCGACGGGCTGATCCCGATCCGCACGCTCGGTACGGAATATTTCAACTATGACGAGACCCGCCATGCGCTCGTCGGCTCACGCAGCGGTGCCATGCACCGATTGGGGGACGTCGTCGACGTACGTCTGGTAGAAGCAGCACCAGTGGCTGGCGCACTGCGGTTCGAGTTACTATCTGAAGGCCAGGTCATTCCGCGCGGCAGAGAACAGGGCGGCAGGCGCGAAGGTGCGAAATCGCCGGTCACGTCATCGAAGACGCGTCCGGGGCGTAGCCCACACCCTGGGGAAAGCAAGTCCGGTAAAAGCAAGGCTGGTCGAGATAAGGCCCGCAAATCGAAGAGAGGCAAGTCATGGAAACGGTGAGCCCGGCAACGACAGTCTGGACCAGGGAATCCGTGAAAGGCGAAAAGCGCGATCTGTGGACCGCGATGAAGCGCGGCTTCATGTGCCGCTGTCCGCGCTGCGGCCAAGGCAAGCTGTTCCGGGCGTTCCTGAAGGTCGACAACAATTGCTCCGCTTGCGGGCTCGACTATACGCCGCACCGCGCCGACGACCTGCCCGCGTATCTCGTGATCGTCATTGTCGGTCACATCGTGGTACCGGTCGTGCTGTGGGTGGAAACCAATTATTCGCCGGCGATCTGGCTGCAGATGGCGATCTATCTGCCCTTCACATTCCTCTCGTCGCTGTTGCTGCTGCAACCGGTCAAGGGCGCCGTGGTCGGTTTCCAATGGGCGCTGCGCATGCATGGCTTTGACGAAAATGCCCCTAGCGACATTCCTCCCGTCTAGCTTCTTTTTTTGACGCGTTTTCTTGACGCGAACCGGTACCCACTTCGCTCGAAAACGCTATAAGACCGGGAGAAACAAGAGCCTTAGGGGATGGAATGACCGATACAGCGATTGCCCAAAAAGAAGAAAAAGAAGCCGATCACCATCCCTACTTCCGACCGAAGGACGCCGCGACGCTGATCCTGATCGACCGGAGCGGCGACAAGCCGAAGGTGCTGGTCGGCAAGCGCCACGACAATGTGGTATTCATGCCGGGCAAGTACGTTTTCCCCGGCGGCCGTGTCGACAAGTCTGACAACCGCGTTCCCGTCGCCGCCCCCATCACCAGTGAGCTCGAAGCCAATCTGCTCAAGGGCAGCCCGAAGATCGCGCCATCGCGTGCGCGTGCATTGGCGGTCGCGGCGATCCGTGAGGCCTGCGAAGAAACCGGTCTCTGCCTCGGCCGCAAGGTCGAGAAACCTGTAAAACTCGAAGGCGGCTGGCAGCCGTTCTCGGATGCCGGCCTGCTGCCTGATCCGTCCAGCCTGTTCCTGATCGCACGCGCGATCACCCCGCCCGGCCGCGTCCGCCGCTTCGACACCCGCTTCTTCACCGCCGATGCTTCCGCCATCGCGCACAAGGTCGAGGGCGTGGTCCACGCCGACGCCGAACTGGTGGAATTGGTCTGGGTCGAGATCGGCTCGCAACCGCTTGCCGACGCGCATGCCATGACCAAGAACGTGCTCGCCGAACTCGACCGCCGCCTCGCCACCGGCCCGCTGCGCCACGATGCACCGGTGCCGTTCTTCCATTTCTATGGCGGCAAGATGCAAAAGGACGTGCTGGGGGCGTAGGGCTCGGCTCTCTCTTCCGTCATTGCGAGGAGCTCTTGCGACGAAGCAATCCACCTATCCGTTATGCCGCGCCATGGATTGCTTCGCTCCGCTCGCAATGACGGTATTGGCAGCGTCGAATCCTTCTCCTCCAGTCCCTTAAATTGCAAAATTCTTCCCATCCCGCCCGATGGCGCGGCCTTCACCCATGCCTATCTCTCTCCCCAACACCAACGAACACGGAACGGGGCCATGGCACAACGGCAACTCAAGCTCGGCGCGTTCATGCGGCCGGTCTCTATCCACACCGGTGCGTGGCGCTATCCCGGGGCCTGGCCGGACGCCAATTTCAATTTCCCGCGCATCAAGAAGCTGATTCAGAAACTGGAGGCCGGCAAGTTCGACGCCTTCTTCATGGCCGATCATCTGGCCGTGCTGAACATGCCGGTCAATGCGCTCAAGCGCAGCCACACCGTGACTTCGTTCGAGCCGTTCACGCTGCTGTCGGCGCTGGCCGGCGCCACCGAACATATCGGACTGATCGCGACAGGGTCGACCACGTTCGATGAGCCCTATCACGTTGCGCGCCGCTTCGCCTCGCTCGACCACATCAGCAACGGGCGCGCGGGGTGGAATATCGTCACCACTTCCAATCCGGACGCCGCGCTGAATTTCGGGCTCGACGATCACATGGAGCATGCCGAACGCTACAAGCGGGCGCGCGAATTCTATGACGTCGTTACCGGCCTGTGGGATTCCTTTGCCGACGACGCCTTCGTGCGCGACGTCGAATCCGGGCTCTATTTCGATCCCGCCAAGATGCATGTGCTCAACCACAAGGGAAAATATCTCAGCGTCCGCGGTCCCCTCAACATCGCCCGCCCCGTGCAGGGCTGGCCGCTGATCGTGCAAGCCGGCGCCTCCGATGACGGTCGGCAGCTGGCGGCAGAGACCGCGGAAGCCGTGTTCACCGGCGGCGGCAGCCTCCCCGATGCCCAAAAACTCTACGCCGACATCAAGGGCCGGATGGAAAAGATCGGCCGCAACCCCGAGCATCTCGTCATCCTGCCGGGCGCGTTCGTCGTGGTCGGCGACAGCGTCGATGAGGCCAAGGAGAAGCGCGCCAAGCTCGACAGCATGGTGCACTACGACAGCGCCATCGCCTCGCTCTCGGTCCAGCTCGGCACTGACGCCTCCGGCTTCGATCCCGACGGGCAGTTGCCTGAAATCCCCGAAACCAACGCCAGCAAGAGCGGCCGCCAGCGACTGGTCGATGTCGCGGCGCGCGACAAGCTCACGGTGCGCCAGCTCGCCCAGCGCGTCGGCGGCTATGGCGGGCTCTCCTTTGTCGGCACGCCTGCCACCATCGCCGACCAGATGGAGGAATGGCTGGTGAGTCGCGGCAGCGACGGCTTCAACATCATGTTCCCGTTCCTGCCCGCCGGCCTCAACGATTTCGTCGACAAGGTGGTGCCGGAACTGCAGAAGCGCGGGATTTTCCGGAAAGAGTATGAGGGTCGGACCCTGCGGGAGAATTTAGGGCTGCCGAGGCCGAAAAACCGCTTCTTTGAGGGTTAATTACCCCGATTCATGCAGGTTTCCGGCCTGAAAACCTTGACTTTGGGCGATCAGAAGCTAGGTTGCCCGGCAAATGCGGGCCGATTTGGCCGGCACGCGATTTTCACACATCAAGGGTTCTGAACAATGGCCAAAGCGGTCACCATCAAGGTCAAGCTCGTTTCCACGGCGGACACCGGCTTCTACTACGTCGCCAAGAAGAACTCGCGCACCATGACCGACAAGCTGGTCAAGAAGAAGTACGATCCGGTCGCGCGCAAGCACGTCGAGTTCAAGGAATCGAAGATCAAGTAAGCGTACGAACGCTGCTGTCTGATTTGAACGGGGCCTCACGGCCCCGTTTTTGATTCCGGGTTCGTGTCCCGGACGCGGTGCAGCGCTTCTTCAGCGGTGCACCGCAGAGCCGGGACCCACCCGTGCAAAGAATGGACCCCGGCTCTGCAGCGCACCACTTCGTGCTGCGCCGCGTCCGGGGAACGATGGCCTACGCCACTTTCACCATTGGCGGTTCGCTCGGCCTGATCAGCGCGAACGCAACCTGGATGATTCCGCCCGCAAGTCCGAGCGCGACGCCGATCCGCCAGGCCATGGTGTAGGAGCCGAGCTGGTCGTAGATCAGCCCGCCGCCATAGGCGCCGAGGAACGAGCCGAGCTGGTGGCTCATGAAGGCGAGGCCCTGGATCATCGCCTGCCATTTCAGGCCAAACATTTCGGCGACGGCGCCCGCAACCAGCGGACCAACGCCCATCCAGAGGAATCCCATGATCGCGCCGAACAACAGCGTGGTCGCCGGCGTTGCCGGCAGCATGAAGTACCAGGCGAGCGCGATCGAACGGAAAATGTAGATGCCGCCGAGCAGCGCCAGCTTGTTCCAGCGCTGGCCGGCCCAGCCGAAGAACAGGCTGCCCAGCACGTTGAATCCGCCGATCATGCCGAGCGTTTGCGCACTCAACATCGGATCGAGGCCGCAGATCAGAAGATAGGACGGCAGGTGCGTGGTGAGAAACACGAGTTGCATGCCGCAGACGAAATAGGCGCAGGTCATCACCACGAACGAGGCGTTGCCGAACGCGATCTTGGCGGCGGTTGCCGCCGAAGCGTCGCCAATGTCGTCGGCGGCCTTGGGCGGCAGCGGGATCTTGTCGGCCCTGCCCGCGTACCAGGCCGCCGGCAGCATGAACAGCGACAGGATCACAAAGCCGGCGACGCCGACGCGCCAGCCGAAACCTTCATTCAACAGCTGCCCGATCGGCGCCGACACCAGCGCGCCGAGCGATCCCGCCGCCGAGACCATGCCCATCACGGTGCTGCGGACGGTAGCGGGGACGGCGCGCGCGGCGACCGACATCGCGATCGCATTGGCGGTGCAGGCCAGCGAGGCGCCGATCAGCACGCCCGCGCCGATCAGGATCGGGACCATTCCGTGCGCGGTCGCCATCAGCGCAAGGCCGACGATGTACATCAGCGTGCCCACGATCATGATCGGGCGGAAGCCGTAGCGCACCGTCATGGCGCCGGCGACCGGCTGCAGGAATCCCCAGGCGAGATTTTGCACGGCCAAAGCCAGCGTGAAATCCGACACGGAAATGCCGATGTCCTTCGTCAGCGGCTGCATGAAGATACCAAAACTCTGCCGCAGGCCCATGCTCAGGGTGAGCATCACGGAGGCGCCGATCAGGATGGGAAGCGTGGGACGCAGGATTTGCAGCAGGGTCATTGTTTTTATTCTCCCTAGCGGCCGCGATGCAAAAGCCGCGTCCTGCAATTGGCATCTGAAATAGGTACACAGACCTGTGTAACTAGTCTATAAGGGCCCCCGACTGTCAAGGCGGAAGGATATCGCGCACACGCATGGCACCCCTGCCCGCCAAACCGGATATGAAGGACCGGATTCTCGAAACCGCGGATAGGCTGTTCTATCTGCAGGGAATTCGCGCGGTCGGCGTCGATACGATCGCGGCCGAAATCGGCATCAGCAAGCGCACGCTGTACAACCACTTCCCCTCCAAGGATGCGTTGATCTCGGCCTATCTGGCGCGCCGCTTCGTGCAGCCCCGGCCGTCCGACAAGCCACCCGTCGAACAGATTCTCGGCACCTTCGATGCGCTGGAGCGGCGCTTTGCAGCCAAGGATTTTCGCGGCTGCCCGTTCGTCAACGCGGTGGCCGAACTCGGCAATGAGGATCGATCCGTCCGCAAGATCGCAATCGCGTTCAAGGAAAGCCGCCGTCTGTGGTTTCGCGATCTGCTCGTGCAGCTCGGCGTGCCCGACGCGGAAGGCCTTGCGACGCAGCTCGCCGTCCTGGTCGACGGCTCGATCGCGCAGGATCTGGTGCGCAACGATCCGGCGATGGCGCGCGCGGCGAAGGCGGCCGCAACTGTGCTGCTCAGGAATGCCGGGGTGCAGATTGATGACGGCGGGGCCGAAAAAAAGCTGCAAGTCAAAACGCGGTGAGGCAATCACTCTATCGTCGTCCCTGCGCACGCAGGGACCCATACGCCGTGGTCTTTCAGTGAGGCAATGTGGTAGCTACCTTCCACTACCAGCGAAGCCGGTGGTTATGGGTCCCTGCGTTCGCAGGGACGACAAAAGAATTGTAGCGGCCAAGAAGGAAGCACTATGGGAGACCTGAAAGTGACCGCCAAGGGCTACGACTTCAAACCGGCCCACGCGGCCATGCAGCGCTATATCGACGGCAATCTGCTGTCCGGCATTTCCTGGGCTGTCATGGTCGGCCGCGATCTGGTGGATGTTAACTGCGTCGGCTGGGCCGACAAGGAAGCGCAGACGCCGCTGCGCACCGACCATATTTTCCGGATTTTTTCCAACACCAAACTGATTACGTCCTGCGCCGCTTTGTTGCTGGTCGAGGAAGGCAAATTCCGGCTCGATGACCCGATCGAGAAGTTTATTCCGCAGCTCGGAAATCGGAAGGTGTTACGCGCCGGCGCAACTTCGCTCGACGACACCGAACCGGCGAAGGGCTCGATCACCATCCGGCAGCTGCTCAGCCACAGCTCCGGCCTGAGCTACGGTTTCTTCGATCCCGGCACCACCATCTTCAAGGCGCTCAACGAGCGCGGCGTCCACAATCCCATGACGACGCTGGCCCAGATGGTCGACGTGCTGGCCGACCTGCCGCTGATCTATCAGCCGGGCACGTCCTGGGAATACTCGCTTGCCATCGACGTGGTGGCGCGGCTGGTGGAAGTCATCAGCGGCCAGAGCTTCGACAAGTTCATCCAGGCGCGCATCCTTGATCCGCTCGGCATGGTCGACACCGGTTTCGTCGTGCCGGAAAAGGATCAGGGCCGGCTGGTCGCCTACTACGCCGGCGCCGACATGATGGAGCCGATGAAGCCAGGCCTCACCCGCACCGATAACGCGCCCTTCCCCGGCGCCTATCTGCGGCCCATTGCGCGGCTCAACGGCGGCGGCGGACTGGTGTCGACGATGCCCGACATGATTGCGTTGATCCGCAGCCTGCTGCCCGGCGGCAAGACCCTGCTCAAGCAGGAGACCATCGCGCAGATGCTGACCAACCAATTGCCCGAAGGTCAGTGGATCCGCTTTGCCCTGATGGGCGAACAGATCGGCAAGGCGCACACGCTGGCCGGCGGTCTGATCGTCAAGCCGACGCCGTTCGACCACCCCGACGCGTCGGGCGAGCTCTATTGGGGCGGCGTCGCCGGCACGCAATGGTGGATCTCACCGCGACATAACATGGCGGGCGTGATGATGGCGCAGCGGCAGATGGCGTTCGTCCATCCGTTCTCGTTCGAATTCAAGCGGCTGGCGTATGACGCGGTGAAGCGTGGGCGGTAGCCCGACTGCGACCATTACAAATGCTGTCATCACCCGCGAATGCGGGTGATCCAGTATTCCAGAGACGTTAGCGATTGAATCGAGAAGCCGCGGCGTACTGGATCACCCGCATGCGCGGGTGATGACACCGAGCCAGGGTCAACGCCGGCGCTTACGCCGCCGCCGAGACCACGACCCTGTTGCGGCCGTCGTGCTTGGCGCGGTACAGCGCCGTGTCGGCGCGTTTGAGCACGTCGCCGATCGGCTCGCCCTTGCGCTCCAGCGTCGATAGTCCGATCGAGACCGTGACCTCGATGCGCTTGGTGCCCTTGGCGATGGCGAACTTCTCGCCCACGATCGAACGGCGCAACCGCTCCGCCACCATGCCCGCAACATGCAGGTCGGTTTCCGGCATCACGATGACGAATTCCTCGCCGCCATAGCGGCAGGCGAGATCGATGCCGCGGATCGACTTGCGGATGCGCACTGCGAATTCACGCAACACGTCGTCGCCGCCGTCATGGCCGTAATTGTCGTTGATGGCCTTGAAGAAATCGATGTCGAGGATCATCAGCGCCAGCGGCTTGCCGCGGCTCGAAGCCTGCTCGGCGAGCAATGCCAGATGGCTTTCCATGTAGCGGCGGTTATGCAAGCCGGTCAGCGCGTCGGTGATCGCCATTTCGATCGAATTCTGTACGTTGTCGCGCAGATGGTCGGTATAGCGGCGCCGGCGGATCTGGGTGCGCGCGCGCGCCAACAATTCGTTCTTGTCGACCGGGCGCAGCAGATAGTCGTTGACGCCGATCTCGAGCCCGCGGAGCAGCCGCGCATTGTTGTCGGCATCCGAGATCGCCAGTATCGGCACCTGCCGGGTGCGCTCCAGCGAGCGTGCCTGGCTGCACAGCCGCAAGCCGTCGTAGTTTTCGAGGCTGAGCGAGACGATCAGCAGGTCGTAATTGCCTTCGGCGGCATGAAACAGCGCTTCGGCCGGATTGGCCTCGACATCGACGGTGTGCTCGGCGGAAAGCAGCGGCGCCAGCCGCTCGTAGGATGACGGGCGGTCGTCGACCAGCAGGATACGCCCGCCGATGCCCTTGTCGGCCACCGCGGTGCGCTCGGGCGCTTCCATGCCGATTTCGAGCGAGGTGATGGCGCGCATGCGCAGCTCATCGGTCATCATCTTCAGCCGCGTCAGCGAACGGACGCGCGCGATCAGCACCACGTCGGACACCGGCTTGGTCAGGAAATCGTCGGCGCCGGCCTCGAGGCCGCGCACGCGGTCGGCCGGGCTGTCGAGCGCGGTGACGATGACAACCGGAATGAAATGCGTGGCCGGATTGGACTTCAGCCGGCGGCAGACCTCAAAGCCGTCCATGTCGGGCATCATGACGTCGAGCAGGATGATATCGCATTCGGCGCGCGCGCAAGCTTCCAGCGCCTCGGCGCCGTTGGTCGCGGTCAGCACATCGAAATACTCGGCCGACAGGCGGGCTTCCAGCAGCTTGACGTTGGCGGGAACATCATCGACGACCAGGATACGCGCAGACATCGAAATTCACTCCCACTACCCAATAAATCGTCGTACCGTTTCAATAAACTTGCCGACCGAAATTGGTTTGGACAAATACGCCTCGCAGCCGCCTTCGCGGATGCGTTCCTCGTCGCCTTTCATCGCGAACGCCGTTACCGCAACGACCGGTATCGCGCGCAGTTCCGGATCGTCCTTGATCCAGCGCGTCACCTCGAGACCGGACACCTGCGGCAACTGGATATCCATCAGGATCAAATCGGGGCGCAGCTTGCGAACGAGATCCAGCGCCTCGAAACCATTGCTGGTGCCCGAGGTCTGATAGCCGTGCGCCTCCAACAGGTCGCGAAAGAGCTTCATGTTGAGCTCGTTGTCCTCCACGATCAGGACGGTTTTGGCCATCCCGTCCCTCCCTTGTCCCAGGAAACAGGCCCGGCCTTGGGGTGCTTGCGCACCGCCTTTCCGGGCTTGTCGAAAAGTGAAATCAAACTAGCGCCAGATTCGCTCTAACCCGTTAAATCCGAGTCCTGTTTTTCTACTAACAAGTGCCATCTTTTCGCGAAGCGGTTTCCACTTGCTTGAACACATTCCGCAGACTCGGGCATGATGGCCGTCAAACTAGAGACCATAAGTTAACGGAAAGGCAAACCCGTCTGTTGAAAAAGCCTGTTCACAACCCCCGGGAAGTAGCTGAAATCGTTGCGGTTCAGGCGTTGTCCTTCATTGCGTCCGATCCGGAGCGGCTGGGCCTGTTTCTGGCCGAGAGCGGTTTAGGCCCGGAGACGCTCCGGACGGCCGCCGCCGACCCGCAATTTCTGGCCAGCGTGCTGGATTTCGTGATGCGCGATGACGCAACCGTGAAGGAGTTTGCGGCCGCCTCCGAGCTCCATCCGACCAACATCGCCGCCGCCCGTCAGGTGCTGGGCGACCCGCATTGGGAGCGTGACGTGCCGTGAGCGCGCTGGCGCAGGGGCCGCGCTGTTTTTGCCGGGATTGCCTCGGCGACCTCGACATCAAGGCCAGGCGGTGCGGTGAATGCGGCTCGCCTCGCCTGGTTCGCCACCATGCGTTGCCGACGCTGGCGATGGCGCATATCGATTGTGACGCGTTCTACGCGACGGTGGAAAAGCGCGACAACCCGGAACTTGCCGACAAGCCGGTCATCATCGGCGGCGGCAAGCGCGGCGTGGTGTCGGCCGCCTGCTACATCTCGCGGACGTTTGGCGTGCGCTCGGCGATGCCTATGTTCAAGGCGCTGGCGCTTTGTCCCAACGCCATCGTGATTCGGCCGGACATGGCCAAATATGTCCGGGTCGGCCGCGAGGTGCGCCACGCCATGCAGACGCTGACGCCGCTGGTCGAGCCGCTGTCGATCGACGAGGCGTTTCTCGACCTTTCCGGCACCCAGCGCGTCCACGGCATGATCCCCGCAAAAGTGCTGGCGCGCTTTGCCCGTGACGTCGAACGGGGCATCGGCATCACCGTGTCGGTCGGCCTGTCCTGCAACAAGTTCCTCGCCAAGATCGCCTCCGATCTCGACAAGCCCCGCGGCTTTGCCGCCCTCGACCAGGCCGAAGCCCGCGAGATGCTAGCGGACCGGCCGGTCGGATTCATCTATGGCGTCGGCCCCGCGACCCAGGAAAAGCTGCTGCAGCGCGGTTTTCGCACCATCGCCGATCTGCAGCGCGCCGACGAGGTCGATCTGATGAAGCAGTTCGCCAGCGAAGGCCGCAGGCTATGGCGGCTGGCGCGCGGCATCGACGACCGCCTGGTGGTGCCCGATCGCGGCGCCAAGACCATTTCGAACGAAACCACCTTCGATAACGACATCCGCGATTTCGCGACGCTGGAGCGGACGCTGTGGCGGCTGTCGGAGAAGGTGTCGTCGCGCCTCAAAAGCAGCAACCTTTCCGGATTGACCATCACGCTGAAATTGAAGACCGCCGATTTCAGGCAGCGCACCCGCTCGCAATCGATCCAGGCGCCGACGCAACTGGCGGCAAAGATCTTTGCGGTGTCCCGCGAATTGCTGGCGAAGGAGATCGACGGCACCGCCTTTCGCCTGATGGGCACCGGCGTCAGCGCGCTGCGCGCAGGCTCGCAGGCCGACGACACCGACATGCTGGATCGCCGCTCGGCCCACGCCGAACGCGCGATGGATGATCTGAGGAAGAAGTTCGGCAATGCGGCCGTGATCAGGGGCATTGCGTACAAGGGGCCGGTGCAGGAAGAGGAGGAAGAGGAAGAGTAACTAATCTTGTCATGGCCGGGCTTGACCCGGCCATCCACGTCTTCCTTCTTCGCGGCGCCAAAAACGTGGATGCCCGGGACAAGCCCGGGCATGACGGAATTCAGTGCAGCACCGACGACCAACCCGTCACTTACAAGGCTTGGAATCCCTGACGTCAAACTTCCCCATCGCGCCGGAAATGACAAAGTCATTGTAATCCAGCATCAGCGCGCGGGAGACGCCGTTCTCGAATAGCTCGAACGACATCGCATAAACCGGCGTCTGCTCGCCATCCTTGGCCTTGGCGTCGCGGTCGTAATAGCTCACCGTGACCGGCCAGCGCGTCAGCGATTTCATCTGGTCGTTCGCGGTGGAGGGATCGGGCGAAGCGATGGTCTTGGTGCCGGGAATCGGCTGCCCGATCACCGACAGCGTGTTGTAGACCTTCTCGCCATTGTCAGAGCCGTCATAGACCATCAGTTCCAGCACCGACTTGCCTTCGCGCGCGGCCGCGATGATGTGCTGGATCTGCTCGGTCGGGAACACGATCTTGCCTTCGAGGTTGAACGTCTTGGCCACCGGCTGCTTCAGCTTGACCGTGATGTGATCGCCGGTCCGCTCGGCGACGCCGTCGACCGGGGCGGATTCGGTATCGTTCATCCGCGTGTCGATCTTGAAGCGGTAGCTCTTGCCTGCCGCATCCTCCCAGGACGTCGAGCGCAAATCGCTGAGCGTCAGCTTGCCCTCGCCGCTGTCGAGCTCCGACACCTGCCTGAATTCGGAGGTGTAGCCCTCGCAGGCGCTGCCGGAGAAATTGTAGAGGATGCGCCCGCGCGCGCCGCTGATGGCGTTGGAGCCGCGCGACTTGACCAGGTTGAGTTCGTAGAGCGCCTGATGGGCAAGGAATGGCCCGCTTGCGGCTGACAGCGCTGGCCCGGCCTGGAAAACCGATCCTGTTGCAACGGCTGCGATTGTCAGCACCCAAGCACGAGGCGGAATCCGGAACGGTCGAGCCATGTGTTCTCCTTGTGCAGCGGAAGATTCGATACATTACTGTCGGCTCTATTGCGTCGCAACTAGGGCGGTGTCACGAAATCGTAGGAATTTGACGTCGGAATGCCACGTTTTCCGGCCTGTTTCTCGGAATTGCCGCCGCTTGCGGGTGTTCGCCTCCAATCCACCCTCGCTTGCAACCACGGACGCGATGCGCGAAACAAAGCGGACCTGAAAAGGTTCAGGTGTGGTCAATTCAAACGGGGACGAAACATGGCGGGCACGGTCGAACAGAAGCTGGCGGCACAAGGTATCACCTTGCCTGAGCCCCGCGCCGCCATGGCGAACTATGTCGGCTTCGTTCGCACCGGAAACCTGCTGTTCGTCTCCGGCCAGGTGTGCGCCGATGCCGAAGGCAAGCTGATCGCCAAGGGCAAGCTCGGCGCCGGCGTCACCACCGAACAGGGCTATGCCGCTGCACAGGGTTGCGCGGTCAACCTACTCGCGCAGATCAAGGCCGCGCTCGGGGATCTCGACAAGGTGGTGCGCGTGGTCCGCCTCGGCGGCTTCGTCAATTCGGCGCCGGATTATTTCGACGGGCCGAAGGTGCTGAACGGTGCTTCGGACCTGATGGTCACCGCCTTCGGCGACAAGGGCCGCCATGCCCGCACCACCGTCGGCGTCTCTTCCCTTCCCTCCGATGCGGCGGTCGAAGTCGACGGCGTGTTCGAGGTCTCCTGAGGGGAATTCGGAGTGTCTGCACCTGACTGGTTGACGGCGCGGCCGGTCGCCCATCGCGGCCTGCATGATGCCGCGCGCGGCATCCTCGAGAACATGCCGGGCGCGGTGCAGGCGGCGATCGCAGGAAACTTCTCGATCGAGGTCGATATCCAGCTCAC
This sequence comes from Bradyrhizobium sp. AUGA SZCCT0169, assembly GCF_018130085.1. Lineage (NCBI taxonomy): Bacteria > Pseudomonadati > Pseudomonadota > Alphaproteobacteria > Hyphomicrobiales > Nitrobacteraceae > Bradyrhizobium > Bradyrhizobium sp. AUGA SZCCT0169. The sequence goes on along the minus strand of NZ_JAFCMC010000003.1, from coordinate 323,988 downwards.
CGCCGATGGCGAGGCGATGGTGCACCATGACAATGCGCTCGGCCGGCTCACCGAGGGCTCGGGCGCGTTGCTCGGCAAGACCGCGGCCGAACTGAAGGCCGTGAAGTTCAAGAACACGCCGGAGCGGATGATGTCGCTCAGCGACCTCTGCGCGCTGGTCGCCGGCCGCGTACCGCTGGTGATCGAGGTCAAAAGCCATTTCGATGGCGATCGCAGGCTGGTGAAGCGGATGGCCGAGGTGCTCGCCACCTATTCCGGACCCGCAGTCGGCATGTCGTTCGACCCCGACCAGGTGCTGGCGCTGCGCGAATTGATCCCCTCGCTGCCCCGCGGCATCGTGGCCGAGCGCGAATATACCGAGGACGAATGGCCGGAGGCGTCGGCGGCGCAGCGCCGGGGCATGACCCATCTGCGCCACGCCTTCCGCACCCGGCCGCATTTCGTCGCCTATTGGGTCAACGAACTGCCGGCGGCCGCGCCCTGGATCGCCCGCAATATTTTCGGCCTGCCGCTGCTGACCTGGACCGTGCGCACGCCGGACCAGCGCGCCAGCGCCGCCCGATATGCCGACCAGATGATCTTTGAGGGGTTTGTTCCTTGAAGTTCCTGCTCGGAGTTTCCCGCCAGGAACCTGATCCGCACCGCATGGCCTTGAAGTCACGGGCGCAATGCAACATCTTTGCCTGACTTGGTCACCATCGCGATGGCTGATCGCAAGGGACCGGCTGCGAATTCTCGATGGCGTCATCCGAAATCACCCTCGAAGCCGTCCCCTCCGCCAGCGATATCCCGGCTGCGGAATGGGACGCCTGCGCCAATCCGAAGGGCGATCCGAACAGCCTCGAAAACCTCGACACGCTGGCTTCACCCGGCGCGTCAGGTGATTCGTGCGCCGACTCAAAACCTGCCTATAACCCGTTCGTTTCACATGCCTTTTTTGCCGCCGCCGAGGCCTCCGGCTCGGCCTGCGCCCGCACCGGGTGGGGTCCGCGGCATCTGCTCGCCCGGCTCGATGGCAAGATCGCCGGCATCGTTCCCTGTTATCTGAAATCTCATTCGCAGGGCGAGTATGTTTTCGACCGCGGCTGGGCCGACGCGTATGAGCGCGCCGGTGGCCGCTATTATCCAAAGCTGCAGGCCTCGGTGCCGTTTACGCCCGCCACCGGTCCACGCCTGCTGATCCGCGGCGACGTCGACCACGAGCGGATCGGGACGGCGCTCTCGCAAGGTCTGATGGCGCTGTGCAACGCCACCAACGCCTCTTCCGTGCACGTGACGTTTGCCCCCGAGGCGGAAGCGAAGTTTCTCGGCGCCCAGGGATTCCTGCAGCGCACCGACCAGCAGTTCCACTGGCACAATGACGGCTACAAGACCTTTGATGATTTCTTGGGATCGCTGAACTCCCGCCACCGCAAGGCGATCAAGCGCGAGCGGCGCGAGGCCGTCTCCGCCGGCATCACCATCCACCGCCTGACCGGAGCTGGTATCACCGAGGAGGCCTGGGACGCCTTCTTTGCGTTCTACATGGAGACCGGCTCGCGCAAATGGGGCCGGCCCTACCTTACGCGAAAATTCTTCTCGCTGATCGGCGAGAGCATGAGCCGGGACGTACTGCTGGTGATGGCGCGGCGGGGCGGTCGCTGGATCGCCGGCGCCATCAATTTCATCGGCGGCGATACCCTGTTTGGCCGCAACTGGGGCGCGGTCGAGCATCATCCGTTCCTGCATTTCGAGGTCTGCTATTATCAGGCCATCGAGTTTGCGATCGAGCGCGGCCTGAAAACGGTGGAAGCTGGCGCCCAGGGCGAGCACAAGCTGGCGCGCGGATATCTGCCGCAGACGACCTATTCGGCGCATTACATCGCCGATCCCGATCTGCGCCGGGCGATCGCGGACTATCTGAAGCGCGAACGCGCCTATGTGGCCGAGGTCGGGCGGGAACTCACCGAGGCGGGGCCGTTCCGCAAGGCCGCCGACGAGGCTTGACCTTTACAATACCGATCCGAGAATGAGACCAAACCTAAGGGAGCCACCATGTCCGCCGCCTATGACACCAACAACATCTTCGCAAAGATCCTGCGCGGCGAGTTTCCCTGCCACAAGGTCTATGAGGACGAGCATGTGTTCGCCTTCCTCGACATCATGCCGCGTTCGCCCGGCCATACGCTGGTGGTGCCGAAGGCCCCCGCCCGCAACATCCTCGACATCACGCCCGACGACTACGCCCATGTCGCCCGCGGCGCCCACAAGATCGCCGCCGCCGCGATGAAGGCGTTCAAGGCCGACGGCATCACCATCCAGCAGTTCAACGAACCCGCCGGCGGACAGGTCGTCTTCCACCTCCACATGCACGTGCTGCCACGCCACGACGGCGTCGCCATGCTGCCGCCCGCCAGCCGCAAGGAAGACGTCAAGGTGCTGGAAGACAACGCGACCAAGCTGATCGCAGCGTTGAAGGGGTAGCGCACGCTACCACGACCGTCATTGCGAGCGAAGCGAAGCAATCCATCGCACGGCATAACGGAAAGGTGGATTGCTTTGTCGCTACGCTCCTCGCAATGACGGAGAAACCAGCTACTCCGTCTCGAAATCCCCTGCCTGCGGCGGCGCCAGCGGTGTGAATTCGCAGCGGTCGGGTTTCAGGTCGATCAGCGGCGTCTCGTCGAGGCAATCGAGGCCGCGCACCAAGACGACGTTGCCCTCGACGCCGACCAACTTGACAATGGACGTGCCGATCGGATTGGGCCGCACCGGCGTGCGCAGCGAGAATGCACCGCGCGTATTGCCGTTGTTCTTCGGGCTTTGCAGCACGAGGTCGCGGCGCGACTGGTGCAGCCAGTAGATCACTTCGAGATTGGAGTAGAAGTCGACGCCCTTGATCGCGGGCACCCAGGGCTCGAAGATCTCCAGCCGGCACACCGGGCCGTCGTGACGGCCCTGCCGCGGTGTTTCCAGCCGCGATTTCCAGGGCGTGCGGATGCGGCCGATGAAGACAAGGCCAGCGTCCCGCGCCGGCGGCATGTCGACGGCGAGTTCGCCTTCACGGATTTCGCTTTCCCGAACCATATCCTAATGCTCTTAGGTTTGACGCGTTTTCTTAACGCGAACCGGTACCCAGTTCGCTCGAAAACGCTAATCCAATGAGATGTTGAGGGCCTTGATCACGCCCGCCCAGCGCGCGCGGTCGGTTGAGATGAACTGGTCGATCTCCGCCTGGCTGCGCGGACGCAGCGGCGGAAAGCCGACCTTCTCCAGCGAGGCGCGGAACGCATCGTCGGCCAGCGCCTTGTCGAGGCTGGCGGTGATTTTTCGCGCGATATCGTCAGGCAGTTTTGACGACGCGGAAACGCCGTACCAGACGCTGACGCCGTACTCCGGATAGCCGCTTTCGGCCATGGTCGGCACATCGGGCAAATCTGCGATACGTTGTGCGGAGCTGACCGCAAGCGCCCTCAGCAACCCACCCTTCACCGGCGGCAGCGCGGTGCCGAGCGTGTCGAACATCAGCTGGATATTGCCCGATATCAGATCGGTCAGCGCAGGGCCCGCGCCCTTGTAGGCGACATGAACCATGTCGACGCCGGCCATCTGCTTGAACATCTCGCCGGCGAGATGAATGGTGCCGCCGGTGCCGGCCGATCCGAAATTGAGCTTGCCGGGGTTTTGTTTCGCGTAAGCCACGAACTCCGCGACCGTCTTGGCGGGCACGGAGGGATGAACCTCCATGACCACGGGCAGATCGGTGATCAGCGCCAGCATCCGGAAATCCCGCTGCGGATCATAGGGCAGCTTCTTGTACAGCATCGGGTTGAGCACGAAGATCGATGCCGCCGTGAAGAACAGCGTATAGCCGTCGGGCTCGGCCCGCGCCGCGGCCTCGGCGCCGATCGCGCCCTGCGCGCCGGCCTTGTTCTCGATCACCACCGGCTGCTTCAGGTCGCGGCTGAGAAATTCGCCGACCATGCGGCCGAGCACGTCGGTCGGGCCGCCTGCCGCATAGGGCACGATCAGCTTGATCGCGCGGCTCGGATATTCGGCCGCCTGCCCTTGCGACGCGGCTGTAACCAAACCAAAGGCCAAAGCCGCCACTGCGCGCCAATTCATGCTGTTCCTCGCCGTTTCTGAGTTGGAGGAACAGTACCGGATTATGCGGCACCTGCAATCAACCGAGCCACCATTTTCCCGCCACCAACGCGACCTCGCCCGAAACGACGCCGGCAAAGATCGACCGCCGCGTCAGCATGAACACCGCAAAGCCTGCGGCGACCGCGCCGTAGCGCAGCCAGTCCGGCACGCTCGCGAGCGCGCCCGGCGGCTGCACCAGGATCTGCGCGATGACGCCGGCGAGGATCGCGGTCGCCACCGCCCTCACCCAGATCAGCGCTTCCGAGCCCTCGTCGACGCCGCCGCCGAGCCACAGCCCGAGCATGCGCCAGACCTCGTTGGGCAGGAAACCTGCGACGACAAGCACCAGCAGCGCGTGGGGGTCACCCAGAAAATTTGCGAGCCAGTCGCTCATGCGCGCGCCCGCCACCAGTGCGCGCCGTAGGCGATCGTGCCCGCGCTGACACCGCTGATCAGGATATCGACGCCGGTCTGCAGCGTTGCGACGAGTGGATACAGCGCGAGCCCGAGCACCAGCGCCAGCACGTCCGATATCTGCCGGCAGTTGCGCGCGGTGGAAAGCAGGAACGCCAGCGGCGTCAACATCAGGATCGCCGCGGCGAACAGCACCGGCAGATTGGCGGCCAGGCCGTAGCCGACCGTGGTCGCGACCAGACAGACCAAGAGAAGTCCGCAGCCGAGCCCATGCGTGAACGCGATGCGCCGCTCGCGCGGCACCAGCGGCAACAGCCGGTGGCACTCGACCCAGAGCGTGACGGCGATGAAATGCGCCGCGAGCAAGAGATGACGACGCTTGGTGCCTGATGTCCGCATGGTCGGCAGCACCGACACCACCATCGGAAACAGCCTGATGGCGCTGACGGCGACCGCGATCGCGGCCTGCACCACCGTTGCCCCCGAGCCCAGCGTCGTAATCAGGATGATCTGTGCCGGGCCCGCCCAGACCAGAAGCGTGCTGCCGAGCACCCAGCCCAGGCTGAAATGGCTGTCATGGGCCAGCGCGCCGATGCCGACATAGGTCGCAAACAGCACCAGCGTCAAAACCGTCGTCGCAACCGAGCGCATCCCCAATGCGAAGGCGCGCAACGGGCTTTGCCATGTCACAGAGTCGAGCGGAGGGAGCGCCACGTATAGCCGGCCGGGGGTGAATCCTGTCGGGCATAACGGGAGTGAAACAAGGCGACGTCAAGCGCGGCCCGCCTCAGGGCTGGCATGCAGCCGCGCGTCCGCGGCCTTACGACGCCGCCATCCGCCCGACGGCGTCATCGTAGTTGCCCAGCACGCGCTCCTCGAGATCGGTATCGCAATATTCGACCACCTCGGCGATCTTGTCGCCGCGAAATTTGAACACGAAGCAGTATTCGTTGTTGTAGCGCTGGCCGCGCTTGGTCTGCACGTCGCCGCGCGCTTCGGCCACGACGTAATCGCCCTCGGCGACCAGATTGATGGCCTGCGCCCGATACTCGGTCGCGAACAGCGCAAACAGCGGCTTGAGCAGCTTGGTGCGGACCTCTTCCTGTCCGCTAAAGCGTTTCGACCAGCTGCTGTGGCCCGGAAAGCGCCAGACATAGTCAGGATGCACGGACGCCCCGAACACGCTTCGATCGCCGGTCTCCAGCGCCTGATAGATGCGGCGGATGGTATCCTTGTTCTCGATGGTTCCCATTTTGCATTCTCCGTTGTCGGTACAACGGTGATGCCTGAGGGGGCGTCTATTCGTCCAATCGATCGATTGTATAATCGCCATCCACCAGGTGAATTCAGCCCGGCACGCCCCTGTTCCGCAGCACAAAGCACGCCCCGCCGGCGCGGCGGATGCGGTTGCAGAGATCATCCGCGGCCGGCCGCGTGTCCGCGCCGATCCGCACCTGGTAGAAGGCCCGGGTACCGCGGCTGCGCATCACGGAACTGAGCAGGCTCGGGTCCTGGTCGCCGATCACAGCACTCAGTCGCTTCATCGCGCGCGCATACATGGCCAGCGCCTTGTCGCGGTTGAAGCCAGCAGCGAGCTGCACGCCCCACAATTTCGCGGCGGAGAGCGTGATGCGCTGTTCGAGGCCCGTCACGAAGGGATTGGGCGCGCGCTTGAGCAAGGCCATCAGTTCGCGGCAACTGGACGCTGGCGCGGCTTCCGGCATCTTGCCGTTCCGTCCCGCGGTCGCCCACTCCTCGACCGTTGAGCCGGTGATGGCGACGACGTAGTTGCGGGTTTCCTGCGGCATGTATCCCGTGCCGGCGAGCCATTCCTGCACCCGCCTCGGGCCGGCATTATAGGCCGCCGCAGCTAAGCCGAGATTGCCGAACTGATCGCGCAACTCGCTGAGGAACTCGGCGGATTTCGGTAGTGCCTGCACGGGATCGAAGGGGTCGAGCAGCCGCCGCTCGTTCGCGGTTCCCGGCATGAACTGCGCGATGCCCTGCGCGCGCTGGCCGCTCCTGGTCATCGGCCCCACCGCATCGGATTGAAAGCGGCTCTCCTGCCAGATCACGCGCGCGAAGAATTCCAGCGGCAGGTTTGCCGCCCTCGCCGCCGATTCCACCATCAGGCACAGCGCCTCGCGCGTATCGCTCTCGCGCGCGGTCTCCTTGGGCTTCTCTGCAGGTGTCGCTTCTGGAGGTGTCGCGTCTGGCTGTTTCGCAGGTTCCTCGACGCCCCGCCGCGCGGCATCGGTCGGCGCGGATGTCGCGTCCTCCGCGATAGCCTGCTCCAAGCAAGCCAGCGTCGCCAACATGCACAATCCAGTGCGAAGCCTTCGACGTGTTCCCACTGTACTACGACCCTGACAATTGAGGAACTTAGTCCTAGTATTTCAAGCAGTTTCAGTGATTCGTGGAGAAAACCGATCAACAGCAATTCGCGCGAACAATTGACGCGTGCGTCCCGCCCTTGCGGAAGGCTGGTCATATCGGCCTGCCACCGTTGACGACGAACCACTCGTCCGCCCGACGATCACGGCCTCGCGCGCGCCGGGAATCGAAGCCGAAATTGCCGACCGCGAGGCAATTGGCCCCGAAATCAGTGAATCCCGAAAGCCAACCACAACCAATCGCAGCTGACGGTGACAGGCATGATGGCATTCTTCGAGCGTCTCCTGAATACGTCGATCTATGCTCCGCGCGGAATATGCCTTTTGTGGGAACCCGAACTGATCTGGCTGCACGTCGTATCGGACGCGGCGATCGCGCTGGCGTACTTTTCGATCCCGTTCGCGCTCGCGATCTTCGTTTCAAAACGCCGAGGCTACACGGAGAATTCGATCATTCACCATGGCCGGCTTGATCCGGGGTGTCCTGCTGCTTGCCAAGCCCTACCGGCGCTCGGATCTCGCAACGCTGATCGGGACGGCGCTGGCAGGTCCGGTCGGCGTGGCGGTGCGATAGGTTGTCTCGAAATGCTTGAACGAGCCGTTCGTCATCGTGGGATCGTCTGCCCGGCTGATGCACAGCGACCCGTGTTTCGCGCACCAGGGCGTGTAGGTCCCCTTCAATCTGGATTCGATTGCGGCGCCTTCAGCGAAGGATGGTCCATTGACGGCGCCAGCCAGCACGAATCCAATCGACAGCAATCTGGATATTGAGACGCGTCCAACCATAATCTTACCCCTAGAGTGAGCCACTGACCTTCTCGAAGCAGGAATTCAGGGCCATGCAGGCTTGAATTGCCTTTCTGAGATCCTCCGACGGCTGACCGTCGAGCGGGACTTCCGGAAAGCCGTTCTGACGCAGAAATATTTGCGCCCGCAAGAACGAGCGGCGACCGCCCGCCTCCAAGGCATTGACCGCTTCCACCGCCGCATCGTTAAACCGCTTCAGGCGGACCGAGACGAATGCTCGCTGCATTCGAAACTTCGCGAGTTCGTCGCCGCCGATCGCATATTTCGGCGGACCGCCGCTGATCGGTCCCAGAAGCGTGTCGTAGTCAGCCAGCGCCGCCTTGTCGTCGCCAAGGATTTCGTTTGCGATAGCCCGGGCGCTCACCAGATCGTATCGCCCCGGATCCTGCTTGAGCGCTTCGGTCAAGTCGGTCACCGCCTGCCGCGCGTTACCCGCTCTGATGTTGGCGTTGCCGCGGAGCGCGAGCAGATTGGGATCGCGACTGTCCTCCGCGAGCAGGACATCCAGATCGGCGATAGCTTCCTTAGCCCGCCCTGCGTCCATCAACAGTTTCGCACGCGACTTCCGCGAATAGCGATGCTTGGGAAACGCTGACACAATCTTGTCGAACGCGCGCAACGCTTGTGTTTCGCTCGTGAGCAGGAAACGTGTCGCGTTCGATGCCTGAATGTTCGCATCGTCAGGCCGTTGTTGCAGCGCGATTGCAAATTCGCGTTCGGCGCGGGCGTTGTCCCCGGCCGACATCGCCAGGCGCGCGACAAGATGACGAATATCCACGTCGTCCAGGGCGAGTTTCAACGCTTCATCAGCCTCGACGAATGCGTTCTGCTTGTCTCCCATATCAATGTAGAACCGGGCACGGCTGAGGCGCGCGGCCGCCTGCTGCCCGACATCACCGCCCGCGGCGAGTTCCGGCAACTGGCACGCTTTGCCCCCTGTATATTTTGCGAGCATGCAGGGATTGGGGCGCAGCTCAATGAAACCTGCCTCCGGCTGTTCAGACTCTGCCGCCTGTGCCGGCACAGACCCAAGTGCCCCGGCCATGACGATGGCCGCACAACATCCGATCGACCTAAGCTGCCTCATCAGCCGCACCTTTCGTCCAACATGCAGGCGCGAGCCGCGTCCATGATCGCCGGGCGCGGATCTGCATCCGGCGCAATGGCCGCGAGATAGCCGAGCCTCCTCAACATGCCGAGTTTCTGAAACATGAAACCGCGGTCCATCCGGAAGGCCGTGATCCCCTGCCCTGCCGCCTCCTCGCTTCGTCCGAGTTTTCGTAGTGCCAGCGCATAGGACCAGCGCAAGCCCCCGTTCTCGGGATATTGCTTGAGAGCAAGGGCGAATTCCGTGGCGGCCGCGTCGTACTGCTCACGGATAACAAGAAGGTACCCCCGCTGCTCGTGGCTCACCCAATAATCAGGATCGAGTGCAAGCGCTTTATCAAGATCGGCCTGAACGGCATCCAAGGGTGGCGGTGGCATCCCTGGAAAAAAACCAATCTGCGACAGCCTGAATTCGGCACGCCGGGAGTATGTGATCGGATCGGGATCAAGCTCGGCCGCCATATTATAGGCCTGCCAAGCCTCGTTTGTCCGTCCAAGCTTCCTGAGCATTTCGGCCCGCTTTATCGCTGTTGCGATGCGGTGGGTGGTCGACTTCAAATAGGATTCCGCCGCCCGCGGTTTGGTAATCAGATCTGCGGGCAGCCGGAGGATAACGTCAGCGTCCTGAATCGCTTCGTGAAAGCGACGATTTTCTTCCAGCATGATCAAGCGACTGAACCACATTTCCGGGTTGTTCGGGTCCAACCGTATCGCCTCATCGTGAGCCGCCTTCGCCTCGGCAAATTTGTCCGGACCGGCCATTGCGAACGCGACACCAATCAGACGATAAGCATCGGGGTAGTCGGGCTTAAGCCTCAATGCCTGAGCGGCCTGTTTGAGCGCGAGATCGAGCGCAGGTTGAAGCCCCGGATCGAAATAAGATCCTCCTCCACGGCGCAGTTCTTCATACGCCGTCCAGCCGCGGCGCAAATGCAGTTCCGCATCATCCGGTGCGATCCGCAGACCCGTCTCATAGTCCGCGATGGCATCGGGATAGCGGTCCAAACGCTGCATGGCACGGCCGCGGATCTTCAGGGCAGCGACCCGGGAGGCCGTCGTGGTCTCGTCCGCGTTCAGCACCAACGTGCAGACCTCGGCAGCCCGGGCCGCATTGGCCTGCAGGAGTTCCAGCGAACATTGGTCAGCCGCGAGCGACGGAGCTGGGGCTAGCTGTACGACGAGCACCCAGAGTGCGATACCACCGCGCCGAAACATACCAACTTCCCGTCGTTGAACGGAAGCAGAGGTACAGCTTGAGGTGATAAAATAGGGCCAACGAGATATTCCGGATTTTATCCAATTCGCGTTTCGGGCGGATTAACCTGCTCAGAGGCGACGACTTTTGTCCCGGCGGATCTACCCAGGGTCCCGCACGGCACTGAATCGCCGCCATCGCCGCCGATGTTGGTTTACGTTAACGCCGCTTTTTGCCGGCCAAAGCCTTTCGCGGCCGATAAAGCGGCGTAAAAGTCTTCCTTTGATTGGGAGATATCGATGCAGGACCGACGCGAAAACGCGCGCGACAAGGTGATTTACGGCGGCGTCGCGGAAATCGGCGAGAACGGCACGAGCCGCGAATGCATCGTCCGCAACATCTCCGACAAGGGCGCCAGCGTCGAATTCAGCAACACCGCCGACGTGCTAAGGGAACAGATCTCGCCGAAGGAGCAGATCTCGCTTCGCATCGCACGGAAAGGCCGATCCTTCCTCGCCAAGGTGGTGTGGTGGCGCGACAACTTCGTCGGCCTCGCCTTCAGCGGCGAAACTCCTGCCGCGCCGGTCTCCGATCTGGAGGAGCGGCTGCGCAAGAGCGAAATCAAGAAGCGGCAGCTTCAGCGCCGCATCAACGAGCTGCTCGGCGAACGCTGACCCGTCTTAATAGATGCAGCCCAGCAAAAAGCCGGCGGTCACCCGCCGGCTTCTTCAATTCATAACGGTGAGAGCCGCTCAGACTTAGAGTCGCTCAGACCTTGACCAGCGGCCCCCGCGAGGCCGGCCCATTGGAGCCGCCGCCGCCATTGGGACCCGACTTCGGCTTCCGCGGCGTGGCGCGCTTGCGCGCACCGGGCAGCTTCTCCGGCTTCGGCGTCACCGGCCCTTCGACGAATTCGAAGCCGATCTTGTCCTTGTCTTCCGCCTCGTCCTTGATCAGCACGACGCGGACATGGCCGCCACCCTTGAGCCGGCCGAACAGCACTTCATCGGCGAGCGGCTTCTTGATGTGCTCCTGGATGACGCGCGCCATCGGACGCGCGCCCATCTGCTCGTCGTAACCATGTTCGATCAGCCAGGCCTTGGCGGGTTCCGACAATTCGATGGTGACGTCGCGATCGGCCAGCTGGGCCTCGAGCTGGAGCACGAACTTCTCCACCACCATGCCGATGACATCGGCATTGAGATGGGCGAACGAGACGATGGCATCGAGGCGGTTGCGGAATTCCGGCGCGAACTGCCGGTTGATCGCTTCGTGGTCGTCGCCTTCCCGCTTGCTGCGCGTGAAGCCGAAGGCCTGGCGCGCGAGGTCGGCCGCACCCGCGTTGGTGGTCATGATCAGGATCACGTTGCGGAAATTGACCTGCTTGCCGTTGTGATCGGTGAGCCGGCCATGATCCATGATCTGCAGCAGCACGTTGTACAGATCCGGATGCGCCTTCTCGATTTCGTCGAGCAGCACCACGCAATGCGGATGCTGGTCCACGCCGTCGGTGAGCAGGCCGCCCTGGTCGAAGCCGACATAGCCCGGAGGCGCGCCGATCAGGCGCGACACCGTGTGCCGCTCCATATATTCGGACATGTCGAAGCGGATGAGTTCGACGCCAAGCGACGCCGCCAGCTGCTTTGCCACTTCGGTCTTGCCGACGCCGGTCGGACCGGAGAACAGGTAGGAGCCGATCGGCTTTTCCGGCTCGCGCAGGCCGGCACGCGCCAGCTTGATCGACGCCGACAGCGCGTCGATTGCCTTGTCCTGGCCGAACACCACGCGCTTCAGGGTCTGCTCGAGATGCTTGAGCACCTCGGCATCGTCCTTCGATACGCTCTTGGGCGGAATCCGCGCCATGGTCGCGATCGTGGTCTCGATCTCCTTGATGCCGATGGTCTTCTTGCGCTTGTTCTCGGCCACCAGCATCTGCGCCGCGCCCGACTCGTCGATCACGTCGATCGCCTTGTCCGGCAGCTTGCGGTCGTGGATGTAGCGCGACGACAATTGCACCGCGGCCTCGATCGCCTCGTTGGTGTATTTCAGCCGATGGTAGTCCTCGAAATATGGCTTCAGGCCCTTGAGGATCGCGATGGCGTCTTCCACCGTCGGCTCGTTGACGTCGATCTTCTGGAACCGGCGCACCAGCGCGCGATCCTTTTCGAAATGCTGACGGTATTCCTTGTAGGTGGTCGAACCCATGCAGCGGATCGTGCCCGATGCCAGCGCCGGCTTGAGCAGATTGGATGCATCCATCGCGCCGCCGGAAGTGGCGCCGGCGCCGATCACGGTGTGGATCTCGTCGATGAACAGGATCGCGTTCGGATGCGCCTCCAGTTCCTTTAAAACCTGTTTGAGCCGCTCCTCAAAATCGCCGCGATAGCGCGTGCCCGCGAGCAGCGTGCCCATGTCGAGCGAGAACACGGTCGCCGCGGCCAGCACTTCCGGCACTTCCGAGTCGACGATGCGCTTGGCAAGGCCTTCGGCGATCGCGGTCTTACCGACGCCGGCTTCGCCGACGAACAGCGGATTGTTCTTCTGCCGGCGGCACAGCACCTGGATCGCCCGGTTGATTTCGGCGTTGCGTCCGATGACGGGATCGATCTTGCCGTCGCGCGCCTTCTTGTTGAGGTTGACGCAGTAGGTATCGAGCGCCTCGCCCTTTTTCTTGGCGTCCTCGTTGCCCTTGGTCTCGGTCTCCTCGTCGACGCCGCGAACCGGCCGCGCCTCGGAAACGCCGGGACGCTTGGCAATGCCATGGCTGATGTAGTTGACCGCGTCGTACCGCGTCATGTCCTGCTCCTGCAGGAAATAGGCGGCGTGGCTTTCGCGCTCCGCGAAGATCGCGATCAGTACGTTGGCGCCGGTCACTTCTTCGCGACCGGACGACTGGACGTGAATCACCGCGCGCTGGATCACGCGCTGGAAACCGGCGGTCGGCTTGGCGTCGTCGGCCCCGTCCGTCACCAGATTTTCGAATTCGGTCTCGAGATAATTGACGAGGCTGGTGCGCAGCTTGTCGAGATCGACGCTGCAGGCACGCATGACCGCGGCAGCATCCGAGTCATCGATCAGCGACAACAGCAGGTGTTCGAGCGTCGCGTATTGATGATGCCGCTCGTTTGCAATCGCCAGCGCACGATGCAGGGATTGTTCAAGGCTTTGGGAAAAAGTTGGCATTCGCGTCCTCTGTGGCCCCCGGTCATCATGATCGCCATTACCCGGTCAGGCAACAACAACCTTCGTCGTCCCGTGTCATATAGTTACGCACGATCGTGGCGAAAGACAGGTTCCGTGAACAGTGGTTTTTCTCTAAACTTTCGCACCACCGCGATACGAGAACCAACCCGAAAAACTACTGGGTTGCCGCCTGCTTCCTCCGGGGCGGAACAATGCAAGACCCGTTCCTTTTAGCCGGTCGCCTTTTAGCCGGTCGAGGCGGGTGCAGCGGCTATTTCTTTTCCATCACGCATTGCAGGGGATGCTGATGCTTGCGCGCAAAATCCATCACCTGCGTCACTTTGGTCTCGGCGATTTCGTAAGTGAAAACGCCGCACTCGCCGATACCGTGGTGATGGACATGAAGCATGATCTTGGTGGCGGCTTCCGCGTCCTTCTGGAAGAACTTCTCCAGCACATGAACCACGAACTCCATCGGCGTGTAATCGTCGTTCAGGATCAGGACACGATAGAGATTCGGACGCTTGGTCTTCGGCTTGACCTTGGTGATGACCGAGGTCGACGGACCGTTCGTCCCCGCATTGCGGTTTTCGTCATTGCTCATCCGGGGAGCAGAGACGGCGGTCGCGGCGGGCGCGGACGAATAGGCTTTGGAGTTAAACTGCAACATGGCTCAGGCGTTCGACATTCCCATGGGAAACCGGACAGCGCATCGTCGCACGCTCGCGAAGGCCCCAAAACGACCACCACAAGGTACCCAGCAACGCTTTCCAGATCGCCGCTCCCGGTCCGATCCAGCGGCGGATCGGCTATTGGAATATGGGTCCAGTTGGAGACCACCGCAAGCGCATCAACGCTGCCCTGCCGCGCCCGCAACCGGCCCCGAATCCCGGTCCGGCAATCCAGGCAAGGTTAATCGTTTCTGGCGGATTTGACAAAGGAAGGCCCCTGCCCGTTTAGCGGTCCTTGAGCATAGGCGGCAGTTCTGGCCACCGGTTTCCCGATACATGGGCTTTGACCCGTTTTTGCGGGAACCAATTTACCGCCTGTTTAGCCGCCCGGGCCGAAATACCGCTTGAAACCACTATTTCGGTGAGAGCCATGCTCAATACAGCCATTTTCAGTCGGGTGCGTACGGCCGCCGGGCGTTTTGCCAAGGCCGATCAGGGCAACATCGCGGTTCTGTTTGCCATCGCCGCCGTCCCGATCCTGAGCTTCGTCGGCGCCGCGATCGACTATACCCGTGCCAACAGCGCCCGGTCGTCGATGCAGGCTGCCCTCGATTCCACCGCCCTGATGGTGGCGAAAGACCTGTCGGACGGAACCATCAAGGCCTCGGATATCAACACCAAGGCGCAGGACTATTTCAAGGCGCTCTACACCAACACCGAAGCCAGGGAGGTGACGGTCACGGCGGAATATACCGCCAACACCGGCAAGGGCTCGACCATCAAGATCAATGGCTCCGGCAACGTGCCGACGGAGTTCATGAAGGTCGCCGGCTTTCCGCAAATCGGCTTCGACACCAGTTCAACCTCGCTCTGGGGCAACGTCCGCATGCGCGTCGCGCTTGCGCTCGACGTCACCGGATCGATGAACGATGACGGCAAAATGACCGCGATGAAGCCGGCTGCAAAGGCCCTGATCGACCAGATCGGCGCCCTCGCCAAGAACACGGGCGACATCTACATCTCGATCATTCCCTTCGCCAAGGACGTCAACGTCGGCGCCAGCAACTACGAACAGTCGTGGATCGAGTGGAGCGAGTGGGAGGCTGCGAACGGCAAGTGCAGCGGCAAGAACTCCGGGAACTACCCTACAAAAAGCTCCTGTGAATCGGCCGGCAGGACCTGGACGGCGAAGAACCACGATACCTGGAACGGCTGTGTGACCGACCGCGATCAGGACTACGATACCAAGAACACGACGCCGACTTCCGATCCCGCAACCAAGTTCTATGCCGAGCAGTACAACGCATGCCCGGCGCAGTTGCTGCCTCTGACGACCGACTTCGCCTCCGCCAAATCCAAGGTCGACTCGCTGACCCCGAACGGCGGCACCAACCAGCCGATCGGCATCGCCTGGGGATGGCAGTCTCTGACCCAGGGCGCGCCGCTCAACGCACCGCCCGAAGATGCCAATTACACCTATAAAAAGGTGCTGATCGTGATGTCCGACGGTCTGAACACGCAGGATCGCTGGCCGTCATACGGCAACGGCCAAGTCCAATACAACGGCGCCATCGACGCCCGCCAGCGCATCCAGTGCGACAACATCAAGGCCGACGGCATCGTCATCTACACGATGCACGTCAACACCAACGGCGATCCGACCTCCACAGTCCTGCAGTATTGCGCCAGCGGCTCGGACAAGTTCTCTACCGTGACGTCCTCGAGCCAGATCGCGACGGCCTTTAGCGCGATCGGCACGTCGCTCTCCAAGCTGCGCGTCGCGAAATAATCGCGTCGCAACCGGCACGAACAAAGCAAACGAAAAAAGCCCGGCCGCAACGGCCGGGCTTTTTTGTTTTGGAAGGTATCGCGCAGCGCTTAAAGCGTTTTCGAGCGAAGTGGATACCGGTTCGCGTAAAGGAAACGCGTCAAACAAAGAGTTTAGTGCGTGGCGGGAGCGAACTTCGCGACCAGGCCTTCGTAAGGCTTGAAGGTCTGCTTGGCCAGATCGGTATAGAGGCCGGCAATCTTCTGCGACTCGGCGACAAAGGTCTCGTAGGACGAGCGGGCGAATTCGGTCTGGGCTTCGATCGCCTTGTCCACCGACTTCACGCCGGACAGCTTTTCAACAAACGACTTGGTATCTTCGAACGACTTCTTGGCGTAGTCGCCATAAGCGGTCGCAATCGCCTGAACACCGCTCTGCAGGTTGCTCGCGGACGCGGCGACCGTTTCGAGATGCTCTTTTCCGTAGCTCTGAATGTCTTCAACCTTGACCATCTTGGAGTCCTTTCCCAGACTGAATGTAATTCGCCGGGAGGTCCCGGCTCCCTGACCACCCCTCCCTTATAGTGCACCGCACAATGGCTGTCAAGGAATCTTGTGCGACGCACAAATGCCGACGATTAGCGCCAAACCCCGGAGTGTTACGCAACGGTTACTTAACCTTTTGGAAACTCGCGCCGCCTAACCTGATTCCCGGACGTGTTCGCCTTCCGACAGACAGCCTGAATGCTGTTTGTGAACAATACCTTAGCTAGAACAGCGACCTGATCGGCCAGCCGGGGCCAAATTGCAACCAGGCTAACCGCTTCGAACAGGCAGCGTCACCGGGCCGAAGGGCACAATTTCGCCTCACGAACCGGTGATCAAGACAGAAATTGGGACGGGGAAGTAAATGCTTCGTACAACCTTAGCTTCCTCGCGCACGTTGCGAGTTTGCGTTCTCGGGCTGGTCACACTCACCACTGCAATCATCTACACCAGCGACAGCGCAGAAGCCCGCCGCTACCGCCAACGCCACCATGCCCGGCACCACGCCGCCGTGGCGAGCTATAGCCCGCAATTCGCTTCCATCATCGTCGACGGCAATTCCGGCGCCACGCTCTCCTCCAACAATCCTGACGCCCTCCGTCGTCCGGCCTCGCTGACCAAGATCATGACGCTCTACCTGCTGTTCGAGCAGCTCGAGCGCGGCAAGCTGAAGCTGGATTCCGAACTGGAAGTGTCCGCGTATGCTTCCCGACAGGCGCCGACCAAACTCGGCCTGAAGCCCGGCCAGACCATCAAGGTCGAAGACGCCATCAAGGGACTGGTGACGCGCTCCGCCAACGACGCCTCGGTCGTGATCGCGGAAGCCATTGCCGGCGATGAAGATGAATTCGCCAAGCTGATGACGCGCAAGGCGCGCGCGCTCGGCATGACCAAGACGGTCTATCGCAACGCCAACGGCCTGCCCAACGAGGAACAGCTCACGACCGCGCGCGACCAGGCAACGCTGGGCCGCGCGATCCAGGAACGCTTTCCGCGCTACTATCGCTACTTCGCGACCAACGTATTCTATTATCGCGGCCAGGCGATCCGTAACCACAATCGGCTGCTCGGCAATGTCGAAGGCGTCGATGGCATCAAGACCGGCTACACCCGCGCGTCGGGCTTCAATCTCGTGAGCTCGATGCGGCGCGGCAACCGCCATCTGATCGGCGTGGTGCTTGGCGGCCGCAGCGGCGGATCGCGCGACGCCACCATGCGCACCCTGCTCGCGGAAAACCTCGACAAGAGTGCCACCATCCGCACCGCCGCCGCCGTTACCGAACGTAATTCCGCCGAGGCCAGCGTCGAGGTGGCCGAAGTCGCCAGCACGCCGCGCCCGACCGAGGCGGTGCAGGCCAACAACGCCGTCGCAGCCTCCGAGCCCAGCATGGCCGCGATGCAGCCGACGCGCAGCGTCGCCCCGGCCAGGCCCTCGTTGATGGCCGCAGCCGCGGCCGCCCTGCCGGCGCCGCAACCGAAACCCGAACAGTCCAAGTTCGTAGCGCAGGCCAAGCCCGAACCGGCTCCGCTGACCAGCGGCGTGATTCAAACCCAGGCGATATCGGCGATCCCCGGCTCGGCCGAACCAATGAAGCCGGTCAAGGTCAAGACGGTTCAGGTCAAGGCCGGCGTGATGAAGCTGGCTTCCGCCGGCCCGTCCCAGCCTGTTGCCCCGCCGATCACCAGCACGATTGCGCCCTCCCGCCCGGAAGTGGCGGAGACCTCCAGCGCCGTCGTAGCGCGGGCCGAGCCTCGATCTGAAGCCGTCAAGCCTGAAGTGATCAGGCCCGAAATGGCCCGTGCCGAACTGCCGCCGCAGCCCGCCAATCACGGTACCGGGCATGGCGTACTCGGCGTGCTGCCCGCCTCCAGCGTGCCGGCCGCCGCCCCGCAGGCACTCGCCTATGCCCAGCCACAGACGCTCCAGCAGAACGGCGCCATCAAGCCCGCGGCCGCCGTTACCCATACCGGCTGGATCATCCAGGTCGGCGCACTGGAAAGCGAAAGCGAAGCCCGCGCCCGCCTCGATCAGGCTCGCAATCAGGCCCGTGGCCTGCTCGGCAAGGCTGACTCATTCACCGAGCCGGTCGTTGCCAAGGATAATCGCAAGCTGTTCCGCGCCCGCTTCGCCGGCCTCGAGCGCGATCAGGCCGAGGCGGTCTGCAAGACGCTGAAGCGCGCCGACATCTCCTGCATCACCGTTCGTAACTGACCTTCTCTCTCTTGTTTGCAAAGCCGGCGCCGCAAGCGCCGGCTTTGTTGTTTCCAGAGCACAGTTGCAGACGCCGTTCGGTCGCCGGCGGCAAATCGAACCTGCGCAAACTTCTCGTCAAGAATTTACGGTTAAGTTTTCCGGAATGAAGGATCGACCACGCCGGAAAACGGCGGGCGACACGGGGCATCAACCAGAGAATAGGGCAGCGGCAGCTCTCGGTTTGTAGCGTTTGGTAGCGTTTGCCGGAGTTAGCTGAGATGCGCGCGAAGCAGAGTATCCTTGGCCTCGTTTACACGGGCGGCGAGGTACGTCGAGCCCCCCTGGTCGGGATGCAGTTTCTTCATCAGGGCGCGATGCGCCCGGCTGATGTCGTCCCGCCCCGCCCCCGGCTGCAGGCCAAGGATCTGATAGGCCTCCTCGTCCGTCATTTTACCGCTCGGCGGCGCGCGGCGCTGCCCCCCTGCCGCGTCGCCCTGCGCGTTCTGACGCCAGGCGGGAAACCGGCGGTCCAGATAGCTTTCAAGTAAGGCTACGCTCTCGGCGTCGAAGCCGGACATGATCGTCGTCAGCTGCACCAGGTCGAACTCGTCGAGCGAGCGGCCGGCATAGGGCCCGTCGACGATCTGGCCCGACAGGACGCCGCTGTCGTGATCGAGGCTCATATCGAGAAACTGCGATCGCACGCGCGAGGTCTGTCCAGGCGAGCGCTGCGCGCCGCCGCCGAAGATCCCGCCGATATTGCTGAAGCCGGACGGGCCGAACGGCGACCAGCCGAGCAGTCCCGCTCCGAAGATGCCGAGCGGGATCGCCACCGCCAGTTCGCCCCTGAGCCCGGTGAAGGCCGCGACCGCCAGCGCGATGATTCCGCCGCCGATCTTGAGCAGCCGCGCAAGCACGACCGGATTGGCTGCGCGAAACATCTGCAGCAGCAAATAAAGCAGGACAACGGCGACGACACCGGCAATCAGGGTTGGCATGGGCCCAATATAGTCGCCCCGGCGGCAAAAAGCATGGCGATCCGCACCGGAAGAGCCAAGCTGGCGATCATTTCATCTGGCCGATCAGCTTGGCCGCGCCGCTTCCGGTCTTCGACAGCCGCAGCAGCGCTTCGCGTCCGCCGGCGGCATAGGCCGCGGCAGCTCGCAACAGCTCGCGCAATTGGGCTGCGGCGCCGGGATCGAACCTGCACCATGCCCCGCCGGTGAGGCGCGCGATCTCACGGAACGCGTGCTCGGCCGTAACGTCGTGGCCTTCCTGGAACATGAACACGGGCACCTTGAGCAGGCCGAGTTCACCGGCCTTGGCGCAGAGGTCGTCGACCGACTCCTCCATGGCGTCGCCGACGAACACCACGGCGCGCACGGCGGAAGCGACCGCTTCGCGGCGGGCTTCCGAGAGCACCTTGCCGATCTGGGTATTGCCGCCCTGGCAATCGATCTTGGTCATCAATTTAGCGAGTTGCGCCGAGTCGGAGATCCATCCCGTCGCGCGGCATTCATTGAGGCCGCGGTAGTAGACCAGGCGAATGTCGAGGCTGCCGAGCGAAGCCGCTTCGCGAAACATGTCGGCCTGCAGCGCGCAGGCCATGTCCCAGGTCGGTTGCCGGCTCATGGTGGCGTCGAGCGCGAACACCAGCCTGCCCTTCGCGCCGGTCCGGTGCGGGGACATGGCGCGAGCCTTGGCGACAAAGGCAGCGATGTCTTCGGCCGCCGAGGGCCGCGCTTCCGGCAACGGAGCGCTGCGCGATTGGGGTTTCTGCGCCGAGAAGATGTCGGCGGAAGATTTCGGTTTGGTGGGTTCGCCGGCCATGAGCGCTCGCAATTACAGCAAGCTCTATGTGGGACTGTCCATACGGGGCGTCAATGCACCCGGTCGTGATCCGCCGGGATCAGGCAGCGGAAGCTTAACAGCTGCGCCGTTAGTTGGTCGCCGACTTGATGGTCGGTGGGTTGCTGGCCAGCGGCACCGGTCCCGGATTGCTCACGAGCGGATCCGGCACCTTGGTCGGTACCGGCTTCAGTGTGCTGCTGTCGCTGTTGTCAGCGATGAACTTGTCGAGCATCGTCTGGATCGATGACTTTGCCGCATCGGGCCCGGTATCGCGCATATCGTTGTGCTGGTAGCCGGTGTTCACAACCGTAATACCGGCCTGCTCGCACTGGTCGTCATCCGGCACCACGCCCGGGTCCGGCTTGAACTGCGTATCCTTCGAACGGAACGACAGGATCTTGAACTTGCCGTCGGTCAGGAACGGCACGCGCAGATTGTCCAGCGTGACCACCTTCTTGATTTCGTCGGGATACTGTTTGGCGAAATACATCGAGATATCGCCGCCCATCGAATGCCCCACCATGGTCACCCTGGCGTAGTCGGCGTTGGGCTGGACCTTCTTCATTTCGTCGATGGCAAAATGGATGTTGGCGACGCCGCGCTGAATTTGCGGCAGGCGGCCGACATAGAGTTCGCCGACCTTGGTCACCATCGGCGGATCGGTCGGCAGATCGTGCTGGGGGCTGACCGCAAGATAGCCGCGCGCCGCAAAGGCGTTGGAGAGGAACGAGTACTCGGTATGCTTGACGGTGTTGCCGTGGTTGATGACCGCAACCGGCAGCCTGATCATGCCGGCATTGGCCTGCATTTCCTTGTCGCGCCGAACGGCGATATTCACCGCAACCAGACGATTGTCCCGCGCCGGATCATGGAATGCGATGGTCTCGTGACGGATCGCCCACTTGCTCGCGGTAAAGTACGCGACCGCAACCAGTACGGTAAGTGAAAGCAGAACGGCAATTCCACGTTTCATCGGCGTCCTCGGCGCCCCCGGCAGGGGCTATGTGGTTTCGAGACTCTTCGGCCTCGTTCTTGATGATATATGTCACAGCGGCGTGACATAAAGTCCAAATGTTGTGAATTGACCGCCTGATCGTTGTGCGATGCACCCATCCATTGTGCAGCTGTCACTACCCGGCGATCATCTCCTATTGCCTGTATATGACGGTCCCAACCAAGCTTCGGTTCGATCGATCGATAAAAGTCTAATGAAAACGGTATTGTAGGCAGTTGGTTCCTTTATTTCGCACGCCGCGTCTGCCCCCGGAGATCCCGGAAAACCACTGGTTTCAGCCGCCGGTATAATGATCAGCTTCAGCGCCGGATCGTCATTGGCCTGGAAGCTCGCGTATTCCAGCTTCAGCCGCCCCTTCCTCGGATGGCTCAGGGATTTCTGGCCGGCTGCGGCGCCGCCAATATCATGGGCCTCCCACCAGCCCGAAAATTCGGGACAGCCCTGCCGCAGCCGTGCAAGCAGTTCCTGGAACGCGGGATCGCCGGCCCACAATCATGCGTGGCGCGGAATTGCGCCACGATGCGCCGGGCCTCTTCTTCCCATGAAGCGCCGAATAACTTTCGTGTCGCGCGGTTGGTCAGCACCGTGAGGAGAATGTTGCGGTCGCCTTCCGGCAGGCGGCTGAACGCAAAGATTTCATCCGCGGCCGCGCGGTTCGGCCTTACGGACGCGTGGTGCCGATGGGCGGCCTCGGCATGCTGGATGGCGCCGGTCTCGAACTGCCCTATTCATGGATGATGCGGAACTGCATCACACTTCGAGGCCAATGGATGTACCCGCCGCACGCGGCCCTGTTGATGGCCGGGCTTATTGGCGCGGGCCTGGTCAGCCTGGATCAACTCGAGGTCACGGCGTTTGCACTCGACGACGCCAACGCCGCGGTCGCGCATGCGGCAGGCAACAGCGGCCCGTTCCGGATGACGGTGATCGAGCCACCGAGATCGCGCTGAGGCCGCGGCGATCAGGCGCCGAGGATCGAGCGCCTGGGTCAGGCGCCGAGGATGTCGTGGACTTCGAGCGGCTTGTCGACCTGGCTGAACCATTCGGCGCGGTTGGCGGCCCGCCGCCGGCCCCGCTCGTCGAGCGGCAGCTTCAACTGGCGGAGCAGGCTCGTCACCTCCTCGCGCGCCGTCACATGGCCCATGCTCGGCCGCGTGCCGAGGGTGGCCTCATCGATGTCGTCGAGCGCAGTCAGCCCGCGCGGGAAGAATTCGCGGTAAACCACCCGCTCGGCAAGGCCGTCGATCGAACGGAAGCCCAGCCGCAACGACAGATCCTTCAGACTGTCGGCGACGAGCTGCTTGTTGCGCGAGCCGATCATCGACAGCCGGTTGCGCACCACGATCCAGTCGGTCGAAGCGCCGTCGAGCTGGCGGCGCTTGCGCCTGGTGTCGCGCACCATCTCGGCATAGTGGCTTTCGCCGGTCACCGAATAGGTGGCGGGGTCGACGGTGCCGAGCACGTCGAAATCGAGGAAGCTGTCGTTGATCGGCGTCACCAGCGTATCGGCCATCGAATGGGCCAGGCGCATCAGATAGGAATCCGAACCCGGCGTATCGATGACGATGAAGTCGAAGGCGCGCTCGACCGTACTCACCGCTTCCATGAACTGCTGGAACTCGGAATTTTCATTGTCGGCGATCTGCATCGTCTCGCCGAGCTTGATGCAAAAGTGGACGGGAACTTCGAGATCGAGGCCGGTGCGGCGGGCCCACGCGGTACGGTTGCCGACGTACCGAGTGAAGCTTTGCTGGCGGCAATCGAGGTCGATGGTGGCGACCCGCTGACCGGCTTTCATCAAGGCGACAGCGATATGCAGCGCGGTGGTGGATTTCCCCGAACCGCCCTTCTCGTTGCCGAGCACGACGACGTGCGCCGAACCGGACTGACCCTGACTAGCCTGAACCAACATGACTCAACCCCAACCCCCGTTTGATATCTTCAAATCACGCGCGGCTGTGGTCAAGCAAAATGCGTGATAACACTTTTGAATCACTGTCTGCGTGCCTTAATCATGAATCCGCTTGTCGCGTTCATCTGTGATCGAGCGCACGTTTCCACGCGCCGGCCCTCTGGCGATACATGACCCATGCAGCTACGTCGGACTGCCGTGACGAGTTGCACGGGTTGATCACCTTGGCGGCAATGCCTCGGCCTTATAAGGTCGCATCGCCCGCCAAGAGGCCGCGGCTAACCGCCCCCTCATCCCAAACATCGTGCAAGAGATCGAGCCCAGATGCCGCGAAGCCCCATGGTCGTCCGTACCGTCCCCGCATTGCGCCGCGCGCTTGATGGCCTTCGCGCCAGAAAGGCCACGGTCGCGCTGGTGCCAACCATGGGAGCGCTCCATGACGGCCATGTGTCGCTGGTTCGGCTCGCCAAACGCCGCGCACAGAAAGTCGTCGTCTCGATCTTCGTTAATCCGACCCAGTTCGCGCCAACGGAGGATTTCGGCTCTTACCCGCGGACCTGGAAGTCCGATGTCGCCAGGCTCGCGGCCGAGAAGGTCGACCTGATCTGGAATCCGGACGTCAAGGCGATGTATCCGGAAGGCTTCGCCACCCGGATCGTGCCCGAAGGTCCGGCCACTGCCGGGCTGGAAGATCGCTTCCGCCCGCACTTCTTCGGCGGCGTCGCCACCGTGGTCGGCAAGCTGTTCACCCAGTGCCGGCCGGATGTCGCGATCTTCGGCGAAAAGGACTTTCAGCAATTGCGGGTGGTGACGCAGATGGCGCGCGATCTCGATCTCGGCGTCAAGGTGATCGGGTCGCGCACGGTTCGGGAACGCGACGGGCTGGCGATGTCCTCGCGCAACGTC
This sequence comes from Bradyrhizobium sp. AUGA SZCCT0169, assembly GCF_018130085.1. Lineage (NCBI taxonomy): Bacteria > Pseudomonadati > Pseudomonadota > Alphaproteobacteria > Hyphomicrobiales > Nitrobacteraceae > Bradyrhizobium > Bradyrhizobium sp. AUGA SZCCT0169. Next base: position 299,902 of record NZ_JAFCMC010000003.1, on the reverse strand, counting down.
TACCTCGCGCCCGAACAGCGCCAGGCGGCGCCCGAGCTCTATCGCGCGATGAAGCAAAGCGCGGCGCGCCTTCGCGCCGGCGAGCCTGTCGACGCCGTCATGCAGGCCGGCGCCGAGCTGATCGAGAACGCGGGTTTTGCGCTGGACTATTTCGAGGTGCGCCACGCCGAAACGCTGGCGCCGATCGCCTCGCTCAAGCAGGGGCCGATGCGGATGCTGGTCGCCGCCAAGAGCGGAACCACGCGGCTGATCGACAATATCGCGGTCTGAACGTCGCTACAGCAGCCCGAGGTCGCGCAGTTCCCGCCGCATCGGCTCCGGCATCGACGCCACGACCGCGGCGGACTTGCCGAGATCGGCCGGCGCGCCGTCCTCGGTCAGATAGCGCCAGCCCTGGAACGGGCGCATCGGCCGCGGCGAGACTGATATGACCTTGGGCTGCATCACCAGGCGGCACCGTCCGATACCGTCCTTGTCGCGGAACGGCTCGATCGCGATCAGCTTTTCGCGCGCTGCGATCTCTCCCTTGATCACCCAGTAGAGCGAACCGCCGGCAAGCAGTTCCTCGTCGCGTTTCGGCATCATCCGGGTGACGTGGATATGGCGGAGCGGCAAACCCTTTTTCCTGGCGGTTGCCATCCGTTCGGCAACCCAGCCCTTGAGTTCTTTGACCGACTCGCAACCAACGGCGAGCTTGATGAGATGAAGCGGCATGGATCCGGGTTTAGCGGGCCCCGCGCCTTTTGAAAACGATCATTCGTTGGCGGGCGCAGCAGCTGTGGATGACACCGTCGGTGCTCCCGGTGCCCCCGGTGCCGGCGACAGCTGGACCGGCGCGGCCGGTGTGCGTTTCGGCGCCGGCGGCTGTTTTTTAGCTGCCGCCAGCGCTGGCGACGCGGTTGTGGTTGGTGTGGCTGGTGCGGCGGTCGTTGGTGCTGCTGCGGCCGGGGCCGGGCGCGGTGAAGCCGGTTGATTGGCAGCAGCTGGCGCCGGCGCGGCACGAGCGGCGGGCGGCTCCGGGTTCATGATGCTGATGGGCGGGGTATTGGCCGCGCTCGGGAACTCGGCATTGGTGGGTTTGCCGGTGGGCATCGACGGCGGCAGCCCCGCGAGCAGCCCCGGGGATGTCGCAGCCAGGGGCGGCGCGTTCCACGACGGTGCATAGCGCGTGATCAGGTTCTCGTAGAGGCGCTCGTCCATATTGGCGACGACCTGGCGCTTGTCGGCCAGCGCGGCGAACGCCGCGCATGCAGCCGGCGTGCAATGGTCGCGTGCCATCAGAACATAGGCCATCAGCCCGTAGCGGTCGCGCTCGACGGCGCGGCGCAGTGCCTGCAGGTCGGAACTCGTCGCTTTGTCGGCTGTGGCAGCATCGCCGAACCCGGTCAGGCGGGTGATCTGGGACGCCGCATAGGTGACCGCGGCAGCAACCGAGTCGGCGGACCCGAACAGCGTCTTCTCGCAGGCATTGAGGACGGCATCGCCGGCGAGATCGTCGATACAAGAGAGCTGCGGCAACGCTGCACTGACCGAAGCCACCGGGGTCGCAGCGGAGGAGACGGCGCCATCCGGCCCGAAGCTGCGGATGGTCGCGGCGACAGCGACGACGATCGCGAGCAGCGTCATGACCGTCAGCACGCCATTGGCCACGGATTTCTCCGCGCGCAGCAGCGTGATCAAAACGATGATTCCCAAAAATCCCGCCGCGGCCAGCGTCAGCCACATCGGAAAGGTCGGTGTGCGCCAGATCTGATCCAGCGAAGAAGCCCAGTCCCAGCTCATGCGCGGTGTCCCTCACGCAGCATAACGCGATCAGCGAATGCGTGTTTGCCCGCACTCGCTTCCGACAGAATGGTCCTGCGAACGGGGCCTTTTGACGGCGGGCGATATGGAACCGCGTCAACCGCAGGTTTGCGCACAGCTTCAGGAGACCGCAAGCTGCTCAGGAGACCGTAAACGGCTCAGGAGACCGCAAGTGCGGCTCAGGAGACCGCGAGCTGGCTTTCCTTGGCTACCCGTTCGAAAGCTTCGGTCGAGCTTTTGATGCGATACTGGCAGTCGTCGCCGTCGGTCGGAAGCAGCCGGATCACCTCATAGGTGCCGCTGGCGGCCGGTCGGGCAACGTTGCTGGCAGTGAAATAGACAGTCTCTCCAACGGTGAACTTGTGCTTCAACGCCCTCTCCATACGCAAGATTGTCGGCGGCGCTTAGTTGTCCCGCTAGCGATCGGCCGACTTGAGAACCCTGCGTCAACCTAGCACACCACGGGCCCAAAAATCCAGTAACATCGAGGCCTCCCGAGAACGGATATTTTACAGATATTTCAGTGCGTTAAATGCCCGTTTGGGTGAATTTGCATAGCCGCTATTCCGGCCGCAATCTCCCCTCCCCCGACCCGCCGCAGCAAGGCGGGTACGGTCAGGACTGTTGGAACCGGACGGCTGACGCCGCCCGCCTCAGATCGTCTCGAACCGGTCGATCAGCATGGTTTCGGCCAGCCCGTCGCGGGTCCACTCCTGGAACGCCGGCAGCGCCTCCATCGCATCGACGTAGTGCCGCGCCTCACCGGCGACCGGAATCGCGTAGGTGCGGAAACGATGCACGACAGGTGCGAACATCGCATCCGCGCCACAGAAGGCGCCGAACAGGAACGGCCCCGCTTTGCCGTAGCGCTGATGGCACTCGGCCCAGATCGCCTGGACTCGCGCAACATTGGCCTTCGCGTCATCCGACAGCGCCACCGCACGGATCGGGCGATGCAGGTTCATGCCGCATTCGTTGCGCAGCGCCATGAAGCCCGAATGCATCTCCGCCGAGATCGAACGCGCATGGGCGCGGGCGGCGCGGTCTTCCGGCCACAGCTTCGCTTGCGGGAATTTTTCGGCGAGATATTCGATGATCGACAGCGAATCCCACACCGTGACGTCGCCATCGACCAGCGCCGGCACTTTTCCCGCATCGCTGAAGCTCAGGATGCGTTGCTTGTCGGCCGGGTTGTTCGTGTACAGGGGAATCACGACCTCCTCGAACGGAATATTGTTGGCGCGCAGCGCCAGCCACGGCCGCAGCGACCATGACGAATAGTTCTTGTTGCCGATGACGAGCTTCAACATTTGCGGGAAATCCTGTTGGGGACGCCATCATGACATAGTGCACGGCAACCGTTCAACCTGTACATCTCGTGTGACCGAGCGATCACGGGAAATGCAGCATGGCTGGTTACTGGGTGGACATCGCGGCCATCACGTTCTTCGTGGTGGAGTGGACCGTCTATGCCTTCACCCTCGAACGTACCGCCTACGGCCGGGACAGCCTGTCCGCCCGCATGCATGTCTATCGCGAGGTCTGGATACGAAACCTGCTCGATCGCGAAACCCGCATGGTCGACATGCAGATCATGGCTTCGTTGCAGAACGGCACGGCGTTCTTTGCCTCCAGCAGCCTGATCGCGATCGGCGGCGGGCTGGCGCTGCTGCGCGCCACCAATGATGCGCTGGCGGTGCTGGGCGCGCTGCCGATCGATCTCAGCCCCTCGCCCGCTCTGTGGGAAATCAAATGCGTCGGGCTGATCCTGATCTTCATCTACGCCTTCTTCAAATTTTCCTGGGCCTATCGCCTGTTCAACTATGTCGCCATCCTGCTCGGCGCGATGCCGCCGGCCTCGGAAAAAGGCACGCCGGAAGCGGAAGCCCATGTCATCCGCACCACCCGATTGTTCGAATCCGCCGGCCAGCATTTCAATCGCGGCCAGCGTTCGTTCTTCTTTGCGCTCGGCTATCTCGGCTGGTTCGTTAGTCCATGGGTGTTGTTCGTCACGACAGCCATGGTCGTGATCGTGACCTGGCGGCGGCAGTTCGCGTCCAATGCGTGGAAGGCGATGGGGAGCTGAGAGTAACCGGAACTCTCTTTCCGTCATTCGTTGAATTCCGCGCATGCGAGAATCCAGTACGCCTCGGCTTTCGGCTCTCTCCACTCGTCGTCCCGGCCTTGAGCCGGGACCCATACCGCGTGATCTCCCGGTGAAAGCTCGGTAGTAGATACCGTTCGCAAAACCTTTCCCTGTGGTTATGGGTCCCCCGATGCGCAATTGCGCATCTGAGCTCAAGGCCGGGACGACAGCGGTGTTGTTGTTACACCATCATCCAAACGCGCCTTCGCGTTCTCGCGGCTTGTTGCGCCCGAGCTTTGACAGAAATTTCCTTGCCCTCAGAAATTCAGAGGGCGCAGGGAATGCCGGATGCGCGCTGCACCCGCGGTCTCATGTGCGATTGTGCTAAAAAAGCTGCACATGAGCATACAGGGCAGCGGAGAACATCCGACATTCCCTGCGCAATGGCTTTACGGCTTATAACGCGCTCTCCCCGGTGAGACGGCCTCTATTGCCACCGTCGCCTCGCAGATCGCTCCGCAAGACTTGACGCCGTTACGGGCGCCAGGACCACACGCTTTCACCGTACGCCTCAGTCACGACCGTCAATCGCAACATCAGCGTCCACCGCAACCCGCCCCTCGTTGTGACGATGGCCAACGCCCTCTGAGTGGGACGGGATGGCGATAGATGCGCACTGATTTGGGTCGGACGACAACAGAAATGTTTTGATTTACAGAAATTTTCTACTTGACACGATTTCTGTAAATCGGAACTGATTTGCCCGTCGGGTTGTTTTGTCGCATGCGGGTCGCGAGATTGTACTTGCGTGCCTGCAGTTGACTCAAGATGCGGATTACGCCTTCGGGCTCGCTGCAAGCTCACCCCTAGCGAATGCCGGAGGGTATCAAGGCGCCTCGAATGGTAAACGGCGCTTCACCTCGATTGAGTATAGCGGCTGCTTCAAATACGGAAGGGAGCTTAGAGGCGTATTGAAAGAGCCTACAACAACACAATACAGCGGACTGCCAAAGAAACTGAACAAGCGAATATTGACAACGACATAGTGTGTGGCGTCGATCGTCTGAATTTCCCATTGGATATCGTGAAGCGATTCCGTTGCGGGCGGGTCGATCGCCTGACCACCCAACCACTTGCAAATCAATAGTGGACGGTTCCGAATGAATTTCGCGAGTAGCGGCTGAAATGCCCCATGCCCCAGCTCGGCAACCGCATAAGAATGGGCTATTTTCGACAAGAATCGGGCAAAGGTAGCTGGCTCGACCGGCGCCAATCCGATTGCAGACTTGTCGCCAGAAAGATGTTTTTTGGCTTCTTCCTCGCTGTATCGAATCCAGGCTTCGACTTTGTCATCATCATTTGGCTCTCGACCAACAAACACAGAGGGCGGCTGCGGGAATTTCGGCATGACGACGACAAATGGAAACTGCTCGTTTTCAACCTTCACCGTTTCGGTGTGCCGCGCCTTCGTTATCCACGGCAGGTTAAATTCGTCTACGATGCCCTTGTGAAGATTGAAATTCTCGGGCGCGCTGCTACGGCTTGGAGCTCCTAATCTAGTCCGGAGGGTCCACCACATTGAACGTAGGATCGTCGCCTCTTGCTTGCTTGTAATGGTGGCGCACGCCTCGCAACTAGATTTCGGGAGTATCAAGGAGTCTTGAGCCAAGCCAAATGGAATGATGTGTTCCTTGGACAGCTTTTTGGAATAGACCCCGCAATAGATGCAATGACCAACCGGAGGATAACGCTTCGGAGAAGTCGCAATTTCAATGGGGATTTCGACAATTGGCACAGCGGTCACCCGTCACCGCGAGTTAGTTTCAATCGCATAATCCTATCCCAAACGATGGTACATTAAGAAAGCGCCCGTTCATTGCCGACTAATGCCCCGAAAGTATTGCATCAAACAGCTCGTAGGGCGGATTGAGCCGAAGGCGTAATCCGCCGCCTTGGCGGCATCGCAAACGTGGTCTGTGATATCCAACGCCCTACGTCGAATTATGACGGCGCGTGCGCGATCGGCGAGCAGAGAATGCGGAACGATAGCGCGGTGATAGACCCGAAATGGCGAATTACGCCCTCGGCTCAATCCGCCCTACGGAGCACTAAAGGGAAAAGGTTAGTCAGCTCATCGGTTTTGGTTCGATCCGACCTTTCGGCAGACCGCACGGCTTGACGTTAGGTCCCATCAACAGCTGGTACCGAGCGACGTTGGGGAAAGCCAACATCGCACCTGACGCCACCGGCCCGTTGTTCCTCACGGACCAGTTCGGGCGTTGGGTTGGTGTCAATGACGAATAACCGTCCCCAGGCGGGATGACGTAACAGCCGGGTTTCGTCGCGCAGACGGCGGCCGTAAGATATAGCGCAGTCACATATTCGATCATCTGGCCTCCAACCACTGCTCTGGTAACACTGCTTGCAGCTGCGGTTATGAAGAAGAAGTAGAGCTGGTCGCCGAGTTGGCCGCGTAGACGGCTGATCCGTCCAAGATCTTGTTTGGGTACTCCTTCACACGAACGACATCGTCTTCCCCGCCCGCAAATGCGATCGTTGAGCCGCCTGCGTTGTTGCCGCGGACCCACATTGCGAGCTCTATGTTGACAAAAATGTCGGCACCGTCAGCATGTGTAAGCCTCATCCACCTAGCCATTTTTGCTCCTTCAGCTGGTACCCAAACTATACCGATTCGCAGCCCGGTTGTGCGCTAGCAGCGCGTAGGCGGATTGAGCCCAAGGCGTAATCCGCCGTTACGGCGAATGCTGACAATCGTTTGCGTCCTCGGCACGACAATGTCTCGACAGCAGTTGCAGGCAAACGCAACATAGGCTCCCGTTGTAATCGGAATGGCGGATTACGCCTTCGGCTCCAATCCGCCCTACGGAGCAGCAATTGAACTTTCAAGCTGTCATGAGCGACAGACGCTAACGGATAATATTGGGTTGGGATGGCCAACCGCATACTGGACAATCCATGCGTCTTCTTTCGCTCTTCCTTTTGCTGTTTGCCAGTACTGCGTCCGCGCAACCAGCGCCCGCCGTCGACTGCGACGAGATCAAGAACTCCACGGTTCCCGTTGAGTTGGCCTATCATGGTCAGGACGGGACGAGGACAGTCGTTCAGGTCCATCGAGACGCATCGGGCGGCAAGGTTGTCTGGACGCAGCAGACACAGCCATCCACCCGCCCAAACCCACCCGTTTTCGTGACGAAGGCAGTTTATGTCGATGGGACCATCGCATCGGCGGACTGGACGACACCTTACGCCGGCAAATACTCGCATCACACATGGAAGTATGCGCCTGATGGACTCCCCAAACATTTTGATCGTCGATCTGACGTAACCTACAAGATGCACACGGTATCGACGGACGGCGAGAATATTACGCAAGAGAAAACCAGTACGATCTCCTACAAATTCAAATCAGAAGGAACAGTGGCGGTTGGATCCTGTGTTCTCCAGGTGATCCGTGGCGAGAGCGAAAACACCAACGATGCCGGCCGCACACGTCGCAGCTTTCAACTCTACTTCCCGGAACTGCAGGTACTGGCCACGGCGGCCGATGCGGAGCCCATCGTCGATGGTCTCAGCACGGTTCTTTCCGAGATCAAGCCGGTAAACGCCCGCAAGGCGGATTGAGCTGCGCGCCTAACTCTCGAAACCGACGAACACCGTGGCTTCCTCGACCGACTTTCGTTCGGACACGACCGCATTGGCCGGAAAACTTTCATCCGGCCAGCCCAGCGCGATGCTTTTCATGATGATCTGATCGTCGGCTATGCCGGCGTGCTCGCGCACCACGGGTGATTGCATGATGCCCTGACTGTTGATCACGGCGCCCAGCCCTCGCGACCAGGCGGCATTGACCAGGGCGGTCGCCACCGCGCCGCAATCGAACGGCGTATCGTCGCTACCATCAAGCACGCGGTCATAGGTCACGATCACGCACACCGGCGCGTCGAATTGACGGAAGCCGCGCAATACCCAGTCCTGGCGCATCTCCCTGTCATCGCGCGCGATCCCCATGGCGGAGAATAATTGCTTGGCTACGCCGACCTGCCTGTCGCGGTGAGGACCGGCAAAGGCCTGACCGGTGCGGAATTCGCGCGACTGCGGTATGCCCGCCACCATCCGCTCGGTGTTGCCGGCGCGGATTCGATTCAGCGGTTCGCCGGTGACGATGTAGAAATTCCAGGGCTGGGTGTTCATCGACGACGGCGCGCGCATCGCCAGAGCGATGATTTCCTCAATCAGCGCCCTGGGTACCGGATCGGGCTTGTAACCGCGGATACTTCGGCGACCAAGGATAACGTCATCAAACTTCATTTTTCCAAGATTCCCCACATGACTTTTGAAGGCCCGATTTTTGAAGGCTGGATTTTCGCGGTTTCTTCGCTCCCGCGCAAGCCCGTAGGGCGGATTGGAGCCGAAGGCGTAATCCGCCGCCCCGCTACAGTGCCAATATATCCGTGCTATGTACCCGGTGCCGAACAATCGTCGCGCGTGCGATTTGCGAGCGGCGATTGCGGCGAAGAAGATTGCGCTACGGCTAAGCCGGAATGGCGGATTACGCCTTCGGCTCCAATCCGCCCTACGGCCTGCTTCGCGTCGCTCGCCAGACTCCAAGATCCGATCAATGCGACATCAATGTCGGTTTGGTCATCGAGGCAAGCATACCACGCGTCGTCCCACCAAGAATAAACTCCCGCAGCCGGGAATGCCCGTACCCGCCCATGACAATGAGGTCGGCACCTGTATCGGCTGCATATGACAGGATTGCATTGTAAACATTGATCTTGCGGACGGGGATGCGCTCAATCGTGGCGTTTACTCCGTGACGGGCCAGATGGGTCGCGATATCCACACCCGGAAGGTCTGCGCTCTTGGCGCTCTGAGCGTCCGCAACAACAATACTCGCCTTGCCGGAGCGGATAAGAAACGGCATGGCATCGGCGACCGCTCGGGCGGCTGCCCGGCTGCCATCCCAGCACACCATGACATGATCGAGTTTGAGGCGCTCCTTCTGAATAAAAGGTACGATGAGCACCGGTCTTCCGGATTCGAACAGCGCGGCCTCAAGGACGACATTCGTGGTTCGATGATCCCGGTCCCCTTCAAATTGGCCAATGACGGAAAGATCGAACCGTCTTGCGATTTGCGCAAACTGGGTTGGTCCGTCGCCGACGTCAGTTTCAATTCTGCGTGTTTCGGCTGAAACGCCAGCGCGACGCGTCGCCTCGTCAAACACGGTGGCCACGGACTCTGCGCGTTGTCGAGCTTCAGCCTGCTGGGCTCGAATAAAGTTGGCTGACAGGTCAAAGCCACCGACCACTGCCGGATAGAAGGCCGTCCCCATGATGTGCGCGCCGAATGTTTCCGCAACCGACAGCGCGTAATTGGAAACGCCATCTTGCGATTTACCGTAAGACAGGTTGACAAGAATATCTTTGATCATGGCTCTGCCTCCAGTTAGGTGATCGCGCATCTACCAGTTCATTTATCCCGGGCCGGCTACTCCCGTTAGTTCGCGTCAAGAAAACGCATCGAAGAATATCACGAACCCGCGAAATCCTGCGGCGTAAAGCTGAGGTCGAGCACCTTCCATTCGCCGTAACGGTCGGCCGGCAGCATCGCGTAGGGCTGGCAGGCTTCCAGCGCGCTGATGGCGCTGCGCATCAAGAGCGGGCCCTTGGCGGAAGCGCTGGCCTCGATCAGCTGCGGCTCCGCGGCGAGCTTGCCGTCCTGGCTCATGAACACGCGCAGCTTGACCTTGACGTCGTCGGAGCCTTTCAACGCGGGCGGAAGTTTCGAGCAGGTCCGCAAGTGCCGCCGGAACGCCGCGACGACGCTTGAATCGATGTCGGCGGACGTGGTCGCGGGCGCGTCGAAATTGTCTTTGCCCTTGTCGCCGGATGCCGGCGCGCTGGGCAGCAGGGCCGGCGGCAGACCGAGCATGACGTTGTATTTGACCGACAGATCGGGCTCGGGCGGCTTGTAGGCCGGCGCCTGCGTCACTCCCTGTGGTGGCGCGGCTGGCTGCGGCGCCGGGCTCGGTGCCGCCACTGCCGCCTGCTTCTGTGGCGGCGGCGGAGGTGGCTGTTGAACCGCAGGCGCCGCCGCGGCCGCGGGCTTGTCGAGCGCGGTGAAATCAGGTTGCGGCGGCGGCGTCGCAGCCGGTTCGGACGCCTTCTCGATCTCGGCAGGAATGTCTTGCGGCGCGACGATATCGACCGCGATCGATTCAGGCGTGGCGGCGCCGAACGGATGCACGTCGGAGAACACAAGCAGCAACGCCAGCAGCGACAGATGGGCAATCACTGAAGCCGTCATGTCCGAAGGTATGATCTGGCGCAGGTTCATCGTACCAAGACAATCCAAGGGCCTTGCGATGGGCTTTGAGCATACCGCCCGGCGCGACCGCGGCTCAATCCCATTTCGGTGCGAAGCCGAAATCGGTGAGCCGGCCGCTGGCGCTGCCCATGTCGGAAATCTCGCGCATGTCGGCGTCCGACAGTTCGAAATCGAAGATCTCGATATTTTCCGACAGCCGCTCCAGCTTCGAGGTGCGCGGGATCGCCGCCACGTTCTGCTGCACCAGCCAGCGCAGGCACACTTGCGCTGATGTCTTGCGATAGCGGTCGCCGATCCGCAGCAAGGCCTGGTCGTTCTTGACGCGGCCCTTGGCAACCGGGCTATAGGCCACCAGCGCCATGCCGTGGCGCGCGCAGGCTTCCATCACCTTGGCCTGGTCCAGATAGGGGTGGTATTCGACCTGGTCGCAGACCAAGGGCTCCGGGCACGCCGCCACCGCCTCCTCGATCAGGGCCACGGTGAAATTGGACACGCCGATATGCCGGGCAAGCCCGAGCTGCTTGACCCGCGCCAGCGCGCCCAGCGTCTCCGACAGCGGCACCTGCGGGTTGGGCCAGTGCAGCAGCAATAAATCGACCTCGGTCAGGCGCAATCTGGCGAGACTTTCCTTTGCCGATCGCTCGAGATCGTTGGGCGCGAAATGCGTGGTCCAGATTTTGGTGGTGACGAACACCTCGCCGCGCTTGACGCCGGAGCCGCGCAGCCCCTCGCCCACTTCACGTTCGTTCTCGTAGACCTGCGCGGTGTCGATGTGGCGATAGCCGAGCCGCAGCGCCTGCTCGACCAGCCGCGCGCAGGTTCGTCCGCGCAGTTCCCAGGTGCCGAGCCCGATCGCCGGGATCCTTGCGCCATTGGCCTCAATAAAGTTCATACGCTCATTATGGGCCGCCGGCAGGTCAGTGCCAACACATAACGTTTTCGTGCGAAGTGCAGTTCGCGTCGAGAAAACGCGTCAGAAGAGACCGGGCGGCGGTGATGCGGCGACGGCCACGTCCACTCGCCTCCAGGATGCGAGCCACACCGGCACATCCCTTGATTTGGCGCGATCTCCGTGGTACCTACGCTTCATGATCAACGTCGTGCGCACCGCGAACCGTAAAAACGTAACCCGCTCTCGCTGGGCCGTGGAAGGAGTCGTGCGCTAGAAATTCGACGACGCGATCTTTTCACCAGGCCCCGCCGGCATCGGACGGGGCCTTTTGTTTGGCCATGCTCCCTGCCGGCGCAACAGCAGGAGCATCCGATGCCACCCCAACAGACGAACATCACATCCGGGACCGAGCGCGATGCCGCAGGGCTCGGCCTCGACCTGCCCATCGCATTACCAACGGCAACGTCGACGCGGAACGTCCTCGGCTTGCTCAAGCGATATTGGCGTGCGTTTCAGGAGCGGCGCCAACGCCAGAGCTTGCGAGCCGGCTTGGCTTACCTGAGCGACAGAGAGCTGATGGACCTCGGCCTGACGCGCGATGAGATCGACTACATCACACCTCAACGCGATAGGATTAGAGATAGCGCGATGTACCTGTTGAGCCGTGGTGGCTAGATGGTGGCCGATTCCGTGGCGAGCGCGGCGAAAACCGTTTCCGGCGAATGGGCGATGACGGCGAGCAGCGCCCGTGCCGGTCCGCGCGGCGCGCGTTTGCCCTGCTCCCAGTTCCGGATGGTCTCGACCGGCACCCCGAGCCGTGCGGCGAATTCGAGCTGGGTCAGGCGCGAACGGCGGCGCAGGTCGCGAACCGCCGGCAGCGGCGTTGGGTCCGCCGCTGGGGCGGCAGTTTGCTCCGGATGCGCAGGCGCGAGCGGGAACTCCTGCCCATCCCGCAGTTCCACGATCCGTCCGTCTGCCTTGAGCCGCAAGCGCTGCATGTTCGATTCCCAATATGGGAATCATCGGCGAAGCCCGTTAAGGACCGATTAACGATACTTTCCCGTGCCGAGCGCTCACTTCAGCCCGAACCACAGCGTGGCGATGCCGAGGAACGAGAAGAAGCCGACCACGTCGGTGATCGTGGTGACGAAGGTGCCGGAGGCCACCGCCGGGTCGGCGCGCACCCGCTCCAGCACCATCGGGATCAGGATGCCGCCCAGCGCGCCGGCGATCAGGTTGACGACGATCGCAAGGCCGATCACGACGCCGAGGCCGGGGATCTTGAACCACGCCACCGCGGCGACGCCGGTGATCACGGCAAAGGCGAGGCCATTGACGAGACCGACCATCGCCTCGCGCAGGACCACGCGGAGCGCGTTGTTGGAATGAAGTTCGCGGGTCGCCAGCGCCCGCACCGCCACCGTCATGGTCTGGGTCGCGGCGTTGCCGCCCTGGCTCGCCACGATCGGCGCCAGCACGGCCAGCGCCACCATCTTTTCCAGCTGGCCTTCGAACAGGCCGAGCACCGAGGATGCCAGGAACGCGGTCGCCAGATTGACCAGCAGCCAGTTGAAGCGGGCGCGCGCGATGGTCCAGACGCTGTCGGACAATTCTTCGTCGCTGGTGACGCCGCCGAGCGCCTTCAAGTCTTCGTCGGCCTCTTCCTCGATCACGTCGACGACGTCGTCGATGGTGATGACGCCGACCAGCCGGTTGGTGGTGTCGACCACGGGGGCTGCGACCAGATTGTATTTGCCGAACATCCGCGCGACCTCTTCCTGGTCGTCGAGCACGGAGACGCGGCGGCGGTCTTCCTCGATCAGGTCGGCGAGCGGCACCGGCCGCCTTGCGCGCAGCAACGTGTCGAGCGAGACCGCGCCCTGCCAGTGCTGGTTGGCGTCGACCGCGTAGATTTCATAGAACCGGTCCGGCAGGTCCGGGGTGTCGCGCATGTAGTCGATCGCCTGCCCGACGTTCCAGTCCGGCGGCACCGCGATGAATTCGGACTGCATCCGCCGGCCGGCGGAGTTTTCCGGATACAGCAGGCTGCGCTCCAGCGCGTCGCGCTCGGACGGCGGCAGCTTTTCGAGGATTTCTTCCTGGTCCTCCTCGTCGAGGCCTTCGAGCAGTTCGACGGCGTCATCCGATTCCAGTTCGCGAACGCCTTCGGCGACCGTCTCCGGTTCGAGCTCTTCGAGGATTTCCTCGCGAACGGTTTCGTCGACCTCGTTGAGTGCGGAAAAGTCGAAATCGGTCCCCGTCAATTCGACCAGGGCCACGCGATCGTCGGGTTCGAGCGCGCCGATCACATCGCCGAGATCGGCCTCGTGCAGTTCGGCCACGAACTCGGAAAGCGACGGGCGATCGGCGGCCTTGATGGCGCGGGTGATTTCCTCGACGAATTCGTGTCGGATGTGGCCCTCTTCATCCCGCATCAAGGCGGGATCGAGCGCGGACCCGTCAACAGGCCGCGCGGCGGCGGTGGCAACGTCGATATCCTCGGCCATGCCTTGCCTCACCGGGTTTGACAGAACTTGCGTTTGAGTTATCGCTGCACGCATTACCCAATCGGCAACGCCAAGCGCAATGCTAAAGATGCACAACGGCTGATGACCCCAGGATTCACCAGGACGCTCTGCACAGCCATCGCGGCCGCGACGGTGTGGACGGCTGCAGCCAAGGCCGCCGAATGCCCGCACAAGGACGCGCTCGGCACCTCACGGGTTCTGCGCGTCGATGTCGCTACCTCACCGCGCGTCGGGCTGAAGAGCTTTCCGCAGACCCTGCCGCTTGGAGATCGTGAGGTGGTCCTGACCTTCGATGACGGGCCGTGGCCGGGCACGACGCCGAGGGTGCTGGCCGCGCTCGCACGCGAGTGCGTGCTCGCCACCTTCTTCCTGATCGGCAGGTCTGCTTCGGCGCACCCGGAACTGGTGCGCAGGATTGCAGCCCTTGGCCACACGGTCGGGCACCACACCTGGTCGCATCCCAACATCAAATACCTCAAGCCGGATGCGGCCACGGCTGAGATCGACAAGGGCTTTGCGGCGGTCGAAAAGGCGCTGCACGGGACCAGCACAACGACCCCGACTACGCCGTTCTTTCGCTATCCCTATTTCGAGATGACGCCGGCGACGCTGGACCTGTTGCAGAACCGCGGCATATCCGTGTTCGGCGCCGACCTCTGGGCCAGCGACTGGGAGCCGATGAAACCGGCCCAGCAGCTGAAGCTGCTCACCGAGCGGCTGCAGGCCGCCCGCAAGGGAATCATCCTGCTGCACGATCCCAAGGCGCAAACCGCGGCGATGCTGCCGGCTTTCCTGCGCTATCTGCGCCTAAACCACTACCGCGTGGTCCATCTGGTCCCGGCAGCCTCAGCGGCCAACGCCAGAGCTGTCCAAAACCCGAAATAAGTGTGGTATTTCGGCTATTAAGGCGGCATTCATGGCCCGCCGTTAAGGATTGCAAACAAGGCATTTTTCGAGTGAACCGAATACCGGTCCGCAGGGACCAACATTCGATTGGGAATGAAGCCGGGGTTTTATGATCGCTAACGCAGGTATGGGGCTCCGTCAGCGGGCATCGATTACTTTTTCGGCCGCAATTTCAGCCACAATTTCAGCCGCAGTTCTCTTGGGAATGCTGACCGGCACCACGGCGCAGGCCGCGCCGGCCGCCAATTGCCCCGGCCATCCCGATGCGCTGGGCACGTCGCGCACGCTGGTGGTCGACCCGCGGCAATATCCCCTGATCGGCACCATGCAATATGCCAAGACGCTGCCGCTGGAAGACCATGAGGTGGTGCTGACCTTCGACGACGGTCCACTGCCGAAATATAGCAACCAGATCCTCGATATCCTCGCCGCCCATTGCGCGAAGGCGACCTTCTTCCTGGTCGGACGGCAGGCCAACGCCAATCCCGAAGGCGTGCGCAAGATGCGCGATGCCGGCCACACCATCGCCACCCATACCCAGAACCATCCTGGGAACATGAACCAGCTGCCGCTCGATCGCGCCCAAAAGGAAATCGAGGACGGCATTGCGTCGATTACGGCCGCGCTCGGCGACGGCACCGCGCCGGCGCCGTTCTATCGCATTCCGGGCCTCGGCCGTTCCGACGTCATCGAGGCTTATGCGGAAGCAAAAGGCCTGCAAATCTGGAGCGCCGATTTTCCCGCCGACGACTGGCGCCCGGTCTCGTCGCAGCGCGTCTATGATCTCGCGATGCAGCGGCTCGAAGCCAAGGGCAAAGGCATCCTGCTGCTGCACGATATCCAGGCGCGCACCGTCGCCGCCCTGCCGCGAATCCTGAGCGATCTGAAAGCCCGCGGCTACCGCCTGGTCCATGTCGTGCCCGCGACGCCGGACCGGCCGGCGACGCCGACCGAGCCGTCGCAATGGCAACTGCATCCGGTATCGGAGCAGGTGGCGACGTCACGCTGGCCCAAAATTCCGAATTTCGCCTATACCGCGACCGCGGCCCTGCCCGCGCCCGCGCTGTCTCATTCCGATTGGCGCAATACGGCGCCTGCGGACCGCGTGCAACGGCGCGCCTTGCGCGATGCGTTGTGGTCGCAGCAGGTGACGCTGGTGCTTGACCCGCCCGCGCTGCCGGTCCCGGCGTCCAGCGTGTTCAAGCTTCCGGAATCGATCCGCGTCACGATGCTCTATTCGCCGCCATCCGCACGCAAGCTCGAGCCGACCGCGCCCGCCGCGCACGAAGTGTCCGCCAAGCAGGCCGCACGCCCCGGCAAGCACGCAAAACATGGCGGCAAGGGCGCCGCCAAACATGCGGCGCAGGTCAAGCCGGCCAAGAAGAACGCGGTCCGCATGGCCGGCCTGAAAAAGCGCTAGCCCGCCGCCGACTGCGCACGGCCGAGCAAACCGCGTTGCTCGGCAACGGCGTGCGCTTCGTCGAGCGCCGCCGCCACCGCGTCCATCATCTCGTCGATCTGCTGCGCCGTGATGATCAGCGGCGGGCAGACGAACACCGCATCGGGACCGGCGCGCACGATGACGCCGCGCGCCATCGCCCCTTGCTGGATCAATGCGCCGATGCCTTCGGCCGGTGGCAGCGGCCGCCGTGTAGCCTTGTCGGCGACCAGTTGCAGCGCGCCGATCAGGCCGACCCCGCGCGCCTCGCCCACCAGCGGATGCGAGCCGAGCGCGCGCAGCCGCGACTGCAGATGTGGCGCCAGCGCTTTCACTTGGCTGACGATGTCGCGCTCCTTGTAGATGCGCAGCGTTTCCAGCGCGACGGCGGCGGCGACCGGGTGCCCGGCATAGGTGAAGCCATGGGCGAAATTGCCGACCTTGCCGGCATGGGCGGTGATGGTTTCGGCGATGGTGTCGCTGATGATGGTGGCCGAGATCGGCAGATAGGCCGAGGAGAGCGCCTTGGCGACGGTCATGATGTCGGGCTCGATGCCGAACGTATCGCAGCCGAACATCTCTCCAGTGCGGCCGAAGCCGCAAATCACCTCGTCGGCGATCATCAGGACGTCGTATTTGCGCAGCACCTGCTGGATGCGCGGAAAATAATCGGCCGGCGGCACGATGACGCCGCCTGCCCCGTTCACCGGCTCGGCGATGAAGGCGCCGATCGTATCCGGCCCCTCGCGAATGATCATGTCCTCGAGATTGGCGACGAGACGATCGACGAACTGCGCCTCGCTCTCGCCCGGGCGGCCGTACAAATAGTGGCTCGGGCAGTCGGTGCGCAGGATGCCGCCGACCGGAAGATCCCATTCGACGTGGTTGGCGGCCAGCCCGGTCATGCTGCCGGAAAACACCGTGATGCCGTGATAACCGCGCACGCGGCCGATGATGCGCTTCTTGCGCGGCCGGCCCAGCGCGTTGTTGTAGAACCAGACGATCTTCGCCGCCTGGTCGTTCGCCTCCGAGCCGGAATTGGCGAACAGCACCTTGCCGAGCCCCTTGGGCACGATCTTGAGCAGTTCCTCGGCGGCCTCGATGCTGGGCTCGGTCGAGCGGCTGTTGAAGATGTGGTAGGTCGGCAGCTGCTCCATCTGGCGGCGCGCGGCCTCGACCAGGCGCGGCTCGCTGAAGCCCAGCGACGTGCTCCACAGCCCGGCCATGCCCTCGAGATAGCGCTTGCCGGTTTCGTCGTAGACATACACGCCCTCGCCGCGCGCGATGACGAGCGGCCCGTCGGTCTTGTGCTTGTCGAGATTGGTATAGGGATGGATGAGCGAGGCGACGTCGCGTGCCGCCAGGGAGTTGGGTCTGCCCGTCATTGGAATCGTGCTCCGATTTTTATTATGCTGACGGAGTAGAGCACAAAAAAGCGGTGGCCCGAAGGCGCAAGCGGCTAGTTGGTGACGATCTTGGCGATGCAGAGCAGTATGACGAGGGCGAGGAACAGCAGGTCGATATAGGCCTTGATCTCGCCGGCGTGGCGAAGCCCGCTGACCTCGGAGACGATCTGCTTGCGCGAGGCCGCGGCGGCCGCGGCCGCGCTCGGCCCCTCGGCGGCGACCTTGGCCAGACGCCGCGCCTCGATCTCCAATCGCTCAATGCGCTGGAAGAAATAGAACGAACGCAGCGCCGAGGCCGCGTGCATGGCGGCATAAACCAGCACGAGGATCGCCACCACCGCGCGCTGCGGATATTTGTCCAGGAAGTTAAGGGCGAAGTAGACCAGCGCCAGGAACACGAAGTTGGAGACGAATCGATAGGCGTAGCCCAGGAAAACCATTCACGTGCTCCGGATGGATTTGGAAGTGCCGAATTGCGGTCCTCGGACCGGGTAGCCGGCGATGCCCTGTTGTTTTACGCGAACGGTGTAACAGCAAGGCTACTTCCGCCTGCCCTGGCGATTCCCAACTGTTTCGCCCCTGCGGCGCTGCGAAGAATCACGCTGATCTCACCGAATCGATTGGGTCGGGCCCAAACTGCACGATTTTGTGGTGCGCTCGGAGGGACTCGAACCCCCACGATTTTACTCACTGCCACCTCAAGGCAGCGCGTCTACCAATTCCGCCACGAGCGCTTGGGATACCGGCTGGAAGGATTGTGGCCTGCCGGATCAACGGCGCCGATGTAACAAATCAGAGATGGAGGGACAAGGCGGTTTTGCGACCGAATAACTACCTAACACCCGGTAATTTCGGCAGCATTTGCTTGACTTCGACCGCAATCCGGTTGCGATCGACCAGGACCACGCCGGAAGCCACCGGAAGGTTGTTGGCGAGGATCTTGACCTCGTCCGCCTCGGTGGCGTCCAGTTCGATGATGGCGCCGCGGGACAGCCGCATCACCTGGTGGATAGGCATCGTGGTGGTGCCGAGCACCACCATGAGATCGACGCTGACTTTATCGAGAGTGGCCACTACGAAACCGCCAAACTTGGACTAGATCTTGGACAAAATTGGGTGGTTTCACCTGACCACGTTATGGTTAGCCAATGGTTAATAGCGACCGCCAAGGCCTTGATTTGACGACATTCGCGCGACCGCCTGGCGGCAGCGAGGTCGAATGGCGGATTGCGGCCAAACCGGTGCCCTACCCTGAGGCCGTGGCCGAGATGGAGATGCGGGCGGCCGCGATTGCGGACGGGCAAGCGCCCGAACTGGTGTGGCTGCTGGAACATCCGCCGCTTTACACGTCCGGAACCAGCGGCAAGGCCGGCGATCTGCTGGACCCGCGGTTTCCGATGTATGAGACCGGGCGCGGCGGCCAGCTCACCTATCACGGCCCCGGCCAGCGGGTGGCCTATGTGATGCTCGATTTGAAGCGCCGGCGGCCGGACGTGCGGGCCTATGTCGCCGGTCTCGAGGAATGGATCATCCGCACGCTCGCCGCCTTCAACGTGCGCGGCGAACGCCGCGAAGACCGGGTCGGGGTCTGGGTCAGCAGGCCGGACAAGGGACCCGTCCATGAGGACAAGATCGCGGCGATCGGCGTGCGGCTGCGGCGCTGGGTCTCGTTCCACGGCATCGCCATCAATGTCGAGCCGGAGCTGTCGCATTTTTCTGCGATCATCCCCTGCGGCGTCGCCGATCCCAGATACGGCGTCACCTCGCTGGTCGATCTCGGCCTGCCCGTGACGATGGAAGACGTCGACGTCGCGCTCCGGCAGGCCTTTGAGGACGTGTTCGGCGAAACGAAGGCCCGCCTGCCGGAAGCGACTGTCTAGACTAGGACTTACGCCGCCTCTTGCTGCGGCGACACCTCGAGCTTCATCGCGATGTAGCGCCGCTCCTGTGTCAGGCCGCCAAACCCGTAAGCATCGCCCTTTACTTCGTCGACATGCGCGTAGCTCTCGTGGTGCAGCGGCCCGAGCAGTTCGCCCATGCGCTGGAACACCGCGGCCAGATAAGCGGCCTTCTCGTCCTTGGTGTTGGTGCCCTCGCTGACATGGACGTCGAGCCAGAAACTGGCGAGGCTCTGTTCGGCCAGCGACTTCCCACCGGCGAACCAGTCCGCGGCATCGACCGCGCGGACGATCACCGCGGTGACCCTGGGATCCTTGCGCAGGATTTTTGCGGTCAGATCGCTGACGGCGGAAGCGATTTCCGCCTTTAGCGAAGGCGCCTTGTGAAAGCTCGAATAAGTGACGGTGATCAGCGGCATGATGGTTCTCCGTGGTGTCGTTTGCGTTCCCCACACCTAGACCTGTCCGCATCATTTTGGTATCTTATCTATCTTCATAACAGTGATAACTATTAGTGATGATGCCATGGCCACGCTGGATATCGACACCGTTCAGGCCTTCCTGCTGGTCGCCGAACTGCAGAGTTTTACCCGCGCTGCCGAGGCGCTCGGCACCACGCAGGCCGCGGTCAGCCTGAAGCTGCAGCGGCTGGAAGGCGTGCTCGCCAAGCGGCTGGTCGAGCGCTCGCCGCGCGCGGTGACCTTGACCGCCGACGGCACGGCATTCCTGCACCATGCCCGCGTCCTGATGGAGGCGCATGACCGCGCGCTATCGGGCGAAACGCCGGCGCGGCAGCAATTGTCGCTCGGCATCAGCGATCACGCCGCCGGCCCCGAACTGGTGCCGCTGCTGGAGCGGCTGCATGCGATGTCCTCGCAGATGTCGCTGGCGGTCACGATCGGCTTTTCGCGGGCGATGCTCGATGCTTACGATGCCGGCGAACTCGACGCCGTGGTGGTCCGGCAGGAAGGCAGCCGCCGCGGCGGCGAGCAACTGACCGAGGATGAGTTCGGCTGGTTCGCCGCGCCGCGCTTCGTCTGGCCGCGCGGCGACGCCCTGCAACTGGCGACGCTGGCACCGCCCTGCGGCGTCCGCGCCATCGCCGTCCGCGCGCTCGACAAGGCCGGCATCCCCTGGATCGAAGCCTTTGTCGGCGGCGGCGTCACGGCGGTGGTCGCGGCGGCCCAAGCCGGATTGGCAGTCGCGCCATTGGCCCGGAGGATCGCGCCGGCTGGGCTGGTCGACATCGGAATAGCACAGAACCTGCCGGCACTTGGCGCATCGAAGGTGATGTTACACTCGAAGGTCAGCGACCCGGCAAAGCTCGCCGCGCTGCGGACATTGGCGGCGACGTTTCGCGGCGTGGTTACGGTTTCCCGCGCAAGCACTTAAGTATCCGCGCATTTCACAAGATCGCGTCGAACGCGCTGCGCAGCGTTTCGTGGCGGAACTTGAATCCGTTCATCAGGGCCTTGTTCGGCAGCACCCTCTGCCCGCCGAGCAGAAGCTCATTGGCAAAATCGCCGCCGACCCAACGCAGCAATGCATCCGGAATCCGGAACACGGCCGGACGATGCAGCCGCCGGCTGAGTTCTTCGGTGAACTTCAGATTGGTGACCGGGATCGGCGCGGTGGCGTTGATCGGCCCTGAGATGCCGGGGCTGGCGATCACATGGGCGATCAGGCGCACGAGGTCGTCGCGCTCGATCCACGACATCCATTGCTTGCCTGATCCTAGCGGTCCGCCGAGGCCGAACTCGAACGGCGTCAGCATGCGCGTGATGAAGCCGCCATCGGTTCCGATCACGAGGCCGATTCGCAGATAGGCTACACGCACGCCATGTTCGGCCGCCGGGCTCGCCGCACGCTCCCAGGCGTCGCACAATTCATGGCTGAAGCAGGCGTGGGATGTGGCGGACTCGGTCAGCACCTGATCCTGCCACAGACCGTACCAGCCGATCGCGGAGCCGGAGACCAACACCTTTGGCTTGCGTTCGAGACGGCCAATCAAATCAACGACATCGCCGGTCATCTGAATCCGGGATTCGAGGATCTTGCGGCGCTTTGTCTCCGTCCACAGACCGTTGCCGATCGGCTCTCCGGCGAGATTGACGATGGTGTCGATTTTGGCATCCGCTGGAATCTGGTCGAGGCTCGTGATCAGGGTGATCGGCGGCGACAGTTCCGCTTTCGCAGGGTTACGGACCAGCGCAATCACCTGATGACCTGACGCGGTCAAGCTTGCGACCAGACGGCTGCCGATGAAACCGGTGGCGCCGGTGACGAGCACGGTCTGGCTATCAGGCAATTTCTCCACGAGGCCAGCCGCAGGCGCGCTTGTCATCCGTCCGAGACGCCGGGCCGCGGTAAAATCCCGCAATCCGCACAGCGCCGCACCGACGGCGGCCGCCGCGGCGATAATGCTGAGCCACCCCGTATAGGCCGACTTGACCCCGGTCGGCTGCATCGCCCAGTCGATCAGAACCGGCAGCAGCAGCACCAGGATGGCGCCGTAATTGATCGCCAGCAGCGTATGGTTGATGCGCTCCCTGGCCGGCAGCTTCCGGCTCATGTCCTCTTCGACGAAATCCAGTAGCGTGATGACGACTTCCGCCACCAGCACCGCGATGATCAGCATCGCAAGGATGCCGTAGACTTCCAGCCAGCCGAGCACCAGGAACAGGAACGCGTACACCATGTTGCGCACGCCGTGCAGCTGCAGTTCGTAGCGCTGCGACGGGCGCCAGGCCAGCCGCTCGGTCAGCTCATGGTGATAGAACGTGTCGAACACGCCCATTGCGATCTGAACGGCAATCAGGGTCCATAGCAACGATGTCATGACGCGGCCTCCCGGAACACGGCGGACTGACGAATGAGCCTGCCAAAGCGCGGATGAACGATATCGAGCGTGAAGCGGAACGTGCCGCCGCCGAGATCGGAATGGGTTACGGTGAGATCGCCCGGCGTCAGCCAATCCGGCAACGCCAGCCGCAGCGGCCCGACCTGGAACGAGTAACCGACACTGCGAAACACCAGCGCTTCGTGCTCGACGAAGATCCGCAACGCCATGCTGATGCCGTGGCCGACATATTCCTCGAGCCCGGTCGGCCCGGCGAAGCGTTTCGAGGAGTGAATGACCTGCGGAAATCCGTGTGAGCGGGCGCAGATGCGGGTCCAGATCTGGCCGCCGCTCGCTGCGTCCTCCGTCACCGTCACCACCATCGGGACGCCGGTCTCGGCCCTGGTCGGCAGCGGCCCGCCGACCAGCCGCGCCAACTGCGCGAGCCACCAGCCAATCCTGTTGAAATAGGCTTCCTCGACCTCGCCGACATAGACGACGGTTGCACCATCAACGTGGCGCTTCGAGAAACGCCGCCAGATCGCCAACGGCAATCGCCCCCAATCGGCATCGGACAGCAGTGCGTGAAACCTGTTATCGTCGAGCAGTATGTCGCCGGAAGGCTTGTGATGCGGATGAGACGCCGGAAGTCTTGAGATCCTGATTGCTGATGCCATCGAACGCTCCGTTACTCCCACCCACTCCCAGTATTATTTGCCCCGCGCTATTTGGATTTTCCCATCGGCAGGAAGCTGACGATCTTTTCGCCGAGCTTGATCAGGGCGACCAATCTCGGCCGCGGCACCTTCAGCATCTGCATGTACCAGCGGTCGACCAGCTCGGTGAATTCCAGCATCTCCCTCAGCCGCTTGCTCGCGACCTCGCTGATGGTCGGATCGTCGGCGGCATCAGAAACGCAGGCGCGCAGCGCATCGACCGCGGGGTCGATCTCGCGCTCCTTGCGACGGGACGCGATCCGCGCCGCCACTTCCCAGATGTCGGTCTCCGCCTCGTAATGATCGCGGCGGTCGCCGAGGATCGGCACCCGGCGGATCAGGTTCCAGGACAGCAGCTCCTTGATGGAGTTGGAGACGTTGGACCTAGCCATGCCGAGTGTCTCGGCGATATCCTCGGCCGTCATCGGCGCCTCGGCGAGGTACAGCAGGCCGTGGATCTGGCTGACCGAGCGGTTGACGCCCCACTCGTCCCCCATGTCACCCCAGTGCAGGATGAACCGTTCGACGGCGGCCGGGAGTTTCTTCTTTTCGGTTGTTTCTGTCATGACAGAAATATCAGATATTTCTGGACAGACGTCAAGACCCTCCACGCGAGTAACGGGCCACCATCCGTCCGCGGCGTCCCGCACGTTCCCGAACGTGCCCTGCCCGATCGCGCCCGAGCTAAAATGTCCCTAAAACTTGTCCATTGCCCGGAACCATCCGGCACCCCGCGCGTTTCGGCCACTAGGTTAGGGGTTTAGATGTCCGAAATAGACCAACGACAGCAGCGGAATCTGTTCGAGAGCGAACGCAGTTTCCGGCTTCTGGTGGAGGGGGTTGCCGACTACGCGCTGTACATGCTCGATCCCACCGGCATCATCACCAGCTGGAACATCGGCGGTCAGCGCATCAAAGGCTATTCGCCGGCGGAGATCCTGGGCCGGCACTTCTCCTGTTTCTACACCGAGCCCGACCGCGCCAACGGCAAGCCAACGCGCGCGTTGCGCATCGCGCGCGAAACCGGCCGCTATGAGGAGGACGGCTGGCGCGTCCGCAAGGACGGCACCTTCTTCTGGGCGAGCGTGGTGATCGACCCGATCTACGAGGATGGCCGGCTGGTCGGCTTTGCCAAGATTACCCGCGACATCACCGAACGCCGCGAGGCCCAGCTCAAGCTCGATCAGATGCAGGCGCAGCTGGCGGAATCGCAGAAGCTGGACGCGCTCGGCCAGCTCACCGGCGGCGTGGCGCACGATTTCAACAATCTCCTGATGATCGTCAGCGGCAGCCTTCATACGCTCAGGAAGGGCGTCTCCGACGATCCCAAAATGCAGCGCGCACTGGCCGCTATCGACGGGGCGACAAAGCGCGGCGCAGCCCTGACCAGCCAGCTGCTGACATTCGCCAGGCGGCAAAGCGTCAATCCGCAAACGGTCGATGTCACCGAAAGAATCAAGTCGGTGCGCGATGTTCTGCACACCGGCGTCGGCGGCACGGTGACACTGCAATTCGACCTCGACCGCAGCGTCTGGCCGGTCATGGTCGATATCACCGAACTCGAGACCGCGCTGGTCAATCTCGTGATCAACGCGCGCGACGCCATGCCCGACGGAGGAATCATCAAGATCGCTGCCGACAACACCAGGCTGATCGAGGAAGCTCATAGCGGCGACTATGTCGCCATCTCCGTGACGGATACCGGCACCGGCATCGCGCCTGACGTGCTGAGCAAGATATTCGATCCGTTTTTTACGACCAAACCGATCGGCAAGGGCACCGGACTGGGTCTTTCGCAGGTGCACGGTTTCATCCATCAGGCCGGCGGAACGGTCAAAGTTGCCAGCGAACTCGGCAAGGGTACGAAGATCACCATTCTGCTGCCGCGACAGCATGGCGGTCTGCCGGTTGACGAGGTCAGCGTCGTCGAATCCGGTGGAAGCGGCACCGTGCTGCTGGTCGATGACAATCCGGAAGTCGCCGCGGTCAGCACCAGCCTGCTCGAACAACTCGGCTACACCGTCCGCAGGGTAGAGAATGCCGAGGCCGCCCTGCGCGAGATCGAGCACGACGGGATCGACCTCGTATTCACCGACATCGTGATGCCGGGCAAACTGGACGGCCTCGGCCTGGCGCGCCGCCTCAAGGCGATGCGGCCCCAGCTGCCCATTCTGCTGGCGACCGGCTATAGCGATGCCGCCTTGAACGTGCGCGGCGATTTTCCCATCCTCCGCAAGCCATATGAGATCCATCAATTGAGCCAGGCGATCGCAAAATTGCCGCGGTGACCGGCGGGCCGCGCCGTCCCGGTTCCACCGGCATCCCGGCCGAAATGCCGGCTTCTCCGTTGTTTTCCTGACCGGCTTATTAACCGCATCGCCACCTATTGGCCGCTAGATTCCGGCCACGCATTTAGCTTGCCGGTCAGAATGATTTGGCACTCCCCCATCAGGCGGAAGATGCCCGACCGACACCTCGCAAACCAAAGCGGCCTCCTGCGGCGGATCACGCCGGGGATGGTCGTGGTGTTCTTTGCACTGGTCATGACGGCATGCATCCTGGGCGTCGTGGTCTGGAAGGCGCTCGAAGCCAAGTCGGCGGCGCTGTCGCGCGGCTCCACCGACATTCAAAACCTCGCCCACTCGCTGGCCGAGCACGCCGGGCACACCATCCAGGCGGTCGACATCGCGATGAGCGGCATGGTCGACTTGCTCAAATACCGAAACCCGGTGCCGGAACGTTTCAACAAACATCTGGCCGACACCGCGGCCGCGCTGCCGCAAATACGCGAGATCGGCGTCCTCGATACCGAAGGCAATTGGCGCTACTCGTCGCTGCCGGAAACGCCGCGCTATAACAATAGCGACCGAGGTTACTTCGCCTATCATCGCGACAGTGCGGACAGGACGCTGCGCATCAGCGAACCGATCCTGTCGCGCTTCACCGGGCGGCCGACGATCCTGCTGTCGAAGCGCATCAGCAAGGAGGACGGCAGTTTCGGCGGCGTGCTGACGGCCGCGATCGAAAGCGACTATTTCAGTGGCTTCTACCGCGCCTTCCAGCTCGGCCCGGACGGCGGCATCAGCCTGCTGCGGAATGACGGCGTCGTCATGTCCCGCTGGCCGTTCTCGAGCCAGAGCACCGACCTTTCCAGACTGGACCTGTTCACGACACACCTCAAACGGAGCTCGGCCGGATACTACAAGATCACGTCACCGTTCGACGGCATCGTAAAGTATTTCGGCTACGAGCAGGCGCCGCGTTATCCGCTGCTCGTTACGGTGGCCATGTCCGAAGACTGGCTGCTCGCCAGTTGGTCGATGGACCTGCGCACGGATGCGATCGTGGCGGTGGTATTGCTGTGCGTGATCATCCTGCTCGCTGCCCTGCTCTCGGCGCAGTTCAATTTTCGCGTCAGGACCGAACGCGCGCTGCGGGAGAGCGAGCAGCACTATCGCCTGCTGGCGAACAATATCGCCGACGTCGTGATCCTGCTCAATGGCCGCGGCACGCTTCGTTATGTGTCCCACTCGGTCGAACAGATGCTGGGCGTTCGCCCGCAGGACCTCGTCGGCAAATCCTGCTTCGACATGGTCCACGCCGAGGACAAGCAAGGCGTGATGGCCGCGAGCGCGCGGCTGAACGGTTCGGGCGCCGTCAGCACAACCGAGTTCCGGACCTACCGTGCCGACGGATCGATCGTATGGGTCGAAAGCAACTTCAAGCAGGCATCGGAACGCGACAATCCCGCCGAGGCCGAGTTTGTCGGGGTGCTGCGCGACATCACGGAACGCAAGCGGATGGAAGATGAGCTGAACCTGCTCAACCGCCGCCTGACCCGGCTTGCGGCCACCGACGGTCTGACCGGATTGACCAATCGCCGCACCTTCGACGGCTTCCTGGCGCGCGAGTTTGAGACCTGCGAAGAGATTTCGGTGCTGCTGTTCGATATCGACAACTTCAAGGGTTACAACGACACCTATGGACACCAGGCCGGCGACCGCTGCCTGCAGGCCGTTGCCCGCGCCATCGGCGATGCGACCTCGAATACATCGGGCCTCTCCGCGCGCTATGGCGGCGAGGAATTCGCCGTCGTTTTGCCGAACATTTCCGAAGACGATGCATTGAAAGTCGCCGAATCGATCCGGCTGACCGTGCGCGCCCTCGGCCTTCCCAACACCGCCGCCAATCGTGGCTTCGTCACCATCAGCGCCGGCATCGCCAGCCGGACGGGTTCGACGCCTGGTGAGGCTGCGCTGGTCGGAGAAGCCGACGTCGCGCTTTACGAAGCCAAGCGTCTCGGCCGCAATCGTAGCATCGTCTATTCATCGCTGAACCTGCGATATGTCGAAACCGGTTCGATCCAGCACGATCCAGACCTGCCGCCCGTCAAACGGAAGCTGGTGCATTAGCGCGCGCGTGTGCGCATCAAGGTCTTTGGCGAGACCATCCACATATAGTTCTGCATGTCAGCCCTGCTGCCATAGCGGCCGGATTTAGCGCGTGCGCCCAAATTTTATGCGGCTTGCGTCAAGCTGAATCCTTGTGGCGCCACATTGATCCCGAACAATCGCAGCTGCGGAAAACACTGTCAGGTTCCCCATGAAAATATCAGATTTCACCTGCCCATCCTGCGCGTCGGCTTATGAGGTCGCGGAATCAAGTTCACCGATCGGACGGCCGGGCCGGATTGAATGCACGACCTGCGGCCAGCTTCTCGATGCCTGGCAGGGTCCCAAGCTGAGAGCCTATCGGTTGGTGATGTCGTCGGAACACAAGTACCGGCACATCGATGCGCCGCCCTCTCCGATTCGCGCGACCGCATAAGCCGATATCGCATCGCGCCTGTCATCGAACACGCGTAATCTCCGCCGGCCAGCATCGGCCTCGAGGAGACGGCGAGATGACCAAACCCGAATTCATTCCCGCTGAAATCGGGACGCGGGTGACGGTGCACGCGCTGCATGTTGGCGACCGCATCAATACGATCGGCTTCGAAACAGAGGCGCTCTCGGCGATCCCGCTCGCGATCAGGGTTGGCACGAGCGGCGTCGCGGTTCTGTTTCGCTACGGCGTGGCGGTGCTGATCGGCCTCGCGCCGGAAGAACACAGCCGCTTCCTGGAAACGCTGAAACGCCGGATCGACGGCAAACTGGCGCGTCCCGAAGAGGAAGCCGCCATTCTCGCCTTTTCCGGCGAGGCCGAGGATCAGGTCCAGTCCGGCGGACCCATACAGTTGCGCGACATGTCGCCGGCAAGGCTCCTTGTCGTTGCCGACGTGCTGGCCAAGAGCGTCGTGCTGGCGCACGACGAACGCGAAGTGGCGAAGGTATTCGAGATCATCGAACCGTTTGCCAAAGAGCTGGCAGATCACGGACGAACCCGCCGTGATCGAAAAGGGATCATGCAACTGATCGGAAGCGCCCTGCTGGTCCAGCACAGGGTATCCGGCCGTGTCGCGATCGGAGAGAAGCCTGACGTGCTGTGGGATCGTCCCGACCTCGAGCGGCTTTACGCCCGGCTTGAAGACGAATACGAACTCAAGGAGCGCCTCGATGCCCTCAACCGGAAGCTTGCCGTGGTCGCGGAGACCGCCAACACCCTTGCCGATATCATCGACACGCGCCGAACCCTGCGCCTCGAACTCATCATCGTCGGGCTGATCGCGTTCGAAGTCATCATCACGATCTATCAGCTTTACATGGGCAAGGGTCACTGACCCCGGACTTGGCCGCACGTCCCTCGCCAGCGCGGACGCTATCGCGTCCCCGGCCGCCACGACAGATCATCCGACCACAGATAGATCGCGATCGCAGCCAGGCACAGCACGAGGCCGACCCAGAACATCGGCGAATGATGGACACGCCTCCAATCGCGTTCGGAAGTTGGCGGTTTCATGGATCACCTCGTTGGCGGGTTTCGGCCCGTGGCGACTATGGCAACGAACTTGATCCGCGCCAATGTCAGATCGTCGGCAACACCGAGAACCGCTCCCCTGGCCGCAGCAGTTTCAGCGCGTCGGGATGGGCGTCCTCTTCCCTTACCGCGTCGACCCGCGCCAATGGCGGCCCGCGCCGGCACGCTGCGATCATGTCGGCGACGACATCCGCAGGCCCCGCGAACAGCGCCTCGACGCTGCCGTCCCTGCGATTGCGTACCCAGCCCTCTACATCACGCGTCATCGCCTCGTCCGCGACCCAGGCACGGTAGCCGACGCCCTGTACCCGGCCCGTGACCGTGACATGGCGGATCGCGCCGGTCATCTATTTCTTCAGCCCGAGAAATTCGGCGCTGCGCGCCTTCACATCGGCTTCGCGCATGGCCCGGCCGGTCAACTCAGACGATGCGAGGCCTTTGAGATTCTTCGGCGAGGCTCCCTCGCGCAGTGCTTTCAGCGTCTCGTAGACGGCCTGCGTGGCGGCGGCGAAAGGCGTGTGTCCCTGCAGCGCAATCTTCACCCGCTGACTTCCGAGAAAGGCCGCATCATCGAGTTCGCCCTGGGGGTTGCCGAGCACGATTGGCAGCGTCGTCACCGCGGCAATCGCCTCGACTTCCCGGCGCGTCGTGAGCCCGGTGAAGAACAGTGCATCGACGCCGGTGGCGTTGTAGGCCTTCGCGCGCACCAGGCATTCCTCGAAGCTCGCCGCCGACGGGCCACCGCCGCGTGTTCCGGTGCGGCCCATGATGACCAGCGCGGGATCGCTGCGCCCGTCCAGCGCCGCCTTCATCTTGCCGACGCCCTCTTCGAGCGGGATCAGCTGCGGCTCCGAGACGCCGAAAGCCTGCGGCAGCAGCGTGTCTTCGATGGTCAGGCCCGCAGCACCCGCGGTTTCCAGTTCCTGCACGGTGCGCCGGACATTGAGCGCGTTGCCGTAACCATGGTCGGCGTCGACCAGCACCGGCAATGAAGCGGCCCGCGACATCCGGCGCATCTGTTCGGCGAGTTCGGTGAGCGTGATCAGCGCAATGTCAGGATCGCCGAGCACCGCCAGCGAGGCCACCGAGCCGCCGAACATGCCAAGTTCAAAGCCGAGATCTTCGGCGATACGGACGGAAACCGGATCGTAAACCGAACCCGGGCGGATGCAGGCGGATCCGTTGAGGATGGATCGCAGTTTTTCGCGGCGTTGTTGGAAGGCCATCGAGATTTCCTCCGTGTCTCGTCATTGCGAGGAGCGTTAGCGACGAAGCAATCCATTCTTGCTTGGCTGTTCTATGGATTGCTTCGCTGCGCTCGCAATGACGGCTTGATTGCTCCGGGGGTTACGCAAACTCCAAAATCAGCGCATCCACCGCGAGCGTGGCGCCGGCGGCGGCGTGAATCTTCTTCACGGTGCCGTCGCGTTCGGCGCGCAGCACGTTCTGCATCTTCATCGCCTCGACCACGGCCAGCGTTTCGCCGGCCTTGACCTCCTGCCCTTCGGCAACCGCGATCGACACCACCAGACCGGGCATCGGGCACAGCAGCTTCTTGCCGGTATCGGCCGCCGAGTTCACCGGCATCAGCCGGGCGGCCGCCGCCTCGCTCTCGGTGAAGACGTTGACCGGAACTTCAAAGCCCTGATGCGCCAGGCGGATGCCGTTCGGGATCGCGCGCACCTGCATTGCCACATAATGGCCATCGATGGTGCCCTGCCAGACCGGCTCGCCCGGAGTCCAGTTCGAGACCAATTGATGCGGATTGCCCGGCAGATCGTCGGCGCCGATGAAGCGCACCGCGATTCCATCGGCTTCGCGCGCGACGTCGAGCGCGATTTCCGCGCGATCGAGCCACACCGCGCGGCGGCGCTCGCGCTGCACCAGCCGACCGTTCAACTGGCCGGAAATCTGCCGCTTGCGTTCGCCGAGCACGTGATCGATCGCAGCCCCGACCGCCGCAAGCCGGCGCGCGATCTCGCCTTCGGGCGGCCGCGCTGCAAATCCCTTCGGGAACTCCTCGGCGATGAAGCCGGTGGACAAATTGCCCTCGCGCCAGCGCGGATGGCTCATCAGCGCGGAGAGGAACGGAATGTTGTGTCGGATGCCGTCGATATAGAACGAATCCAGCGCCGTCGACTGCGCCTCGATTGCGGCCGCCCGCGACGGCGCATGCGTCACGAGCTTGGCGATCATCGGATCGTAATGGATCGAGATCTCGCCGCCCTCCTGCACGCCGGTGTCGTTGCGGATCGTGATGCCGTCATGGCTCGCTTCCGCGGGCGGGCGATATTTCACCAGCCGGCCGATCGAGGGCAGGAAATTGCGGAACGGATCTTCGGCATAGACGCGCGATTCCACCGCCCAGCCGGTCAGCGTGACGTCCTTCTGCGCGATGATAAGCTTCTCGCCGGCAGCGGAGCGGATCATTTGCTCGACCAGATCGATGCCGGTGATCAGTTCGGTGACGGGGTGCTCGACCTGCAGGCGGGTATTCATTTCCAGAAAGTAGAAGCTCTTGTCCTGGCCGGCGACGAATTCCACCGTGCCGGCGGAATCATAATTCACGGCCTTGGCCAATGAGACCGCCTGCTCGCCCATCTTGCGGCGGGTGTTCTCGTCGAGCAGCGGCGACGGCGCCTCCTCGATGACCTTCTGGTTGCGGCGCTGGATCGAACATTCGCGCTCGCCGAGATAGATCACGTTGCCATGCTTGTCGCCCAGCACCTGGATTTCGACGTGGCGGGGATCGACGATGAACTTCTCGATAAAGACGCGGTCGTCGCCGAACGAGGATTTGGCCTCGGCCTTGGCCAGGTTGAAACCTTCGGCGACCTCGGATTTCGAATGCGCGATGCGCATGCCCTTGCCGCCACCGCCGGCGGACGCCTTGATCATCACGGGATAGCCGATCTCGTCGGCGATCTTGACCGCATGCTTTTCGTCCTCGATGACGCCAAGATGTCCCGGCACCGTCGAGACCTTGGCCTTGGCGGCGGCCTTCTTGGATTCGATCTTGTCGCCCATCGCGGCGATGGCGCCGGGGTTCGGACCGATGAAGACGACGCCCGCCTCGGCCAGCGCGCGCGGAAAGGATTCGCGCTCGGACAGGAAGCCGTAGCCGGGATGCACGGCCTGCGCCCCGGTCTTGCGGCAGGCCTCGACGATCTTCTCGATCACAAGGTAACTCTCGGCCGCGGCTGGCGGGCCGATCAGCACCGCCTCATCGGCCATTTCGACATGAACCGCATCGCGGTCGGCCTCGGAATATACGGCTACCGTTTCGATCCCCATGCGCCGCGCAGTCTTGATGACCCGGCAGGCGATCTCGCCGCGATTTGCGATCAGAATTCGTTTGAACATGTGCTTCTTGCTTGAGCTTTACTTGAAGGCTTGGATTTGAAGGCTTGGATTTTAAGGCTTGGGGCAGGATCCTCACCCGCAATGTGACATGCGGGAACGCGGCTAACAAACCCGTCGTACAGCAAAAATCGACCGAGGCAACGGTCCAGTTTCAGGCCGCCTGCTCAGGCTGCGGCCCGCTGCAGCCCGTCAGCCGGAATAGCTGTGAAATCGGCCGCGCGCATAGGCGTGCGACACCGCTTTCATCAGTTCGCCGACCTCGGTTTCCAGATATTCATTGGCCACGACCAGCGCGCGGACGGTCGCGCGCATATCCCCGCCGCAGGCCGAAATGGCCTGATCCACCGCCGTTTCCAGTTCGTCATTCAGTTCGGTGGCTGGCTGGGAGGAAGAAGACATGGAAATGATCCTTGAGCCCCATGTTCTCTATTTGTTCCAAACAAGTCAACTGATAGTCCCGACCGGCCCACGATTTCCCCGACTAATCACCAGGAGGCCCCCGGGGCCAATGGAACCGAATATCGAGATCGCGAAAGATCAGGAGCGAAAGACCCCGATTCGAAAGCGGACCGGATGGCCTGGTGGCCGTCATTGTGTTTTTGGCGATGTATGCGGTCGCGATCAGCAGCGACCACACCTAGGGCCTAGAGCTGGGGTGGCTGCCTTCGACTTTCCTCGCTGCAGTATTCGGCTGGACTGCGTACAGCTTTCCCTGGCTCTTCAGTGTAGTTGCGACCCTCATCGCGCTGCTCACAGCCTTGTCCTAGGTGCCCTAGTTATTCCTCCGCCGCTAGCACTGGCCCGTGCTAGAAGGTCGTGCCCGCCGAAATGCATTTGAAGTGAGACAATGCGATTCCTGATTTTCTTTGTCGCGATGCTGCTCGTGACGTGCCCCCCCGTATCTCTATCTCAAGCTTGGGCCGCCACGGCGACCGTCAAGGATGGCGGCATGCTTCAATTGGGCAACGTTACCTACCGGCTCGACGGGATCGACGCCCCGGCGTTCGATCAGCTCTGCATCGACGAACATGCCGACAGCTGGACCTGCGGCATCGAGGCGCGCGATCAACTGGTCAAGCTGATCGGCGGCCGCCAGGTCCGCTGCGACGATCTCGGCCCCGATCCCACCTTCAAAAAGCGGCGCCTCGGCGTGTGCAAGATCGAGGGCGACACCACCAGCCTCAGCCAGTTGCTGGTCCGCCAGGGCTTCGCCCTGAATATCGACGCCTCTGCAACCGGGCGTTTCAAGACCGACGAGGCCCGCGCCAGGGACGACCGTCAGGGACTTTGGAAAGGCTGTTTCGCAGCGCCGCAAGAGTTCCGCCGCGGCCTGAAGGACGGCACGCTGCTGGGCGCCGCATGCCGCGCCGACCGCGACCGCCAGATTCGCGAGGCCCTATTCCCCGAGGATTTCGTGATGCCGTCCGGCTGCAACATCAAGGGCAAGTTCGCGGTCCGCGCCCGCGTCACCGGCAATTTCGGCATCTATCATCTGCAGGCCTGCCGCAGCTATCCGGGACTGACCAATCCGGACCGGTGGTTTTGTTCCGAAGAGGACGCCCAGGCCGGCGGGTTCCGCAGAGCCTATAATTGCCGGCCCCCCGCCAAGAGCAAATGAAAGCAAATGATGCTGGCAAACCTTGCGCCTCTTGTGTGAGAGTGCGGCAAGAGGCTTGCGGGCGCGTATGACTCCTCCTGATCATTCCAACCCACTTCCTGAAGCAGCCGCTGCGGAAAGGCTGCGTCAACATCTCGAAGAAATCGCGCGCGAGCGCGACCGGGCTCATCGCGCGCTGCAGGAACGCGAGGCGGAGCTGGCGCGGATCCAGCGAATAGCCGGTGTCGGCGGCCTAGAAATCGATTTTCGCGACGGCGTCAAGAACCGCCGCTCTCCGGAATACCTCCTCGTTCACGGGCTGCCGCCCGAGGCGGCCGGCGAGACCTATTCGGACTGGGTCAGTCGAATCCATCCCGAAGATCGCGAGCGGACGGTCAAACATCTGTTCGGCGTGCTGCGGAGCGAGAGCGAGGACTATTCGGCCGAATACCGCATCATCCGGCCGAATGACGGCGACATCAGATGGATCCGCGTCGTTGCCAAGATCGAGCGCGGCCGCGACGGTCGCGCGCAGCGCCTGGTCGGCGCCGATCTCGACGTGTCAGGTCAGATGCTGGCCCAGGAAACGCTGCGCGAAAGCGAGGAGCGCTTCCGCCTGATCGCCGACAGCGCCCCCGTCCCGATCTGGGTCACCAAGCTCGACCGCACGCGCTCTTTCGCCAACCAGGCCTATGTCGATTTCCTCGGGTTGCCGTTCGAGCAGGCGATCGGGTTCGACTGGCGCAAGGTGCTGCATCCGGAGGATCTGCCGCGCATCCTGCAGGAATCGGTTGCCGGCGAGGCCTCGCTGAAGCCGTTCGTGCTGGAGGCCCGCTACAAGCGCGCAGACGGCGAATGGCGCTGGCTGAGGTCGGAATCCCAGCCGCGCTGGGACCCGACCGGAAACCACATCGGCTTCATCGGCGTCGCCCACGACATCACCGCCGCCAAGCAGGCCGAAACCGAACTGCGGAGACTGAACGAAACCCTGGAACTGCGGATTACCGAGCGGACGGCGCAACTGGAATCCAACGAAGCCCAGATGCGCGCGATTTTCGAGACCAGCCACCAGTACCAGGCGCTGCTCAATCCCCATGGCGATGTGCTCTACGCCAACAAGACGGCGCTGGACGGCATTCGCGCCGACGCCGCCGACGTCATTGGCAAGCCGTTCTGGGAAACGCCGTGGTTTGGCGCCACCGAGGGCATGCCTGACGCCGTCCGCAATGCCTTCGTCGCGGTCATGAGGGGCGACGAGGTGAAGACCGAGATGCGGCTGCATCTGCCGGTCGGCGAGCGCTATTTCGACTTCGCGATGCGCCCCTTGCGCGACCAGCACGGCGCCGTCATCGGTGCGGTTCCGGAAGCCATCGACATCACCGAGCGCCGCAAGGGCGAGGAAGCGCTGCGGCAGTCGCAGAAGATGGAAGCGGTCGGCCAATTGACCGGCGGTGTCGCGCACGATTTCAACAATCTCCTCACCATCATCCGTTCCGCCACCGACTTCCTGCGCCGCCGCGACCTGCCGGATGAGCGGCGCCGGCGTTACATCGATGCGATTTCCGATACCGTGGAACGCGCCTCGAAACTGACCGCGCAATTGCTGGCGTTTGCCCGCCGGCAGCCGCTCAAGCCCCAGGTGTTCGATGTCGGCGCCCAGGTCGAAGCCGTCGCCCAGCTGGTTCGCCCGCTCGTCGGCCCGAGGATCAGGATCGAGGTCGATATCTCAGCACCCGACTGCTTCGCGATTGCCGATATCGCGCAGTTCGAGACCGCGCTGATCAATCTTGCGGTCAACGCGCGCGACGCCATGGAGGGCGAAGGCCGGCTCGCGATCAGCGTCAGGAAGGCTCATTCCATCCCTGCCCTGCGTGCCCAGACCGCACGCAGCGGCGACTTCGTCGCCATCGCCATGACCGACACCGGCCTCGGTATCACCCCCGAGCACATCGAGGCGATCTTCGAACCGTTCTTCACCACCAAGGAAGTCGGCAAGGGAACCGGGCTCGGCCTCAGCCAGGCCTTCGGCTTTGCCAAGCAATCCGGCGGCGATATCGCCGTTCTCAGCGAGCCCGGACAGGGCGCGACCTTCACCATCTACCTGCCGCAGGCCGCGATGCCGATGCAGGCGGCGGTAGCCGCGGCCGCTGGCCAGGAGCCCGGCCCGCGCGGACGCGGCTACCGCGTTCTCGTGGTCGAGGACAATGACGATGTCGGACAGTTCTCCACCGAGCTGTTGGAGGACCTCGGCTACATGGTGCGCCGCGCCGACAATGCCGACACCGCGCTGGCGATCCTGGCCGAGGACGAGTTTGCCGCCGATCTGGTATTCTCCGACGTCATCATGCCCGGCATGAACGGGGTCGAGCTCGCCGGCGTCATTCGCGAACGTTATCCGGGCCTGCCCGTGGTGCTGACCAGCGGTTACAGCAACGTACTGGCGGAAAATGCCCATCGCGGCTTCGAGCTGATCCAGAAACCCTATTCGGTCGAGTCGCTGTCGCGCATCCTGCGGAAGGCGATTTCAGACGCGCGGCTTTAGCGGCGATCGGCAGCCGTTACGCCGCATTCTCGACCGCGGTCGGGCACGCGGCCAGCAGCGCGCGGATTTCATGCGCCGGCCGGGCCGCGCTGAACAGGTATCCCTGCATCTGGGTGCAGCCCAGATTCTGCACGGTTTCGCGCTGCTGCAAGGTCTCGACACCTTCGGCCGTCGTGATCATGTCGCGGTCGGCCGCGATGCTCACCACCGCCTTGATGATGGAGGCCGAACTCGAATTGCAGGTGACTTCCTTGACGAAGCTGCGATCGATCTTGATCTTGTCGAACGGGAAGCGCTGCAGATATTGCAGCGAGGAATAGCCGGTTCCGAAATCGTCGAGCGCGATGTGAACCCCGAGCGCGCGCAATTGATTCAGCGCCACAAGCGCGGCGTCATCGTCCGCGATCAAGACCGCCTCGGTGATCTCGAGCTCCAGCCGGCGCGGATCGAGCCCGGTGTCGGCGAGTACAGCGGCGACCTTCAGCGACAGTGACTGCGAGCGGAACTGGATCGGCGAGACGTTGACGGCGACGCGCACATGCGCGGGCCAGGTGGTCGCTTCGGCGCAGGCGGTCCGCAGCACCCACTGTCCGATCTCCTCGATCAGGCCGGTCTCCTCGGCCACCGGAATGAAATCGGCGGGCGAAACCATGCCGCGCAGCGGATGGCGCCAGCGCAGCAGCGCTTCGCATCCCCTGACCTCGTCGTTGCGCAAATCGACCAGCGGCTGGTAGTGCAGCTCGAACCCGCCATCGACCAGCGCCGCGCGCATATCGCTCTCGAGTTCGCGGCGATGGTTGGCCTGTTTTTCCATGGTCGGTTCGAAGAAGCGATAGGTCCGGCGGCCCGCCGCCTTCGCCGCATACATCGCCAGGTCAGCGCTCTTCAGCAGCGCGAACAGATCGGAGCCGTGACGCGGCGCGACTGCGACGCCGATGCTGGCGTCGCTGGAAAGGCGATGGCCGTTGCAATCGAACGGCGTCCGCAGCCGATCGTAAATCCGCGCGACCAGAATGCTGACGTCGTTATCACACGTGACGTGACGCTGCACGACGGCGAACTCATCGCCGCCGAGACGGGCGACGAAGTCTTCGGGCCCGACCGACTGGCGCAGGCGATCCGCGACGCCCTTGAGGAATTCGTCGCCGATCAGATGCCCGAGCGAATCGTTGATGCGCTTGAACTCGTCGATGTCGATGTAGAGGATCGCGAATTGCGCGGCTTCGGATTCCCCGAGCAGCGCTTCGGCATGGCGCTGGAACAGCGTGCGGTTCGGCAGATTGGTCAGCGCGTCGTAATGGGCGAGATGCTGGATCCTCGCCTGGACGCGCCGCCTCTCGGTCACGTCTTCCAGCGTGGTCGCCCAGCCGCCGTCCGGCGAGCGCTGGTAGATCAGCTGGATCGTGCGCCCGTCAGGTGTCGTCGTCTCGATGATCCGAACGCCGTCGTCCGTGGGGCTCAGAAATCTCGCGCAATAGGCGTCGACGTCGCCGACAAAGGAGCCCTGCTCCTGGCGATGCAGGATGATGTCGCGCAAATGGCAACCTGGTTTGACGATCTCGGGTGATACGCCGAACATGTCGATATATTGCTGGTTGCAGACCACGAGGCGGGCCGAGGAATCGAACAGCAACAGGCCTTGAGTCATGTTGTTGATGGCGGCGTCCAGATGCTGGGTCTTTTCCGACAGCTTGTACTGGGCTGCTGCATGCTGGCTGCGCAACTGGCGCACGATCAGGAAGATCATGACGACAACGACGATGATCGCGAGCGCCGCCGCGCAAAACTGCAGTTTGGTCTGCGCCCGCCAATCGGCCAGCGCGGTCTCGGTCTTGGTGGTCGCAACGATCAGGATCGGAAAATGCATGAGCGAGCGGACCGCACCAACCTTGTCCTCATTCTCCGACGAGCTGGTGAAGCGTCCCGAGATGTTGCCGTTCAGGGCGAGCGCCCGCTGAAACGACGGCGACTTGGCGACGTTCACGCCGAGCAGCTTGGCTTCTTTCGGATAACGGGCGATGATAGTGCCGTCGCGGTGGATCATCGAAATCGCGGTATCGCTGTCCAGCGCCAGGGAGCCCACAAAAGCTTCGAAATGCGACGGCTCGACGCCGCGGCTGGCAAAGCCGATGATCTCGCCATTGCGGCCGACGATCTTGCGCGCAAACACCGTGGTCCAGACTTTCGTGACCTTGCTGACGACCGGTTCGACGATCACGTCGGGCGTCGGCTTTCCCGAGGTAAATTCCTGGAAATAACGCCGGTCGGAAATGTTCACGTCTCCCACCGGCCACATCTGGGAGGTATTGATCAGCCAGCCCTTGGCATTGAACAGGTTCAGGGCGCCGACATGCGGCAGCGTCGCAAGCCTTGTGCGCACCATCTCATGCGCGCTCAAGGTCGACATTTTCCTTTCGAATTCGTCTGGTGTGTTGACCCCACCGGCCCGGATATAGTTCAGGACGTCGTCGTGCACGTGCTGGAGATCGCTGAGCTGCTGGTCGAAATGGCGCGACAGCAGCAGCGCGGTGTTGTTGAGTTCGCGCTCGGCAACGTCCAGCGCACGCTCGCGAAATTGCAGCGCGAAATAGCCGGTGCCGAGCATGATCGCGATCACCGTCGCCGCGGCGCACAGAATGAGCCACTGCACCACGCCCAGGCGCATCCGGGACAGCACGCCGGCGATTGACCACCGCAGGCTCCCCGCCATGACGCTATCCGATGCACTACCCGGCATTCTCGTCCGCCCCCACAGTCGCTTTTGTACGGGAAGACAACCCAAGAGGGCGTTAGCAAAATCAGTTATTGCGGGGTTAAAGCGCGCACCCGGATCAGGCCATTTCCGGAACTTCCGCCTCTTTCAAGCTGCACTCGATCAAGGCCCCGTCGATCGCGAATGCCGAGAATGGCGAAAGCTCCGTCACGACCTGCAGCGCCGCGAAGAACTGCGCATCGCCGGGGCTCTTGAGGAAGAACCGGACATGCCCCGCCGACAGCGTGTCGCGCGACAACCATACGATCCCGGAGAACAGGGCGACCATGGTCTGCGCGTACTGGCCTGATGTCGCGACCCCGAGTTCGTAGAGCGGAGAGACCACGACAAAGCGCGCGCGCAGGATCGGGGTCGGGAATTTGCTCATCATCAGGCGGCTGACCTGACAAGCCGCGTGAATCTTCTCTCCGTCCGAAAGGCAATACAGCGTCGGGTTGTCGCCGTCCTTGGTCAGGGCGTCGAACGCCGCGTAGCTACCGTTCGAAAACGTGGAAAAGTCTTCGCCGACGCTTTCAGCGTCCTTCTTCCATTGCGCCTTGATCGAACGCCAGGACTTGTCGGAGCTCATCGGCAGGAGGCGCATGATTAACCGGTGGTTAACACAGGACGTGGTCGCCGGTATTTTATAGCCTTCGGCTAAACGTTTGCTTACGGCCTGGGTCCGGCGGCAAACATTTGTGACGATTCGTTGATGCCCAGGGTGTCGGCGCAGGCTCGCCTTGCCGCGGGGCAGCATCGCCTCCGACTGAAGCGCTAGCCTTAGCCCGCAGCGATATCGATCAGCGCGATCCCGATATCCGCCCGCTTCTTCCGCCGCAGCCTGGCGGGGACTTCGGTCAGCACCACCTCGAGTGTCGGCCGCACCGTGCCGGAAAGCAAATGGCCGCCCCGCGTCGATCCGTCGGACAGTCCGAGCACGATGTGGACGTGAAGGCTGGCCTTGCCGTCATCGCCGACGGCAACGTCGCCGAGCGCGCTCAGCACTTCGCATTGTTCGTTGACCTCGATCTTCTTGTAGGTCTTCGTTGCAAAATCGAACCAGCCGACGACAGCCTTTTCGAAGGCGCCGATCGCCGTCACGGACGCCGCCGTCATCCTTGCCTCGTTCGCAAACCGCGTCAGCGCCGCGAACGCCTCTTCGCCGGACTCCAGAATGACGACGTGGATCCGCCCGCCGGGGTCGTCGGCAACAAGCTGGTTCTTCATATCGATATCCTGCGTTTGCGGCCACGGTACATGGCTTCTCATCGGCGAGCGATCGCCTAGGCCTTCTTGCCGGGCGGATCGCCGCCTTCATCCACGCGGCTCACCTGCTGGGCGCGCGCCTTGTCCTTTGGCTGATCCTGTCCGCGTTCATCGCGGACGATGCCCTGATCCGCACCCTTGGCACGATCCTTGTCTCGTTCCTTGGCCCGATCCTCGGAGGGTTCTTCAGCCTCACTCTCCGCTTTCCGCAACCGCGACTGGCCTTCCCTCACCAGCAACTCATCGCCGAGCATCTGTCCAATCACCTGCTCGGTTTGCGCCTCTGCTTTCTCTCTGAAGGTGCTCATGCAAATCTCCTTTCATGGAGAACGGTTGAAAGCAGCAAAGTTTCCGGTGGAGCCGATCAAAGATCTGCATACGAATGGGTTCCGTCTGCATACGAGACAGTTCCGAGCTGACTAACGATCCTCTGCTCAAGCGAATTGCGCGAGCCCGTGGCCGACGGACCAATTCTCCTTCGCGGCGTCGAGCACGTTCACGAACACATCCTCCGGCCGTATGCCGGGGCGCTCGCCAAGCAATGCCGCGATCCGCCGGAACAGCGCCTTCTTCTGTTCCGCGGGGCGGGTGTCGAACACGGTGATCTGGATAAACACGAGGTCGTCACTCCGGACGATGCCAAAGGCAGCGCCGTAACGGAAGTTCGCTGCGTCATGCTCCGTGATGGTCATGAACTGGTCGTCTTCAGGCACGTTCAACGCTTCGCGCATCGCGCGATAAAGGCTGTCGAAGATCGCCTGGCGGTAGGCTTCCGGCTTTCCGGCGCGCAGTGAGATGTGTAGCAGCGGCACAGCTGATCCTTTCCATATCGTGCTGGTCCATTTGGACTGGCCGTAACGCTAAACGCCGCCGGACTATTTTGATATGCTATGGATACGGATATCAGCTATAATGGCTGGAAATGACAGAACGCCCCCTCGACCTCGATGCCATCAGGGCTTTCGTCCGCATCGCCGAACTTGGCAGCTTCACGCGCGCGGCTGAGGCCATGCGGACGACGCAGGCCGCGGTCAGCCTGAAGC
Organism: Bradyrhizobium sp. AUGA SZCCT0169; assembly: GCF_018130085.1. NCBI lineage: Bacteria > Pseudomonadati > Pseudomonadota > Alphaproteobacteria > Hyphomicrobiales > Nitrobacteraceae > Bradyrhizobium > Bradyrhizobium sp. AUGA SZCCT0169. The sequence goes on along the minus strand of NZ_JAFCMC010000003.1, from coordinate 258,557 downwards.
TGAAACGGCTCGAGGAGAGGTTCGGCTGCCGGCTCATCGAGCGGACGCCCCGCTACGTGCAGCTTTCGGCGCAAGGCGCAGCCTTTCTCGAACACGCCCGTGAACTGCTGGCGGTGCACGATCGTGCGCTCGCCGTATTTGCCGGTGCCCGGCAGCGCCTCACCATCGGCATCAGCGACCATGTTGCGGGGCCGGAGCTCCCGGCGCTGATCGCACGAATGAACGCGCAAGACCCGCAGCTGCTGATCGAAATCCGGATCGGATCGTCGGGCGACCTGCTGCAAAGCTTCGACCGGCGCGAGCTCGATACGGTGATCGTCCGCCTCGAGGCCGGGCGGGACGACGGAGAAATCATTACCGAAGAGAAATTCGGCTGGTTCGCAGCACCTGGCTGGCAGTACCGCGCGGGCGAGCCCTTGCCGCTTGCCACGATGGCCGAGCCCTGCGGCGTGCGTGCGATGGCCGGGCGGCTGCTCGATGCGGCGAACGTGCCCTGGACGGAAATCTTCGTCGGCGGCGGCGTTGCGGCGGTTGCAGCCGCCGTCATGGCCGGGCTCGGCGTTGCGGCCTTGGCGCCGCGCATGCTGCCATTCGGCGCCGTTGAGGTCGGCCCCAAGCTCGGACTTCCCGATCTGCCGCGCTTGCCGGTCTTGCTTCACTCCAGGGTCAAGGACGGCCGGCCGCGCGATGCGCTTGCCGCGCTTTCGGCTGCCTTCAGGAGCGCGGTCCGAGGTTAGCCAACGCCTCTGGTTCATGGGGCAAGGCGCTGCTCGCGCGCGAACTCGCGTCCGGCTCCGCCTGCTTCGGCGACGGCTGGCGCAGCCACTTCAGCAACTCGCGGGCGCTGAAGGCGATCACCACCTCATGGTGCCGCATGCCCTTGCCGCCCTTGACGAGGCCGAGATCGCGCACCACGCAGAAGCGCCCGCTGCTCATGCGGGCCAGGCGGCAACCTTTGAAGAAACCGAACATCGCACAATGATGCATCGGGACGCGATCCCGTCAATTCTTGACGGTGCGCGAATCCCTTTTGCGCGCGGGGATTCGTCATCAGAACAAACACAGCACGGATGAGCGGGACGACATCCCGGAGACATCATGACCTGAGGTCATTTCCATTGATCGCCACGTGCGACGGGAATTGCGACGATTGCTGGCGTATCTCACGTGCCGCCGGCCGCTCCGACGGATCACGCCCGAGCACTGGCTTCAATTCGGCAAGATCGATGAAGGCGTCGGCCTGACGCCGCAGGTCGTCCGCCACCATCGGCGGCTGGCTGACAATCGTAGAGATCACGGTCACGTGGACGCCGCGGCGCTGCACCGCTTCGAGCAGCGAGCGGAAGTCGCCGTCGCCCGAGAACAGAAACATCCGGTCAACATGATCGGCAAGCTCCATCGCGTGGACGGCGAGCTCGATATTCATGCTGCCCTTCACCTTGCGGCGGCCGCTGGGGTCGATGAACTCCTTGGTGAGCTTGGTGACGACGGTGTAGCCGTTATAGTCGAGCCAATCGATCAGCGGGCGGACCGATGTGTATTCCTGATCCTCGATAATGGTCGTGAAATAGAACGCCCGCAGCAGCGTACCGCGGCTCTGGAATTCCTTGAGCAGACGCTTGTAATCGACGTCGAAACCAAGCGCTCTGCAGGTCGAGTAGAGATTGGCGCCATCGATAAACAGCGCGATCCTGTCGGACGATAACATCAGGCACCAGCCCCCCAATTCGAGATGCGCAGCTCAGCAGAGTGACCGGCTTCGGCTCTGCGGACAAGTTGAAGGACACCGCAGCTGGCCGACGCGGGTGGCGTTGACGCCCCGGAGCAAGGGATCGTCGATGCACCACGCATGGTTCGGGCGAGCCTTGTCAATCTAGCGGGTCTCTTCATGATCAGTCCACCTGGAGCCGCCGAGAACGGCCGCACTCGCCTCAAGGAAGGCAAGATAGTTTTGATAGCAAACCAGAACGCCAAAATCGACCAGATCCAGCGCGGCCTCCCATGACCGATCGATCGGCACGGATCGCGCGCCTCCAGGAATGACGTAGGGTTGGAAGTTGGAGTTGGTGCTGTCCTGACGGCGTTTGGCACCCGGGCGAATATCGTTCGAGCAGTGGATCAATTGCAGGCTTGGCTTTGGCATCTCAATCCCCGAATTTGTGGCGGTACGAGACGGCGGTCGTTACGCAAGCGATGTTTACAATGCGGCTACCCCGGACAGCGGCGCCGAGGTTCAACGTTCAATCAGCAAGAGCGATGGCGCGAGATACCTGCTGCCGCTCGGCTATCGCGCAAGCCTAGTCGCGGAGATTCGCCGAACCATTGAACGGAGGTTGATATGCACGTTACATTTGGGTGAGAGGAGCATACTTAGGTTTAGGATCAGCCGCCCAAGCCTTGCGAGGGACGAGCGCCCTCCTCCACCCGCAGCGATATCCAGTTGTCGACGTTGCGCGTTCCGCGACTGTCAACCGAGGCTTGCAGGCGCGACGAACGGCCGCGACCGCAAGCGCTTTGAGCCACCTGCGTATCGCGATGCACCATACCTCCGGGCCGGGAAAAGCTGCTAGGATACGGCCCATTCGTGGGGCCACGTGTTGCCGTCGATGGTGATGATCACCTGACGACGCGGCGCGGGGCCGGATGGCCGAATGCCATGCGTAACCAGATACTAAAATCCCGGCGCTCGGCCGAGCAGTCGCTGCTCGGCGGCATGGCGCTGGCATCGTTGACGGCGGCTTGCATCTGGCTCGTGCTCGGTCCCGCCCCGGAGGTTGCCGACTATCTGATTGCCGTCGCGCTGCTGCTCGCCCTGTTTCTCGCCTCATTGATCGTGATGCACCTGGTAGGAAGCACCCGCAGGCAAATGGAAGCCGCGCTTGAGAGCCGGGCAAGCGCCGAACAACGCGCATTAGAAGCCCTGCGCGAGAGCGAGGCGCAATGGAAGGAGGTGTTCGAGCACAACCCCGTCATGTACTTCATGGTCGATGCGGACGGCATCGTCCTGTCGGTCAACACTTTTGGCGCCGCCCAGCTCGGCTATCTCGTCAGCGAACTACGGGGACAACCGGTGCTCGGGGTGTTCTTTGAAGCAGACTGGGACACGGTGCGAAAAAGCGTTGAAATCTGTCTGGCGCATATCGGGCAAACGCATAGCTGGGAGATCCGAAAGGTTCGCAAGGACGGTTCGGCGCTGTGGGTTCGTGAAAACGCGAAGGCCGTACGACGGCAGGATGACCGGCTGATCGTCCTGATCGCATGCGAGGACATCACCGAGCGCAAGGAGGCTGAAAACGCCTTGCGGCAGAGTGGGAACTATCTGGCGGAAGCACAGCGATTGAGCCACACCGGCAGCTTCGGCTGGCGCGTCGCCACCGGCGAAATTATCTGGTCGGACGAAACCTTCAGGATATTCGGTTTTGAAAAGGCACCTTCTGTCGTACTCGACACGGTCGTTCAACGCATTCATCCCGACGATCGAGCGGGCGCGCAACAGAACATCGACCGGGCATCCCGCGACGGCACGCATTTCGATCACGAATATCGATTGCTGATGCCCGGCGGCTCCGTCAAATATGTCCATGCAACGGCGCATGCCGTAACCGATGCATCTGATGGCATCGAATTTGTCGGCGCGGTGACGGACATCACGGCACGAAGGCGAGCGGAGGAGAAATTGCACGAGGCGCAGGCTGAACTGGCGCATGTCACGCGCGTGACGGCGCTCGGGGAGCTGGCCGCGTCGATTGCCCATGAAGTGAACCAGCCGCTGGCCGCCGTCGTCGCCAACGCCTCGGCCGCGCTGCGTTGGCTCGACCGCGACACTCCCGAACTGCAGGAAGCGCGCAGCGCTCTGGCCTCGATTATCGATGACGGCAACCGGGCGGGCGAAGTGATCCAGCGCGTCCGCGGGCTGGTAAGCAAGACCGCCGATCAGAAAGCGCCTCTCGACATCAATGCGCTCGTCAATGAGGTGGTCACCTTGCTGCATCGCGAACTGTTCAGCCAGCGGATCGTGCTGCGGAAGGACCTCGCGCCCGCTCTCGGCCAGGTCCTCGGCGATCGGATTCAGCTGCAGCAGGTCATCCTCAATCTCGTCATCAACGCCATTGAAGCGATGCAACCGGTCATTGACCGGCCGCGCAAGCTGGCGATCCGGACGCACCAGGATGACGCCCACGAGATTCTGGTCACGGTAACAGACTCCGGTGTCGGATTGGCCGTTCAGAATGCCGACCGGCTGTTCGCCCCGTTCTTCACCACCAAACCCGACGGCATGGGCATGGGCCTGTCGATCTGCCGATCAATCGTCGAGTCCCATGGCGGGCGATTGTCGGCCTCCGTCAATGTCGGGCCCGGCGCGACGTTTCAGTTCAGCCTGCCGATGCATCAAGAGGACCATACGCCGTGACCGGCCGCTCAAACTCGCCTCGCACCATTGGCGGCCCGGACGAGCCGATCGTCTATGTTGTCGACGATGACGTGTCGGTGCGTGAAGCGCTCCGGAATCTTTTCCGCTCGGTGGGCTTGCGGGTCGAAGTGTTCGGTTCGGGCGCTGAATTTCTGCAGAGCAAGCTGCCGGACGTTGCGAGCTGCCTGATCCTTGACATCAGGCTGCCTCGACTGAGCGGCCTCGACTTTCAGGCCGACCTTGCCAAGGCAGGCATTCACATTCCCATCGTCTTCATGACGGGCCACGGCGATATCCCGATGACGGTCAGGGCCATGAAGGCCGGGGCTGTCGACTTCTTGACCAAGCCATTCCGCGATCAGGACATGCTGGATGCCGTGACGGCGGCCATCGAACGCGATCGAAGTAGCCGGAATGAAGCAAAGATCCGCTCTGACCTGCACGCGCTGTTCGCGACCTTGACTGCCCGGGAGCGGGAGGTGATGGCGCTGGTCACGTCCGGGCTCATGAACAAGCAGATCGCGGCCGAAATCGGCATTGCCGAGATCACCGTGAAGATACACCGCGGAAACATCATGAGAAAAATGGCCGCGAAATCGCTGGCCGATCTGGTGAAGATGGCCCAGGCACTCGAAATACAGCGCCCGGCGCCGCCCCAATAGCCTGGCGGATAAAGCATGATCCGGAAAAGTGGGTACCGGTTTTCCGAAAGATCATGCTCAAACAAAGAGATGGAGCAGGATGACGGTTCGAAGAAACGTCATTCTGCTCTAGTTGAGCGCTCCAAATCCCGTTCTGCAAACCTAAGTATGATTTTCCGCCCCTGATTTGCGACGCACTCTGCTCCCAAGCGGCTTGCAGCAAGAGGCATTCTGCCAGCACGTCAGGAAGCACCGCTTTGGCCAACCCACCCGTGATTTCAATCATTGACGATGACGGCTCCGTTCGCACCGCGACCTACAATCTCGTGCGGACGCTTGGATACGTCGTTCACACCTTTGAATCGGCCGGAGCGTTCCTGCGGTCGCCTCATCTGGATGACACCTCGTGCGTGATCGCAGATATTCAAATGCCGGTCATGAGCGGTCTCGAGCTGCAAGCTCACCTGGTTGCCGACGGATACCGGCTGCCATTCATTTTCATCACGGCTTTCGCGACCGAGAGCGCGCGCATGCAAGCGCTGAAGGCCGGCGCGAGCTGCTTTCTCACCAAACCCTTCACGGGAGAGGCGTTGATCAACTGCCTCGACGCCGCGCTGGGCGAGCACGGCGAGGAAAAGAGCAGATGACCCGATCCGATTGGGTTAGCACGGCATCGCACCGCTATTCCGATCGGTCTGGCGACAGGGACAGAACAACCATTCCATTCCACCGAAATTGGCAGTTTCGAGCCGGTCATACCTAGGGATAAGCCGATCAACCATCTAGACAAGTTGCATATGGGGCGGGACGGAATGAGAGTGACGCATCGTCGCCCTCCGGTCATCCGACGGCACGACAACCAGTACACCACGATCAGTGAATGGCAATTCCTCAGGAGGAGGTCGCCATGCGTACAGGCCCACGCTGTTCCGAATGCGACAGTGAAGAACCCAAGATAGTATGCCTGCGAAATCCGGCGCGTGAACGTTACTGCGGACGTTCTTGTCTCGGCCAGGGCCAGGAAAAATTCATTCGCCTGATCCTGCGAACGAATGCGGAGGCCGCATCATGACAAACCGTTGCGACAATCCGAACTGCGACCGCCCCTTCGGGTTGGTCCGTTTCAGCTGGCGCTTCGGGCAATTCTGCTCGTCCAGGTGCCGCGAGCAGTGCAAGCGTCAGCGGGATCGTAACAAGGCCTACTGGAGATGGCTCTACAAATGCCCCGAGCCGTCTGTCGCAAACCAGAAATAATCCAGCGATGCGACAGCTCCGGACAGGAGACCGTCTGTCGGACGTAGATGAGCCGAAACCGTCGAGGTGGAACTTGTCGATAGAGTAAGTGGAGGAGCCATCATGACAAGCGCGCAAGCGATGTTGATCGGAGCACTACTCGCGTGGACGCCTTCGGTTCTAGTGCTCGCCTGGCTCTTGCGGGACATTCGAGACACACGCGGCCCGGATTAGCCGCGATCCAGCTTCGGCGCGCGACTTGTCGTCCGCGCCGCGCCATCATCCGGCAAGCCAGCGACCCTTGTGGATGTCGAACTTCACTAGACCTTCGTCGCGCATTTTCAGAAGCAGCGACTGGCAGGCTTCCTCATTCGGAAGATTGGCGCGTTTCATGATCTCGTAGACCTTGAGCGGCTTCTCGCGAAGCGCATTCAGGATATTCTCGCGATCCTTGAGCATGACTATTCCCTGTAGACCAAAACCGACATTGATTGTTGAACGTGCCGCTTAGACCATGGCCAGTTTGATTTGACCATCGTCAAGGATGCCGGTCGCCAGAGCCTCGCGCGCCATCCGCTCGATCACGGGCCAATTGGTGAGCAGATATTTGTGGGCCAGCGCCTGCGTCGGAAGATCGGTTTGCAGAAGGCAGCGCTGCCGCGCGTTGCCGTTCGCGATCTGAAAGGATACCGCTTGCGGTCCCTCGATGATCTCTTGCTCGGTGGGTTTGGCAACCAGCCGCATACGCTATTCCCTGTGAAACTTGTGAGGCCAGGCTGTTCGGATCGACCGCAACTGACGCGGATATATCGTCGGGCGACCCGTCAGGACTGATCGTTCTCGACCTTCGGGGAGCGTTTCGGCTTTTGGTCAGCACCGGGTTGCGTGTTGCGGACCGCGTTCGTCAGCATCTCCCGCAGTTCCGCCTTGGTCATCGGTGGTTGCCGCGCGACAGATGCTTTCCATTGTGCCATGGGATTCTATATGGGGTGCCGGAGAGAGAATTAAAGGCCCATGTATGCTCGTGGGCGCGTTCCTATGCACAAATTGCACACGAGACCGCGGGTGCAGCGCGCACCCGGGTTCCCGCGCCCTCCGATTTGAAGGACGAAATTACATGCAAACCTCGGGCGTAATGCTCCGCGAGATCGTGAAACAAGTCGTCCCGGCCTTGAGCCGACCCATAACCACCGAAGTTAGCGATTAAAGGAGAGTCGTCGAACAGACCTTCGTAGGGCGGGTTCTCTTTAACCCGCCGCCTTGATTGCGAGATGGCGGGTTAAAGAGAACCCGCCCTACGGGGCCTTTTTGTGGAGATGGCGCCTGACTGGAGCAACTGGCCTGTTTGCGTGGGAGTTCCGTCGATAGGCCCTTGCTGGCCAACCATGAGCCCCGTCCGCGACTTCGCCTCTGACTACATCACTAATTTTCAGTTGATAGCCACGCTGCGTCAAGGTTGCAGCGATGGTATCAAGCCATAGCACTCCTCCCGCGCGGTACGCGTAGTTTAGGCTGTTGTTGTCGAGGTAAAAGGAGTTGCTCATGGGTCACCAATCACCGTTCCAGGCCAAGCTGCGTGCGAACGAGGTCGCGGAATAGAATCAAAAGATCGGTGAGTTCTTCGAAGGACGCGCTTGGAAAAAGGCGGTGCATCGTCATGCGAGTCCATTGCGATACTTGCGGTTGGATTTGCTTCTCCCGAATTTCCCCTGCGACATAGGCGTCCCAAAAGCCGTGCTCAGTCTTAAGCGCGTCAATGAGGCGCTCAACATCCTTTTCGGTCCATACCGCGCGATCGTTCATAGATGCGAACCTTGCTATCTTGGTCTGTTGTCGGGTCATCTCCCGATCGATCTGACCAGCTTAGTTTGTGGAGGAGCAGCGCCCTCTATCTCATTGGGAGTACTCGAGCTAGGCTGGCACCTGCCCCCGCATCTCCGCCTCTCCCCCAAACGGCGCCACCACATCGACAATACGCATGTGGCTGCCGCTCTTCCATTCCACCGCCGTCAGCCGCGTGTCGCCCGCGCCACGATCTCATCCGCCAGCGCCCATAGCGCGACGCCGACCGGCTGTTCGCCGTTGTAGAGCATCCGGAATTGCTTGAGTAGACCTTCGTAGGGCGGGTTCTCTTTAACCCGCCGCGTTGATTGCGAGATGGCGGGTTAAAGAGAACCCGCCCTACGGACTGCCCTGCGCTACCATCGCACTTCCTTCCAGCCGAATTGCAAAACGCCAGCTGCGTCGCCTCGCGCGCAAGCGCAATCTTGCGGTCCGGGTGCGACAAATCAACCCGACGGGCAAATCAGTTCTGATTTACGGAATTCGTGTCAAGCCAAAAAATTCCGTAAATCAAAAATATTTCTGTTGTCGTCCGACCCAAATCAGTGCGCATCTATCGCCATCCCGCCCCACTCAGAGGGCGTCGGCCGTCGTCATGACGAGGGGCGGGGATGCGGTGGACGTCGAGGTTGCGATTGACGGTCGCGGCTGAAGCGTACGGCGAAAGCGTGTGGTCCAGGCGCCCGTAACGGCGTCAAGTCCTGCGGGAGCTAACGCTTCCGAGGGACGACGGTGGCAATAGAGACCGTCTCACCGGGGAGAGCACGCCATAAGCCGTAAAGCCACTGCGCAGGGAATGTCGGATGCTCTCCGCTGCCCTGTATGCTCGTGTGCACCATCTTGTTGCATAATCGCACACGAGACCGCGGGTGCAGCGCGCATCCGGCATTCCCTGCGCCCTCTGAATTCTCGAGGGCAAAATACTTGAAAGACTCGGGCGCGATGCGTCGCGAGAACGGAAATCTGCGCTTGGATGATGGCGCACCACCCTGCCCCATCAAGCAAAAGCGGCGGGGAAAATCCCCGCCGCTTTGAATTCAGCGATGCGAGAATGACGTTACATCATCCCCATGTCCAGCATGCCCGGCAGTTGCGCGAGCGGCAGTGCGGCGGCGCCGACCAGGGTCGCGACCATCGCGGCCAGCGCGTGGTTGGAGCGGCGCTTGCCGCGCATCTGGGCGGCAATCCACTCCAGCACCTTGGTGTCGATGTTGACGGCCTTGGCCGGGGCCCAGCTTTCGATGTCGGTGTCCGGCGACAGGGCAACCGTGCGCGGCGGCACGGGCAGTCCGGATTCGGACGCCGCATGATGGGCGACCGCCTTGGCCAAGAGATCGTCGAAACGGCCACCGTCGCTGCGCTCGGCGGCGGCGTCGCTGATTTCGAACAGCGCCTCGGCTTCGGCGCGGCTGACCGGCTGATGCTCGACGGCGGTCGCGGTCAGGATGCGCGCGCACCAGGCGGCGTCATCGGCATCGAGAGCACGGGAAAAATGGATGCGGCCCTTGGTGGTCGGGCCCTCGCCGGTGATGACGCCGTCGCGCACGATGGTCAGCGCGTGGGCGGCGGTCTTGCGACAGGAAGGCTGGAGAACGGCGAACGCTTCAATAGATTTGGTAGTATTAGGGGCAGACATAGCTTGCACTTCTCAATTTCTTTTTCTGGTCCAGCATTGCGATGCCGGCGTAAACGAGTGGTTAACGATTCGAAACTTGCATTCCGAGATTTTTAGATGGTTGCCAATTAGTCGCTGTGACTCCAGTTAGTCGCTGTGACTGATGTCACGGTTCAGTTGAATGACCGATGAACGCCCCGGCACCGGGACCGGGGTCTTGCGGACCATAAAAGGCGATATCGGGGCAATCTGGGCGATTACCGCCGCCGTGGATTTTTCGTCGCAGGGGCGCAGATCGAAAGAAGGTGCTAGGAGTTCCCTATTCGCGGAGAAGGATCTCGCCTTTTTTGGCCGGAGGTTCCCTTCCACCCTGCTAGGGTCTATACAGATCAACAGAAATTCTCCTGCAACTTGAATAAGATGAGGTGTACCATGGCACTCCAGATTGGCGCAGTCGCCCCGGACTTCGAAGCCCAGACGACCGAGGGCAAAATCAAATTCCACGACTGGATTGGCTCAAATTGGGCGCTGTTGTTCTCGCATCCGAAGGATTTCACGCCGGTTTGCACCACCGAACTCGGCGCTCTCGCAAAGTTGAAGGGCGAATTCGACAAGCGCGGCGTCAAGCTGATGGGGCTCAGCGTCGATCCCGTCGACAAGCATTCGAAATGGTCGGAGGACATCAAGGAGACGCAAGGCGCGGCGCCGAACTATCCGATGATCGGCGACACCGATTTCAACGTGTCAAAACTCTACGACATGCTCCCCGCCTCCACCTCGGGGGATGTCGCAACGCGGACCGCTGCAGATAACCAGACCGTGCGCAACGTCTTCATCATCGGACCGGACAAGAAGATCAAGCTGGTGCTGGTTTATCCGATGACCACAGGGCGCAATTTCCAGGAAATCTTGCGCGTGATCGATTCCCTGCAAATGACGGCCAAACATCGCGTCGCGACGCCGGCCGACTGGAAACAGGGCGAAGATGTCATCATCGCCGGCTCGGTCACCGACGACGAGGCCAAGACGATCTATCCGCAGGGCTGGAAGTCGCCGAAGCCGTACATCCGGATCGTGCCGCAGCCGAAACAGTAACGGTTCATCGCGCATTCGCGCGTCAGACAAAAATATGACGCCGGTTCTGATGCCATCAGAACCGGCGTCACGGAAAGATAGGCAATAGCCAGATTGCGATCAGGCCGCGCGAACGCGGTCCAGGAACTTCTCGACCTCGGCCTTCAGATGCAGGCTCTCGCCCGACAGCGCCTGCGCCGAGGCAAACATGCGGTTGGAAGTCTCGCCGGTCTCGCCCGCGCCCTGTGCAGCGTTGCGGATGTTGACGGCGACGTCGGCGGTCCCGCTTGCGGCGGCCCGCACGCTCTGGGCGATGTTCGCCGTCGCACCGCGCTGTTGCTCGACCGCGGCCGAGATCGAGGTCGCGATATCGCTGATGCGCTCGATGGTCTGGCCAATCGCCTTGATCGCGCTGACCGACTCTTCGGTCGCAAGCTGCATGCTGCCGATCTGACTCGATATCTCCTCGGTGGCCTTGGCGGTCTGGCCGGCGAGGCTCTTGACCTCCTGAGCCACCACGGCAAATCCGCGGCCGGCATCGCCGGCGCGGGCGGCCTCGATGGTCGCGTTGAGCGCCAGAAGATTGGTCTGCTCGGCGATCGAGGTGATCAGCTTCACCACGTCGCCGATCCGCGCGCCCGCCTCCGACAGCTCGTTGATGCGCTGGTCGGTGGCCGCGGCCTGCTTGACGGCGTCGGCCGCGATTCCGTTCGATTCCTGGACGCGGCGGGTGATCTCGGCAATCGAGTTGGAGAGTTCATCGGAAGCAACAGCTGCGGTGCGGACATGCTCGGAGGCGGTCTCCGACGCGCCCGCCGACTGGCCCGAAAGCCCGGCGGTGGTCCGCGCGGTCTCGGTAAGTTGCTTGGCCACGCGCTCGAATTCACCCGAGGAATTCAGCACCTTGTCGAGGATGCCGCCGACGCTGGTCTGGAACTCGTCGACGAACCCGCGCAATTCGGTCTTGCGCTGTTCGGCGGCGGCAGAAGCGGCCGCGGTCTGTTCGTCGCGAAGCCGGCGGCGCTCGAGCGAGTTGTTCTTGAACACCGCGACCGTGCGCGCGATCTCGCCGATCTCGTCCATGCGTTCGTGATGACCGACCTCGACATCGCTGTTGCCGTTGGCGATGGCCGTCAGCGTCGCCGAGACCGAAGTCAGCGGCTTGGTCACGCGGCGCACGATCAGCATCGTCAGCATCATCACCAGCAGCGCTGCAATTCCCGCGGCGATCGCCATGTTCTGGATCGCATGCGACAGCATGGTCTCGAACTGCGCCATCGGAATGCCGACATAGAGAACGCCGATCACCTTTCCGGTCGAATTCGCGATCGGGTAATAGGCCGTCATGAACGTCTTGCCGAACAGCGTGGCCGGCCCCTTATAGGCCTCGCCGCGACGCAGGATCGGCTGTCCCGGATGGTCGGGCGCAAGCTGGGTGCCGACGGCGCGGTCGCCGTTTTCCTTCTTCACGTTGGTGGAGCGGCGGACGAACTGGTTGCTGGCCTCGTCATAGACGAACAGCGTCGCGTTGCCGCCGACATAGCCGACCGAGCGATCGACGATCGCGTGGTCCTTGAATTCGGGCATCTTCGCCGCTTCGGCCTTGGCGACCATGCCGTCTTTCAGCGTGATCTTGGCGTCGGGGTAGGTCTCGGCAAATGACAGCGCCAGGGTGCGCAGATTGACCTCGATGTCGCGAAGCGCCCGGTCGCCGAACTCAGAGTTGAGCGACCAATAGGCCGCGCCTACAACCAGCGCGGTATTCACCGCGATCAGGAGGACGGCGGAAATGACCGCCTTGGTGCCGAGACGAAGTTTCAGCGACGGCAGGAGTTTTCCAAGTGACAGCAAGGACATGTGCAGTTTTCCCCAAAATCGGGCTCAATTTGACGGTTCTTGCTTACGATCGCATTAATGGAATGCAACCCTAGGCAAAGCCTCAGGAATTTGATGAAACTGATGCGCGCATGACGAGTCCTCGACCGGCCATCGTCTGGTACCGTGAGGACCTGCGCCTTTCGGACCATCCCGCCCTGCACGCGGCCGCCAGCACACAAGCGCCGGTTGTGTGCATTTTCGTGCTCGACGAGAGGACGCCGGGCGTTCGTCCGCTCGGAGGTGCTGCCCGCTGGTGGCTGGCGCAGTCGTTGCGCGCCTTGCAAGAGAGCCTCCGGGATCGGGGCGCGTCCCTCGTATTGCGCCGAGGGTCGGCCTCCACGGTCATTGCCGGCCTTGCGCGCGAGGTCGATGCCGGCGCCGTCTATTGGAACGAGATTGCACAGGCACCGCAGCAGCGGGTGGCGGATCAGGTCGCGGCGGCACTCGGTGGTGTTACGACTCACAGATCTCCCGGCGACCTGCTGGTGGCGCCGAGCCAGATCCGGAACAAGGAGAACCGTGGCCTGCGGGTGTTCACGCCGTTCTGGCGGCGGGTGCAATCCCTCGGCGATCCGCCAAAACCGCTGCCGGCGCCGACGAAGCTGAACGGCATATCCGGTATCGCCAGCGATGCGCTGGAAGACTGGCATCTCGAGCCCACCCGTCCCGACTGGGCCGGCGGTCTGCGCGAAAACTGGCGGCCCGGCGAAGCTGCGGCGCAGGCGCGGCTCAAGGCGTTCCTCGCCGGTGGTATCGCCGGCTATTCCGGTGACCGCGACCGCCCTGACCGCGAGGGCACTTCGCTTCTGTCGCCGCATCTGCGCTTCGGCGAGACCAGCCCGCGTCAGGTCTGGCACGCCGCAAAATTCGCCGCCGCTGAGCACCCTCGCCTGTCATCCGATATCGATAAATTCCTCAGCGAACTCGGCTGGCGCGAATTCTGCCGTCATCTGCTCTACGACGTGCCGGATCTCGCAACGCGCAATCTGCAGGCATCGTTCGACGCGTTTCCCTGGAAGCACGACACCAAGGCATTGCGCGCCTGGCAGCGCGGCCTGACCGGCTACCCCATCGTCGACGCCGGCATGCGCGAACTCTGGCACACCGGCGTGATGCACAACCGGGTGCGGATGGTGGTGGCCTCGTTCCTCGTCAAGCATCTCCTGATCGACTGGCGCGAGGGCGAGCAATGGTTCTGGGATACGCTCGTCGATGCCGATGCCGGCAGCAACCCGGCTAACTGGCAGTGGGTCGCCGGTTGCGGCGCCGACGCCGCACCCTACTTCCGGGTATTCAATCCGATCCTGCAAGGCGAGAAGTTCGATCCCGACGGCGTCTATGTCAGGCGCTGGGTGCCGGAGCTGAAGCAACTGCCCGACAAAGTGATCCATCAACCCTGGACCGCGACACCGCTTGAACTGGCCGGCGCCGGCATCGAACTCGGCAGAACCTATCCGCGGCCGATCATCGATCACAAGGCTCGTCGCGAACGCGCTCTCGCGGCCTATGCGAGCATTCGCAATGCCTGAACATCCTCACGCGGCGCGCCGGTTGACCAGCAACACGGCGGCGGCGCACGCGATCATCCCTACGATGGCGATTGCATCGAGACGTTCGCCGAACAGCACATAGGCCATCAGCGCCGTCACCGCTGGCACCAGATAGAACAGGCTCGCCACCGACGTCGCGGCTGAGCGACGGATCAGCCAGTACAACAACCCGATCGATCCGATCGACAGCACAACGACCAGCCAGCTCAGCGCGAGCGTGAACTCCGTGGTCCAATGCACCACGTTGTTCTCGAACAGCCATGCCCCGATTCCAAAGAAGATCGTCACCGCGACGTATTGCACGAGATTGCCCGCGCGCCAGTCGATCGCGTTGCAATAGCGCCGCTGGTACAGCGTGCCGAGCGTGATGCTGATCAACGACACGCCGGAAGCGAGCCAGCCCCACCCCGCCTCGCCGCTCATCGGCCGGTTGTGCAGGATCAGCACCACGCCCGCCAGCCCGAGCAAAAGTCCGGCCCATTGAATGGCCGTGACGCGCTCGCCGAGCCAGCGGTTGGCGATGGTCGAGGTCAGGATCGGCTGCAGGCCGGGGATCAGCGCGGACAGTCCTGCGGGAATCGAATGCGCAATCGCAATCGCGGTGCCGCCGAGATAGAACCCGTGCACCAGAATGCCGGCGACGGCGCTGTGGAAGATGCCGATCCGATCCGGCCAGCGGGGCCGCGCGATCGCGACGATGCCAGCCATCAAGACCACCACCAGCGCCATCCGGATCGCAAGATAGGTCAAGGGATCGGCGTTATTGACGACGTATTTGGTGGCGATGAAGCCGGTGCTCCACAGCACGACGAAAATCGCCGGCGCCGCCCGCGCGGCAATATCTTCATGGTCACGGTTCATTTGCGAACGCGTAGTGCCCGATCACATGCCATGCGGCAAGGACTGATCGCGCGGGTCGATCGCGCGCCATGTCGTGACAACATCGCAAGATCCTGAACGCACTCGAGGCCAGGGCCTGATGCCCGACGGTACCTTGCGTTTCTCGCTCGGCGGCAAACCCATTGACCACTACATGAGCCACTCGACATCCGCGAAAGGCGCGGGAAATCGATCCGAGGCTTCGTGACGTTCTAAGAAGAACTGACGGCGCGCGGCCGGCGTGGTTGCGCCCGGCTCAAAACGCTTCCGGACAGGGATCGACGATCTTCCAGAGCTCGCCACCGTTCTTGATCTTCTTCATCTCGGTGGTGAGCCCGCCATTGCGGCGGATCCAGTCTTTCACGGTATCCGGATAATAGGACATCAGGTCCGACGTTCCGTCAGAGCTCGTGACCTTGATGCCGAAGGTGAAGGCCTTGTCGTAATAGGCCTGATGGAAGCCGAGGCTCGCCTTGGGCGTCACGCAAATCTTGTTCATCGGCACGATGCCGAACACCAGTGTGCAGGCCGAGTTGCAGATGCCGTCGATGATGACGCGTTCCTTGCGGTCGCGGATGCGCTTGTACTTAACCTTGTATTCCTCGACGTAGCCGCCATGGTCGCGCGTGATGTGCAGATCGGCCCGCGCCGGGGTCGCGACCAGAACCGAGAGGAACAGCAGGGCAAAGGACGTGATGCGCATGGGTCGATCAGGAACCGGGTAGCCTTGTCAAAGCGGAGGGTGGCCCTTGAAGTCCCGACCACACCGCAGAACCTTGGCCGGACTGTGTTGGGATTTCGTTAAGCATCCCTTAGGGGCCAAAAATAGGCAAGCTTCCGCCAGTTTTCCGCAGCTTTTCCGGTGGTTTCGCGTAAAATGGTGCCCGGACCGGCCAAAAACGTCTAGTTTCCAGTGGGATCCCCGGAGAATCAAATGCCCAAAGCCAAGTTCTTGATCGCCGCCGCCCTGTTTGCTGCCGCGGCCCTGGCGCCCAGCCTGGCGGACGCCCGCCATAACCGGCATCACCGCCATCACCATCACTGGCTGCCCTACCCGATCAGCTACATGCACAATTACGGGCCCGGCTCCCAGCCCGGCACTTTTGCCTATTATGACGGGCCCTCGACCAACTACTGCCGCCAGGGCTCGGCCGCCTACATCGGCCAGGGCGGCCGGCACCCCTGTTACTAAACGTTCCGCTGCTGGCCCTGCCCGGACAAGTCTGATAATCGGGCGGGCTACAGGCACTCGTAGCTCAGCTGGATAGAGCATCGGATTTCGATTCCGAGGGTCGGGAGTTCGAATCTCTCCGAGTGCGCCATTTCCGCGCATGACCGAACCGGCAAACCAAGCATTCGAGAGCGATTGACATGAGAAAGATGATCCTGGCGCTGGCGATCATGTATCCGGCCGCAGCGTTTGCTCAGGGAACGGCTACGCCCGCCCCCGCGAATCCGGCCCCTCCTCCGACCGTTGGCGGCAAACCGCTGGTGCAGGTCGGGTCGAAAAAGCCCTCTGGCGAGAAGAAGTCGGCCAAGGCGGCGCCCGCCAAGCCCCTGTCTCCCGCCCAGAAACTGCAGGCGTGTCAGGACATCGACGACGGAACCAAGGAACGCCTGACCTGCTATGACGGCGTCTATGCGCCGCAGCCGAAACCGAAGCCGGCGGCCGCCAAGACTGTCAGTGAATGCCGGTTCGTGAAGGAAGAAGACGAGCGGCTGACCTGCTTCAACAAATTTGTCGACAAGCTTCCGCAGTTGCCCCGGTAACCGTCAAACCGGTTGTCCTCAGGGCGGCCTCACAAGCGGATAGATGCTACCAGGTGTTACTCCCGAAGAAGCCAAAGCCAAAGTGCTGCTGCTGGGCAAAGCGCATCGTCGGCTGCTGAACCGGGCGAACCTTGGCGATCTTGCGCTTGCGTGGAGCCTGCGGCTCAACCTTCTTGGCTTCAGCCGGTACGAACTGGGCAAAAGTGTCACGCACCCGAGCCTGGGCGTTGAGGTCGGCAATCGGCGCAGCCGGAGCCGCCGCCACCTGGGTGGTCACAGCCGGCGGAACAATGGTGGGAAGGCTCATGTCGTAAACCACGCGTTCCGGAGGTTTCTGGTCGGAACGGATCCGCACGACGGTCTTGTCGATCGAGCCTGTCGAATTGCTAGCCACGGCGACCTGTTGCGGGGCAAAGGCATCGAGCGCGAACAACAGCGCGAGCAAAGCCGCGCCGACAAACAGGAAATAGCGCGCTACGGGCATTGACGTCGCTCCCCCCGCGCCGTTCGCGCGGTACATTCGGCTAACTGGAGATATGATGATTAGTTCCTGGGGCATCCCCCAGGTTCAACGGCGGCGATCACATTTTCGGGTTCGCAGCGCTGGGTCGCAGGGCTAAGTTCGGCTTGCCGTTACCAGCGAACATTTCGCCTTGTTTGCGTTAACGTTGACGAAGCCGACCAGCACGCCCGAATAGACCTTCCGGCTCCTGGTGTTCACGGTGTCGGGGATCACTCGCCGGCGGTCGGTCAAATGGCTGCCGTCGCGGCGGGTAAAGGCGCAGGCAATCTCGATATCCTTCACCGGATACTCATTGGCGTTGCGCAGCGTGAAGGTCACGAGCGCCTTCGAGCCCAGCCCACCCCTTCGCCACGATTGCGAGGAAATCCGCAAACCCTCGATCGGCGACCTCGCTTCCGGCGCGAGCGACAACGGTGCGGTCACCGCGGCGGGCGTCGAGGCTTGGTCCGGATTCGCCAAAGTGGTCTTAGCCGCCGCATCTTCAAGCAGCGATACATTCTGCGCGTAGATGACCGAGGAAGGTTCTGCTGCGGCGTCGCCCTCGGCGTCGCTTGGTCCGGGAAGCATCATCCATATCGTGCATCCCGCGATGGCGATGGCCGGCAACGCGAGCAGTCGCGCTTGCGGGGCTCCAAACGACCGTCCAGCGATCATCATGGCCATGCCCTCACCCGGCGGCGATATCACCGCACCCGCGCATGAAAAAGGCCCTACGGGCGTTACGCCGTACGGCCTCTCACACGACTGCCGCTGGACGGTTCCGCCGCTAGCTCAATAATCACGCACGGTCAGAATGGTTGCACGCGAGCTCGACAATTTTGCGGCCGCCGAGGCGCACCGCAGGGGATGGAATTGCGGACCACCGGCCGCTAGATTGGCGGCGCGGCAACAATCACCGCGACGGGCACGAGGCTTGGGGAGACGAATATGCCGACAGTAACTTGGGACCATGTCCACCTGCGCAGTCCCGATCCGGAAGCGACCGCGGCCTGGCTTGCCGATATTCTGGGCGGCGAGATCGTCCGCGGCCCAGGCCGAATCGACGTCAAGCTCGGTGGCGCCAATGTGTTCATCGCCCCTGTTGCGGCCGGTGACGGCGTCAACACGCCGCCGGTGACGCCCTATCAGGGCCTCGATCATTTCGGACTGACGGTAAAGGACATCGATGCCGTCGCCGCCGAGATCAAGGCCAAAGGCGTCGAGTTCACCAAGCCACCGACAACGATCCGGCCCGGCGTACGCATCTGCTTCATCCGCGGACCGCAGGGCATAGCCATCGAGCTCCTGGAGCGCGACCAGAAATACGCGTGACCCACCGCGCTGCGCGCGCGCATATTTACGGCCTGCCACGTTGACGCCGCAGGTGCCGCTTTGGCATAAAAGCTGACCGGGTTCCGTGGGCGCGGAGGCCGATTGGGACGTCATGAAAAACGGTCTGTATTCGATCCACGTCAGCCTGCTGGACGGGCGGTCCGGCAAGGGCAGCGGTGTGATTCTGTTCCGCGATGGCCAGATCCTCGGCGGCGACGCCTATCTGTTTTACACCGGCAGCTACACCGTGAAGGGCGATACCTTCAAGGGCGAGGTGCTGGTGCAGCGTCACACGTCGAGCCCCGATGCCAATCCGCTGTTCGGCGGGCCGGCCCCCGTCGGCATCGGCGTATCAGGCACGTTCACCGATACGCGGGGAACCATGAACGGGACGGCGCTGGTCGGCAAAGCCAGCCAGATTTTCGGCGCCACGCTGCGCAAGCTGGCCGACACCAACTAGCGCGCCAGTCTACTCCCTACTCCGCCGCCATTTCGAGCGGCGCGATGCGCGGCAGGATCATCTGGATCCGTGTGCCGCCTCCCGGCTCCGAATCGAGGTCGAGCCGCCCGCCGAGACGGTTGGTCACGATGCTGTAGACGATGTGCAGGCCGAGCCCGGTGCCGCCCTGGTCGCGGCGTGTGGTGAAGAACGGATCGAACGCGCGGCGACGAACGTCGAGGGTCATGCCGCATCCATTGTCGGAAAACAGAACCTCGACATTGTCCTTGCCGGACTCGCGCACCTGGATATCGACCGTGCCCGGCTTGCCGTCAGGGAACGCGTGCGCGACCGAATTGAGAAACAGATTGGTCAGCACCTGTCCGTAAGGCCCGGGATAGCTGTTCATCGTCAGGTTGGGCTGGCAATCGACGTTGAGCGTCAGATTGTGTTTGCGAAGGCCCGGCCGCAAGCTCATCACCACCTGCTCGGTAAGATCGCCAAGGTCGAAGCTGCGCTGGTCGGAATAGTTGCGGTCGGCAGCGACCTGCTTGAACGACTGGATCAGTTCGGCGGCGCGATTGAGATTGGCGACGAGCTGCGATGACGCGTCGCGACTGGTTTCGAGAAAATCGGTCAAACTGGACCGCCGCAGTTCGCCACGCGCCACTTCGGCGGTGAAATTCGCCGCCTTGCGCTCCAGCGCGGAGGCGACCGTGAGACTGATGCCGACGGGATTGTTGACCTCGTGCGCGACGCCCGCCACCAGCCGCCCGAGGGCTGCGAGCTTTTCGGCTTCAATCAGCGAATTCTGCGTTTCCCGCAAATTTCGCAGCGCGCCTTCCGCGGCGTCCTTGGCCTTGCGCATCTCGAGTTCGACGCGCTTGCGCTCGCCGATGTCGAGCGCGACCGTGACGATGTTCTCGATCTCGCCCGACGCATCCAGTAGCGGCAGCTTGTTGACCAGCCATTGCCGCATATTGCCGGTGGAATCCTTGTACTCTTCCTCATAGAAGCCGAGTTCGCTGCCGCCGGCCAGTACCCGCTTGTCCGGCTCATCGGTCTTCGCCGCGCCATAGCGTGACATCAGCTCGGCCGTGGTGCGACCGATGGCTTCCCCGGGCTCGATGCCAAAAATACCGGCCATGTAGCGGTTCATCAGGAGATAGCGGAGCTGCCTGTCCTTGACGTTGATCACCGCGGGCACGGTATCGATCACCTGCTGCAGCAAACGGCGACCTTCGGCGATCGCATCCTCGGCCCGTTTCTGGTCGGTGATGTCGCGGACCGTTCCCTCGTAACGGATCAGTTCGCCATTCTCGTTGCGCACCGCGCTGGCGCTGTCAGAGAGCCAGAGCACCGTCCCGTCGCGCGCGCGAACCTGGTACTCGTACTCGCGTACCATGCCGTCGCGTTCCATCAGCCGCTCATATTCCACGCGCGCCTGCGGATCGACATAGACGGATTCGGAGACGTCGCCGAGGCCGTTGATCAGATCCTGCGGCGTGGCGTAACCCATCATCCGCGCCAGCGCCGGGTTGGCATTGAGCAGCGCCCCTCCGGGCGTGGTGACGTAGATTCCGTCCACCGACGCTTCGAACAGTTTTCGATAGCTTTCCTCGGCGAGACGCTGTTCGGCCAGCGCACGTACCGCCGCCTCGCGCGCCGCATCGGCATCGACCAGCGTCTGGCGGAACACTTCGGCGGCTCGCGCGATGTCGCCGATTTCGTTGTCGACATCGGTCTGCGGGATCGAGGTGTTCTTTTCGCCGCCGGCCACCTTGCGGATCGAGGTCGCGATGGTTGCGAGCGGGCGCACGGTGCGCCTGACCACCAGCAGCGAGGCGAACAGCCCGATCAGGACGCCGGCGGTGCCGAGCACGATGCTCTGCCATTTGGCCTCCGTCAGCGTCCGGGCGAAATCGCGGGACAGTACATGGCCGCGACGCGCGCTGACCTCACGCAACAATTCGGTGACGCGCTGGATCAGGCGGCCCTCCGCGCCCAGCACTTCCTTGTCGATGTCGGAAATCTGCCGCTCGCGGGTCGAAATGTTGATAATCGCCAGGGCATAATCATCGACGGCCGCGCGAAGCTTTGGCTCCGCCATCGTCATCGAGCGCATGCTTTGCGCCGCCAGTTCAGCCGCGGAGGGATTTCGCGCCAGCAAAGCCGAGGCAATCTGGCTTTGGGTCTGAAACAGCGCCGACGCCATCAGTGGATCGGGGGTGTCGGCGATCGCGGCATCGAATTTCTCGCGCAGCGGCGGTAGCCCGACGATCAGCTCCGCGCGGCGGTTGATCAGCGCGGAAATACGCTCGATGCCGCTGCGGTAGGTCGACAGGCGCTCGGTGACGCCATCGATCATGTCCTGCTGTTCGGGGGCAAGCTCCAGCCGGGTTTTCTTCAGGACCTCGCTGAGCGAGGTCGCCGCCTCGCCGACCTGGACCGATTGGGTGCCGGGGTCGGTGACGAAATCCCTTGCCGCCAGCCGCAGCTCGTTCATGCGCCGGTCGATATCCTGGGCGAGGTCGCCGACGCTTTCCAGCCGCTGCAGCTCGGCGAAGGTCGCATCGATGTGGCGGATGGCGATGACGCTGGCGGTGGAGGTGATGATGATCACCGCCAGCACCAGCATGAAACTGCCGAATGTCAGCTGGCCGATCGACAACGAAAACGATCGCGTCATTGGCGAATTCGGCGGCAATTCAGAGGTCATGTTATCGAGGCCGGGCTCCTATCGGCGGTAATATACGACGTTATTCGGGTCGTGGGGAACATGCTGAAATAGCTCGCGAAGCCGGCCAGACCGGCCGGGCGGTGCACCGGTCCACCCCCCCTTGGTCACGCTGGCGTCACACTGCCGGTCCCGGCTGCCCCAATCCGGGATTTTGGGCGCTGCGGGGCTTTGCCGTGCGGCAAAATGGCCAGACCTTCCCTCGGGCCTCACACACAACCGCGCCTTGCCTAGCCCTCCACAGGCTGCAAGGTTTTCAGCAGGTCGGACGGCATCATGCCGAACATGTCGCGAAAGGCGCTGCTGAAATGCGCCGAACTGGCAAAGCCGGCGGCGTGGGCGGCTTCTGTCAGGGACGAGCCCTCACCGCAGGCGCGCACCGCCGCGCCCATCCGGTTCCAGATCCGGTAACGCCGCAAGGGCACACCGGTCTCCGCCTTGAACAGATGCAGGAACCGCGACGCCGACAGCCCCGCCTGCTCCGCCAGTTCAGTGAGCCGGTGGGCTTTATGCGGCTCATCCCGCATCAGCCGCAGCGCCACCGATATCCGCGCATTGGCTTTGGTGCGCGTGCCGACACCGAGCAATTCGCCGAGCGACGAACGTCCGTCGCGCGTCGGGATGCGATCTTCGGCAAGGCCGGTCATGATCTCGATCACCGCGGCCTCTTCCCGCAGATCGAACGCCGCACGCGCGCGCGTATCCGTCATTCGCGCCAGCAATGCCTTGAGGTCGCGCCCCAGCGGATCGACATAGAGGAACGCCATGCGCCCGCGCGCGATCCGCAGATGATGCAGGCTGTTGGGCAATATCAACACGCTACGCGTGGAACGATAGTCGGTCGCGGGGTCCGTCGGATCGTCGGCCACTTCCAGCGCCGCATCGAGGCCCACGGCAAGCACGGCGGTCGCATTGCGGTGCGGCGTCAATCCGAAGGCCGGGCCGAGATAGAGCACGCGGGCGCCCCACCCCAACAATTTCGCCCCGCCGATTGCGCGCATAGCCAGTTTCTGAAAGCCAGGATGGATCAGGCGATTGTAGGGTGCCGGACAGCAACAGGACCCGGCACGATGACAGATAAGCCTGATGATACCGAGAGCCAAGCCGCGATTGAGCGCAACCGGCAGGCCGTGACGCGCTACGCAAGCGCCTGGCTTGCCGGCGACCGCGCCGCGCTCGCCGCCTGCTACCACGACGACTTCACGCTGCACTATTTCGGCCGCAACCCGCTCGCTGGCGACCACCGGGGCAAGATGGCGGCGCTTTCGATCCTGGCCGAGGTCACCCGCCGCACCAGCCGGAAACTGCTCGGCATCGTCGACATCATGGCCGGCCCCGAGCGTGGCGCGCTGCTGGTGCGCGAGCGCTTCGAGCGCGATGGCAAGGCGGCGGAGTTCGAGCGGCTGCTGGTCTATGCCGTGCGGGACGGGTTGCTTGGGGAATGCTGGGTTTGGGATCAGGATCAGGCGGTGATCGACACGTATCTCGCGTGAGGCGTCTGTCTATGACGGCTAACCGACCGAGCCGACCTCGAACACGTCGCCGTCATAGCCGGCCTCCAGCGGGATACGCAGCTGACGGCCGCCATTGTTCCTGGTCATGATCGGCGTCACCGTGACGACGGATTTGCCTCTGGAATCCTCGAGCGCGGCCTGCACGCTGTCCTGCTTGCCGAGCTTGATCAGGTTGCGCGTGGTCGGGAACGGCAGCTTGAAGCGGCCGCTCTCGCCGCCTTCCAGCGCCTCGCGCGGCGACACCCAGATTGAATCGGTGGATTCCTTGCCGTCATGGGCGCCGACCTGTTCGGGCGGCGCGGCGGCGAGGAAGAACCAGGTGTCAAAACGTTTCGGCATGCCTTCCGGCGTAATCCAGTGCGCATAGGGCACGAGTTCATCGAGCGCCAGCACCATGCCGTTGTCGGTCAGCACCTGGAGGAAGCTGATCTTGCTGTCGCACAGGTCGGCACGATGTGCGGTCTCGATCTCGCTGGCCCTTTTGGCGTCGACGAGCGTCTTCGACCCCTTGGGGCGCGCCAGCAGGATGCCGCTCTCTTCAAAGGTCTCGCGGATCGCCGCGATGCGGAAGCTGAGCGTGGCCTCATCGAGCCCCTCGCCGCCTGAATACAGTTCGGGCGCCGCGATGATCTCCTGGTCGCCCTTGTCGACGCTGCCGCCGGGAAACACCAGCGCGCCGGAATTGAAATCGATCTCATAATGGCGAACCATCATGAAGACCTCGATTTCGGCGCGGTTCTTGCCGTCGCCCCTTCGCTCCGTGGCGTCGCGCAGCAACAGGATGGTGGACGCAGGGCGCGGTGCTTTGGCGGGTTCGGTCATGGGATCAACCCGCCGCGCTGGATTGCGGTTGCAGGTTGGCGCGGCGATCGACCCGCGCCACGCGCGACAGCAGATATTCGACTTCGGCCTTTGCCGTCGCCGTGATGGTCGCGCCCGGCTTGCGCTGGGCGCTGGAGGCGATCACGCCGCGCTTCTGCAGCACGTATTTGCGCACGGCGAGACCGGCGCCGGGCTGCTGCTCGTAGCGGATCAGCGGCAGATGCGCATCGAACAGATCGTGCGCGGCGTCGCGCTTGCCGGCCTTTTGCAGTTTTACGACATCGATCAGCAATTCCGGGAAAGCGTAGCCGGTCATCGCGCCATCGGCGCCGCGCTCCATCTCGAAATCGAGGAACAGGCCGCCATTGCCGACCAGAATGGACATCGGCTTCAGCGAGCCGTCCTTCTGGAAGCTCCGCAGCGTGGAGATCTTCTCCAGCCCCGGCCAGTCCTCGTGCTTGAGCATCACGCAGGAAGGCGAATCCATCACGATCTTGCGGATCACCGCGGGCGTGAACACGACGTTGAGCGTCAGCGGATAATCCTGCAGCACCCAGGGAATGTCGTCGCCGATCGCTTCCTGCGCCTGCTTGAAATAGCCGGTGATCTGGTCGTCGGTGCGTAAGTGAGGCGGCGGCGCGATCATGACGCCGGCAGCGCCCGCGTCCATGGACGCCTTCGCCAGCGAACGCATGGTGGCAAATCCGGGCGCCGAGACGCCGACGATGATCTGCATGTTCTTGGCGCGTTTTACAAACCGGATCGCCACCTGCTCGGCTTCATGCGCATCGAGCTTCGGCGCCTCGCCCAAAATGCCGAGCACGGTGACGCCGTCGCAGCCGACTTCGGCATAGAAGTCGGTCAGCCGGTCGATCGATTTCTCGTCGATGCGGCCGTCATCGTGGAACGGGGTCGGCGCAATCGCAAAGGTGCCTGCGGCCTGGGCGGTAAGCTTCATGGTCAGTTTCCGTAAATGAGGGTGAGAGGACGAAATCCCTGAACTAGTGATACCACCGACTGACTGGCGCCTCAAAGCGAGAGATTGAGCCTGGGAATGAACCTTCCGGGGATCGAGCCGGATGGAACAACGCCATCGTCGACCGCCCCCATGCGGCGGTAGAACGGGGCCGCGTCCGGGTCGGCATTGATCAGCATGGTCGTGGCCCCGGCGGCGCGTGCCGTGGCCTTGGCCCAATCGAGCAGCTGTCGGCCGGTGCCGGCGCGAAGCATGCCCGGTTCGACAAACAGCCTTTCGAGCTGCGCGACATCGCCTTCGGATTTCACCTCGGCAACGCCGGCGAGACGGCCATCGACTTCGGCGACCTGCACGCGGGATGACATGATCGCCGCAGGCGTCATCGCAAGCTCCTTGCGGCAAGCCTGCATGAAGGCCGCGTCATAGCCCCACACGGCCTTGGAGCGCAGGCACAATTCGGTAAGTGCCGGCGCTTCCTCTGGACGAGCGGGCCGCAGTGCGAGCATGAAGCCTCCTTCGGGGACGGGACGCGACGTCAGAACCTTCGCGCGCCCATCTTGATCTGTTCCTCGGAGAAGAAGATCTCCTTGGCGTGCTCGACGATATCCTGCGCCTTCCAGGCCTCGCCGGGCGGCTTCCAGCCTTCCATTTCCATCATCCGCATCTCGCGGACGCCGCGGGGACCGGAAACGCCGAGCGTCTTGCCGGTCTGGTCGCCCGACAATTCGCTGACCATGTATAGCACGGCCGGCGCGATGCCATCGGGCCCCAGCGCCGCTTTGGGGTTCTCGATATAGCGCGGCAGGTCCGCGGTCATGCGGGTCAGCGCACCCGGCGCCAGCGTCCAGATCCGGATGTTGTATTTGCGACCCTCGATCGCCAGCACATTCGACAGTCCCCAGATACCGCCCTTGGCGGCGCCGTAATTGGTCTGGCCGAAATTGCCGATCAGGCCCGAGGTCGAGGACGTGTTGACGATGACGCCGCCGCCATTCTCGCGCATCCATTTGAACACCGGCTGGGTGCAGCAGAAGGTGCCCTTGAGGTGCACCTTCAGCACCTTGTCCCAATTGGCTTCCTTCGCCTTGGAAAAAGTCTCGTCGAGCAGGATGCCGGCGTTGTTCACGAGGATGTCGGCGCGGCCGAAATTCTTGATGGCGTCATCGAACACCGACTGGCCGCCGGCCATGGTCGAGATGTCGGCGCCGTTGGCGACCGCCCGGCCGCCCTCGGCCTTGATCGCCTCGACCACCTTTTGTGCCATGGTCTGGTCGCCACCGGAGCCGTCACGCGGGCCGCCGAGATCGTTGACCACGACCGCCGCACCCTCGCGCGCGAACAATTTGGCGTAGGCCTCACCCAGCCCACCGCCCGCACCGGTGATGAGCGCAACCTTGCCGTCGAGTAATCCCATGGTGGTTTCTCCTTTTTTCCGGTTTCGTGTCCCGGACGCGATGCAGCGTGTACCGCTGCTTCGCAGAGCCGGGACCTGGCGCAGTGGGCCCCGGCTCTGCAGCGCAGCACTCCGTGCCGCGCTGCGTCCGGGGCACGAGACCTCTTAACCCAGCACCGTCTTGCCGCTCTTGATCACCGTGACATTGCGCGACTTCACCTTGGCTTCGAATGAAACGACGTTGCCGTCCTTCCACAATTCCATCGTCACGGTCTCGCCGGGATAGACCGGCGAGGAGAATCGCGCCGCGTGCTGCTTGAAGGCGGAGGAGTCATAATCGGCATAGGTCTGCAGCACGCCGCGGCAGGTGATGCCGTAGGTGCACATGCCGTGCAGGATCGGTTTTGGGAAACCGGCCTTCCTGGCGAATTCCGGATCGGAGTGCAGCGGGTTGCGATCGCCGCACAGGCGATAGACCAGCGCCTGATCCGGGCGCGTGGAAATGTCGACGATCTTGTCGGGCGCGCGGCTCGGCACCTTGTGTGGCTCGGGCTGGCCTTCAGACGGTCCGCCGAAGCCGCCATCGCCGCGCGCGAAACGCGAGGCGACCAGTGTCGCAAGCTTCTCACCCTTCTCGTCCCTGAGCACGGTCTGGTGGCGGATCACCGCGCCCTTGTCCTTGCCCTTGTCGAACACGTCGAGCACGGTCGAGTCGGCCGTGATATGCGCCGCGCCGGGCAGCGGCTTGTGGAAGGTGATGTCGCGCTCGCCGTCGACCACCATCACGCGATTGAGATTCATCTCGCCGGGCCCTGCCCCCCAGGCCGCCACCGAAGCGAACGTCGGAACCACCTTCAGCGGACGCGGCGTCAGCGTGCCCTCGTTGACGAAGGCCAGTTCCTTCTCGTCCATCGGATCGGCGCCCATCCCGATGCCGTAGGCGTAGAGCATCACCTCGCGGTCGGTATAGGCGTATTTCTGGCCGAGATTTTTCAGGGCCATCAGCTGTTCGTAATTAATCGGCATCTTCGCGCGTCCTTCCCGAATTCTTTTTCTTCACCGG
Organism: Bradyrhizobium sp. AUGA SZCCT0169; assembly: GCF_018130085.1. Classification (NCBI taxonomy): domain Bacteria; kingdom Pseudomonadati; phylum Pseudomonadota; class Alphaproteobacteria; order Hyphomicrobiales; family Nitrobacteraceae; genus Bradyrhizobium; species Bradyrhizobium sp. AUGA SZCCT0169. Next base: position 230,886 of record NZ_JAFCMC010000003.1, on the reverse strand, counting down.
CGCCCATTAATGCGCCCTCTCCCCTTGTGGGAGAGGGCTACACCGATGCCGGCAACAAACTCGCTTGGGTGAGGGGTTGGTTCAACGAGCACATATGCCCGTGGATAGAACCCCTCATCCGGCAGCTTCGCTGCCACCTTCTCCCACATCCGCCTTCGCCAAGGCTTCGGCGGACATGAGGGGAGAAGGGAAACTTACGCCGGCGTGAAGAACGGCAATGGCGCGCCGTCGGTCGGCTTCCACACCACCTTCACCTTCTGGCCGATCTTGAGCTTGTCCATGTCGCAATCGACGATGTTGGTCTGCAGCGACGGGCCTTCCTTCAGCGTGACATAGGCGATCGCGTAAGGCCCGGTCGGGGATTTGCGCATCAGGCTGAAGGTGTAGATCGTGGCTTCACCGGAACTCTCCTCCCACTCGGTCTTGTCGGAGAAGCAGAACGGGCAGATCGAGCGCGGGAAAAAATGCGGCTCGCCGCAGGCGGTGCAGCGCTTGATCAGGAACTTGCCCTGCTTGGCGGCCTCCCAGAACGGCGCGGTCTCAGGGTTGCCTTGCGGCACGGGGAGTTTCTTTGCTTCAGCCATCACGCACGCTCCAGAATGCAGGTTGAGGCGGCATGGCGCACGCCGAGAAGTCCGCCGGTGCCGTGGGCGACCGCGAGATCGCAGTTTGGCACCTGCACCTTGGGATGCGCTTCGCCGCGCAGCTGGCGCACCGCTTCGATGATTTTCGTCATGCCGCCGCGGTTCACAGGATGGTTGCTGCAGAGGCCGCCGCCATCGGTGTTGAACGGCAATTTGCCGACGCCGGAAATCAGATTGCCGTCGGCGACGAACTTGCCGCCCTCGCCCTTCTTGCAGAAGCCGAGATCCTCGAGCTGCATCAGCACCGTGATGGTGAAGCTGTCGTAGATCGAGGCATATTTGATGTCCTTCGGCGTCACGCCCGCTTCCTCGAACGCGCGCGGGCCGGACCAGACGCCGGCGGAATAAGTCAGATCGAGATCCTTGCCGCCGCGCGGGCCCTTCATTGCTTCGCCGTGGCCGATCAGGCGCACCAGCGGCTTCTTCAAGCTTTTGGCGATTTCCGGCGTGGTGACGATCAGCGCGCCGCCGCCATCGGTGACGACGCAGCAGTCCATGCGATGCAGCGGATCTGATATCATCGGCGAGTTCAAGACGTCCTCGACGGTGACGACTTCCTTCAGCATCGCATGCGGGTTGTACTGGGCGTGATGCGAGGCCGCGACCTTGATCCAGGCGAGCTGTTCGCTGGTGGTGCCGTAGTCGTGCATATGGCGCATGGCACACATGCCGTAGGCATTGTGGGTAGTCGCGCCATAGGCCGCCTCGAAATCGGCCTCGGCGCCGGCGGCGCGCGGCGGCATCGGGCCGGTGCGCGGCTTGCCGGCGAGCGTGATCAGCGCGATCGAGCATTTGCCAGCGGCGATCGCTTCGGCGGCGTGGCCGAGATGGATCAGATAGGAACAGCCACCGGTGTCGGTGGAATCCATGTGGCGCACTTTGAGGCCGAGATAGTCGACCATCGGCCAGAGGCCGCCCGGGGCATCGCCGGCGCAGAAATAGCCGTCGATATCGGCCTTGGTTAGCCCGGCGTCCTCGATCGCGCCCTTGGCGACCTCGGCGTGCAACTGCGCGGTGGATTTATCGGGTGCGTGCCGGGTCGGATGCTCATAGATCCCGGCAATGTAGGCTTTGCCCTTGATGGTCAAATCATTCTCCGCTGGCGTTTCTTATTTCCAAGGTTTTTCTGGCCTGTCGGAAGGACCTTGGCAAGCGAGGAAATATTCCGTCAGGCGAGACGTAGCGACTGGACTCAAGTCGGGATGATTATGGGCGAACATCGTATCAGGTCGAGATGCCGACGCTGTAACGCTCCGGTTCTATCCACGCGTCGTCCCGGGCTCGACCCGGGACCCATACGCCGCGGCAGTTGTTGTTGAAGAAGGTATCTGACGCCAGCGCTCTCACCGATGGGCCGCGGCGTATGGGTCCCCCGATGCGCAATTGCGCATCTGAGCTCAAGGCCGGGACGACGGTGGTGTTTGTTGTCGCACCATCATTCAAAACGCACCTTCGCATTCTCGCGGCGCATTGCGCCCGAAGTTTTGCAAATCGTTTCGCCCTTCAAAACAGAGGGCGCAGGGAATGCCGGATGCGCGCTGCACCCGCGGTCTCGCGTGCGATTGTGCTAAGAAAGCTGCACACGAGCATACAGGGCAGCGGAGAACATCCGACATTCCCTGCGCAGTGGCTTTACGGCTTATAACGCGCTCTCCCCGGTGAGACGGCCTCTATTGCCACCATCACCCCTCGGAAGCGTTAGCTTCTTCAGAGCTTGACGCCGTTACGGGCGCCAGGACCACACGCTTTCACCGTACGCCTTTGCCGCGACCGTCAATCGCAACATCAGCGTCCACCGCGACCCGCCCCTCGTCGTGACGACGGCCGACGCCCCTCTGAGTGGGACGGGATGGCGAGAATGTGCCGGTGATTTGGGTCGAAGGAAAGAGAAATATTTTTGATTTCCGGAATTTTTCTGCTTGACACGATTTCCGTAAATCAGAACTGATTTGCCCGACGGGTTGCTTTGTCGCACCCACCGCAGCCAGATTCCAGTTGCAAGCGAGGCGACGCAGCTGGGTAGGGCGGGTTCTCTTTAACCCGCCGCGCTCCATGCAAGATGGCGGGTTAAAGAGAACCCGCCCTACACGAGCTGATTTTCCCGTCGGGGTTCCATAAGCGACTTTCGTGCATTTCCTCGGAACGAAATCCGGCTTCCCGCGTGATAGTTCACGGGCACCTAGCAGCTGGAGGACCAGGATGTTTAGAGGAATGCGCAAGTATGCGCTCGGCGCCGCAGCGGCAACTGCTCTTTTTGTAACTCCGATCCCGGCCTTTTCCCAATCCGTTGAGGTTGGGCCGGGGGGCGTTCGAGTGTACGAGGGTCGAGGGGGTGGGCAATGCGAGCAATTGCGGCGTGCCTGCGAAAACAAGGACGCGCTAGGGGAGCGTGGGGAAGGAAATTGCCGCAGATACCGGGAGACTTGCCAAGGATCAGCTCGGAGAGACGTGTGCGGCGAACTGAGACAAGCCTGCCTCAACAAGGACCAGTTGGGCGAACGAGGCGAGGGAAATTGCCGCAGGTATCGCCAGACCTGTAGAGGACGCTTGTAGAGGTCGCCAATTTTTCAGTGTTGCGGGGTGGTTCGATATCGCTCGGCACCGCCCCGCGCACCATCATCGCGATTTCAACGTCATAAAACGTTGACGGTCGTGGATTATGACTATCAATCATAGCGCAAGCGATGCGCGCCAGTAGTGTCGCGAAGGGCGGATGTACCCCTCGTGACAGTGAAGGCCTCCAGCTTCGGCTCGGAGGTCTTTTGCGTTTTACGAAGCTGGTGATCCGGCTTTCGCAAAGCTGCGTTCGGTGGCTATGGGTCCCCCGATGCGCCATTGCGCATCTGAGCTCAAGGCCGGGACGACGTAGGTGTGAGAGCTCGCCCTACTCCGCCGCGATCTGTCTTGGCGCGGGCGGCGGGTTGACGAGGTCGGCCGCCAGTTGCGTGTAGCGTGCCTTGGCGTCGTGCACCGCCTTTTCCTTGACCGGGCCGTAGCCGCGGATGCGGTCGGGCAGCGAGAGGATTTCGACCGCGATGTCGAGCGTGAGTGGCGACAGCAGGCCGAGCACGGTTGCGACGTCCTTCTCATAGCCGGAGATCAGGTCGCGCTCCATCTTGCGGTCGGCGCTGTAGCCGAAGATGTCGAACGCGGTGCCGCGCAGGCCCTTCATCTTCGCCAGCGTCCGGAAAACCGGCATCATCCAGGCGCCGAACGCGCGCTTCTTCGGCCGGCCCAGCGCATCGACGCCGCCACCCAGGATCGGCGGGGCCAGGTTGAAGCTGAACTTGAAATCGCCCTCGAACTGGTCACGAAGCTGTTTTTCGAAGCGGCCGTCGGTGTAGAGCCGTGCGACTTCGTACTCGTCCTTGTAGGCCAGCAGTTTGGCATAGTTGATCGCGACGGCGCGCGGCAAGGCCTCGTCGTAGCCGCCATCGACAGCGGCATCGCGGACTTTCTTGACCAGCGCCTGATAGCGGGCGGCCAGTTTGGCGTCCTGATACTCGGTCAGGAGGTTGCTGCGGTGGGCGATGATCTCGTCCAGCGTCATCGCATCCAGCGTCTTAGGTGCGACGCTTCCGTCCTGATCCTTCATCATCGCGATCAGCTTTGCGGGATCGTGCGCGGCAAGGCGTCCAAGCTGGAACGCCTGGATGTTCAGCTTGATCGCAACGCCGTTGACCTCGATCGCCTGTTCGATGGCCTTGGCCGAGAGCGGCAGCAGGCCCTTCTGATAGGCAAAGCCCATCATCATCATGTTGGTGGCGATGGAATCGCCGAGCAGCATTTCGGCGGGTTTTGTGAAGTCGAAGAACGACGAATCCTTGCGCAGCGCGGTTTCCAGCACATGGTTGACCTTGCGCGCCTGGAAATTGAAATCGCGGTTGAGGATGAAGTCGGCGATCGGAATGAGGTGGGTGTTGATGATCCCGGTGGTGCGGCCGGATTCGCAGAGCGTGATGGTTTCCTTGGAGACGGCCACCACCTCGTCGGCCGCGAGCACGAGATCGGCGGTGCCGGTGACGATGCGTGAACAGGTGACGTCGGCGGTGTGTTCTGACAGACGCACATGGCTCAGCACCGCGCCGCCCTTCTGGGCGAGGCCGGACATGTCCAGGATCATGCTGGCCTTGCCCTCGATATGCGCGGCCATGCCGAGCAAGGCACCGATGGTCAGCACGCCGGTGCCGCCTACGCCGCCGACCGCGACGTTGTAGGGCCGCTCCAGCGTCGGGCGCGACGCGGGCTCCGGCAGCTCGCCGATATCGCCAACGCCGCCCGGCGCGCGCTTGCGCATCTTGCCGCCGTCGATGGTGACGAAGGACGGGCAAAAGCCCTTCAGGCAGGAATAATCCTTGTTGCAGGTCGACTGGTTGATGGTGCGCTTGCGCCCCAGCTCCGTCTCAAGCGGTTCGACCGAGATGCAGTTCGATTGCACCGAGCAATCGCCGCAGCCTTCGCAGACGGCCGGATTGATCATGACGCGGCGCGCCGGATCCTCCAGCATTCCCCTTTTGCGGCGGCGGCGCTTTTCGGCGGCACAGGTCTGCACGAACACGATCGCCGAGGCGCCCTTTACCTTGCGCAGCGTCTTCTGGACGGTGTCGAGTTCGTCGCGATGCGCGGTCTTCACGCCCGGCGCGATTTCGGACGCCGGATAGGCATCGGGATTTTCCGAGACCAGATAGATTTCGCGGATACCTTCGGCGTGAAGCTGGAAGGTGATCTGCTGCGGCGACAATTCGCCGTCGACATGCTGGCCGCCGGTCATCGCGGTCGCGTCGTTATAGAGGATCTTGTAGGTGATGTTGGCGCCGGAGGCGACCGCCTGGCGGATCGCGAGGCTGCCGGAATGGAAATAGGTGCCGTCGCCGAGATTGGCGAACACGTGCTCTTCCTTGGTGAAGGGGGCGACACCGACCCAGGGCACGCCCTCGCCGCCCATATGGGTGAATGTCTCGGTCGAGCGGTCCATCCACAGCGCCATGAAGTGGCAACCGATGCCGGCAAAGGCGCGGCTGCCTTCCGGCACTTTGGTGGAGGTGTTGTGCGGGCAGCCCGAACAAAAATACGGCGTGCGGGTGATCGGCGCCACCGCCTGCATCTGGCTCGCCTGCCGGCCGTTGAACCAGTCGGCCTTGGCGCGCAGCTGTGCTGCGATTTCAGGATTGAGATTAAGTCGAAGCAGCCGCTCGGTCAGCGAGCTCGCCAGCGAGGCGACGCTGAGCTCTTCGGCAAAGGGCAGGAAGCGCTTGTCGTGGTCGTCCATCTTGCCGATGATGCGGGGACGGACATCGTCGCGCCAGTTGAACAGCTCCTGCTTGACCTGGTTCTCGACGATCTCGCGGCGCTCTTCGATGATGAAGATTTCTTCAAGGCCGACAGCGAATTGCCTGACCCCTTCCGGCTCCAGCGGCCAGGGCATACCGATCTTGTAGAGTCTGAGACCGATCTTGGCGGCGACTTCGGGCGTGATGCCGAGTTCGCGCAGCGCTTGCCTGATATCCTCGTAGCTTTTGCCGGACGCCATGATGCCGTAGCGCGCGTTCGGCGAATCCATGGTGACGCGGTTGACCTTGTTGGCGCGGGCAAAGGCGATGGCGGCAAAGCCCTTGTAGTCCTGCAGGCGGCGGTCCTGCGCGAAGCGGTCGTCGGGCCAGCGCAGGTTGAGGCCGCCCTCCGGCAGTTCGAAATCGGTCGGGATCACGAACGGCGTCATCTCGTCGGTGAGGTCGATCTCGGCGGTGGTTTCCACCGTCTCGGTGATCACCTTCATGCCGACCCAGCATCCGCTGTAGCGCGACATCGCGATCCCCAGCAAACCCATCTCGATCATTTCGTGGATGCTGGAGGGATAGAGATAGGGCATCAGCGCCGACATGAAGGCATGGTCCGACTGATGCGGGACGGTGGAGGATTTGGCGCCGTGGTCGTCGCCCGCGAGAACCAGCACGCCGCCGTGCTTTGCGGAGCCGGCCGCGTTGCCGTGGCGGAACACGTCGCCGCAGCGGTCGACGCCGGGGCCCTTGCCGTACCAGATACCGACCACGCCATCATAGTTGGCGCCGGGCGACAGATTGAGCTGTTGCGAACCCCAGACCGCGGTGGCCGCCAGGTCTTCGTTCACGCCGGGCTGGAATTTGATGTTGTATTGCTCGAGATGCTTGCGGGCGGCGAACAGCTGCTGGTCGTAGCCGCCAAGGGGCGAGCCGCGATAGCCAGAGATGAAGCCCGCGGTGTTCAGGCCCTGCGCGCGGTCGCGGCGGATCTGCGCCATCGGCAGCCGCACCAGCGCCTGGATGCCGGTCAGGAAGACATGGCCGCTTCCCTGGGTGTATTTCTGATCGAGACTGATCGGACCCTGGTTGATTCCCATTTAAGCCCTCTTTGCCAGCCGCTTTGATCGCCAAGACGATTTCTGAGCAAGGCTGTGTTTTATGTAGGCGTCAGAACTTCTTAGAACCAGTCTATGCCGGATTTTCCGCTTCCCGCACCACAAATCTGGGCAAGGCAGCCGCGCGATCAAAGATCGCAATTTCGTGCCGGGAAGAACGCCGGCCGGTTTCGCTTTGTGTCGCCGGACCGCCCCGGCACGAAACGGCATGACGTGGCCGGCTGCCTTGCGTTTGGGGATAACGCCCCAGGCGGCCTTTGGCTGCAGGCGATTCTGGCTGGTACGTTATGGTGCGCTGCGTTCGTCGGTCAGCGCTGATTGCCGCCGAAGACGAATTTCGGCATTTCCCATTTATAGCGGATCGCGAGCAGCCGCAGCGTCAGCCCGAGCGCGAAGGTCAATCCGGTCCAGAGTTCGTGATCCAACTGCAAGGCGGAGCCGGTGACGTAGAACAGCCCGGTGACGACGGAAACGCTGGCGTAGAGTTCGGAGCGAAACAGTAGCGGCACGTCGTTGCAGAGGATATCGCGCAACACGCCGCCGGCGCAGCCCGTGATCATGCCGGCGACGATCACGATCGGCAGCGGCGCGCCGACTTGCCGGGCGACATCGCAGCCGGCCATCGTGAACACCACAAGGCCGATCGCATCGAGCACCAGGAAGGCGACGTTGAGCCGGTGCACATGGCGCGCAATCAGGATGGTCACGAAAGCCGCAATCGCGGTCAGCGCCAGGTAGGACGGGTTCTTCACCCAGACCAGCGGATAGTGCCCGAGCAGCACGTCACGGATGGTTCCGCCGCCGAGCGCGGTAATGCAACCCAGCATGCATACGCCGGCCCAATCCATGCTGCGGCGCCCCGCAGCCAGCGCGGCCGTCATCGCCTGCGCGGTCAGCGCCACATAGGACAACAGGTGCAGCACGGTATCGCTGGGCGGCAGGGCCCACATGGCAACCTCTTATGCGGCCTCTTCGCACCCTCTGGTTCGATGGAACCCGCGAATCACGGTTCCATCATTAACCGGTTGCAAGATTGACGCGGAACATCCGGCCGCGCCAGCCATTGTATCACCGCTAAACACTTTGGGGTTCTAACGGAGGAACTGACTGATGACCTACAATCCGAACGACCCGTATCGTGCCAATCTGAGTGATGACGAAATCCGCCGCCAGGCACGTATGAACAGTCTCGACAACGAGATACAGGCCGACCCGCAGCTCGCAGAGGGTCCGGCCAGCGGCGCCAAGATCGCGATGTTCGCGATCGCCATCGCCGTAGTGATGGGTGCGTTGTTCTATGGTCTGAACACTACGAGCGTCAACGAGGCCGGCACCACGCCGTCCAGCCAGACCGCGCAGACACAGCCGGCCAACCCCGCGGCGCCTCCGGGCATGCGTGACGTAACGCCGAAGTCCAACAACCAGCCCGGCACGACCACCGGTGCCGCGCCGCCGCGTCCGGCAGCGCCCTCGCCGGCGGCGCCGCCCGCTCCGGCCGACGCACCGGCCAAGCAGTAACGGCTGAAGCAAGAGTGATCTGAAAAGACAGCGCAGCGGGCATTACGCCCGCTGCGTTTTTCTTTGTGCGTATTTGTTTGGAAGGTGTCAGCTGAACATCTTGTTGAGTTCGCCGCCGGGATAGCCGTTGGCGAACTCCGTGAACGTGCCCTGCTCCGCCATCTCCTTCGAGGCCTTCATGAAGCCGGCCCACGCCATCCGCGCCAGCGCACCGCCGACGCTGATACGGCGCACGCCGAGATCGCCGGCAATCTTCAGCGACGGACCGGCGGCGCCGACCAGCAGATTGACCGGTTTTGGCGCGACCGCCTTGACGACCGCCGAAATCTCTTCCGGCGTCGAGATGCCGGGCGCATAGAGAACGTCGGCGCCGGCCTCGGCATAGGCAGTGAGCCGGTCGATCACGAGCTTCATATCCTTTACCCCGCGGAGGAACGCCTCGCAGCGGCCGGTGAGCAGGACGCCGCTATTATCGGCATCGATCGCCTGTCGCGCCGCCCTGATGCGATCGATGGCAAGCTCGCGTTCGAACAGCGGCTTGGAATTGTCGCCGGTGAAATCCTCGATCGAAAGGCCGGCGATGCCGGTCTTGACCGCGCGTGCCACGTTGACGCCGACCTTGTCCGCCTCATGCGCAAAACCGTCCTCGAAATCGGCATTGACGGGAATGTCGACCGCCGCAGAGATCGCGGCCAGATGATCGCAGACGTCGTCGACGGTGACGCGGTTGTCGGCCTTGGCGATGGCCCAGGCAAAACCGGCGCTGGTGGACGCCAGCGCCTTGAAGCCGAGATGCTGCAACGCCTTCGCGCTGCCGACGTCGAACGGATTGGGGATGATGAAGCAGCCGCTCTCGTGCAACTTCTTGAAGGCGGCGCGTTTGTCAGCAGTTGTCAGCATGGTCACTCCCCGAATTGTTTGTTGGCGCGGCCAACATAGGTACGCACCGCCTGCTCCGCCAGACGCTCACGTCACGACCTTGCGCAGAAACGTGCGCTCCTCGGCGAGGATGAACTGGTTCTCCTCGGCAAAGCTGAAATTGGCCATACCCTCCTTGTCGGCGCGCAGCCGCGCCCGGTAGCTCTCGTAGGCCGCGAGGCTGTCGAACGAGATCAGCGCGAAGGCGATGTTGTTGGTGCCCTCATGCGGCATCCAGTAGCCGATCAGGTCGCCGCCGCATTTCGGAATGATGCTGAGCCAGTTTTTCGAATATTCCTCGAACATCACCCGCTTGAACGGATCGAGCTGGTAGCGGATGAAGACGGTGATGGTCATGTTGTTCTCCGGTCCTTGTTGTCGTCATTGCCTGCGACAAACGCGAAGCGTTTGCGCAAGGGAGCGAAGCGACGAAGCAATCCATTCCTCCGCACGTGGCGCGATGGATTGCTTCGCTTCGCTCGCAATGACGTTCGAGCCAACACTACCCGCTTGATCGTCGGCGATGCTTCGGCTATCATCGAACTATGAAAGCAGGCCCCGACATCGCAATGGTCGCTTCCCTGGTCGGCGATCCCGCGCGCGCCAACATGCTGACCGGGCTGATGACCGGCCGCGCGTTGACCGCGACCGAACTGGCGCACGAGGCCGGGATCACGCCGCAGACGGCGAGTTCGCATCTGGCCAAGCTGGAAGCCGGCGGCCTGATCGAGCAGGAGAAGCAGGGCCGGCACCGTTACTACCGCCTCACCGATCCCGATGTCGCCGGCGTGCTCGAGGGCCTTGCGGGGCTTGCGGAACGCGCCGGTCACACGCGTGTGCGCACCGGGCCGAAAGAGCCGGCGCTGCGCCGGGCGCGGATTTGCTACGACCACCTCGCCGGCGATCTCGGCGTGCAGATGCTCGACAGCATGAAGAAGCAGAAGCTGGTCCGGCAAAGCAAGGAGACCATCGAACTCACCGGTGAAGGCAAGCGCTTCATGGCAAAGGCGCTGCAGATCGACGCCGATACGCTGGCCCATCCACGCCGGCCGGTCTGCAAGGCCTGCCTCGACTGGAGCGAACGGCGGCATCACCTCGCCGGCACGCTGGGTGCGGCGGTCATGAGCCGGTTCACCGAACTCAACTGGGCCGCACGCGATAGCGCGCCGGGCAGCCGCGTCGTCAATTTCACGCGCAACGGCGAGAAGCGGTTCGCGGCGCTGTTCGGCCCGAGCGAAGCTTAATTCGTGCAGCCGTTTGTTTACGAATTGGCCCCAAATGAGGCGTGGCAACGAAAATGTGACAGCCGCACAACCGGCAATTTCTTGCTGCTGTTTCACGAATCAACAACATTCATTTTCTATTCAGGTCCCGTGACTAGGTTCGGAAGCGCGCCGCCTGGCGGCTAAAAATCGGGAGAAAACATGAAGTACCTTTTCGCTGCAGTCTTGGTCGCAGCCTCGTTTGCGAGCTTCAGCGCGGCGAATGCCGCGGGCGGATGCGGCCCCGGCTATCATCGCGGTCCCTATGGCGGATGCGTGCTCAATCGCGGCCGTGTTGTGGTGGCGCCGCGCACCGTCTACGTCCCCCCGCGCGTCGTGCGGCCCCCGGTTGTTGTGGTGCGGCCCGGCGGCCGGGTTTGCCCCTACGGCATGGTCTGGGCCTACGGGCGCTGCCGCGTTCGGTAATATCAATTCATACGGCAGAAGGCCCCGCTCCGGCGGGGCTTTTTTATGGGCAGGACGGCATTGAACGCCACGGCGTGTTGCGCAGACGAAGCGGGATGCACCTTTCCGGGCAAGCAGCCATGAACTCCCTCCGCTTTGTCGCCACCGCGATCGCGCTGGCCTGCCTCACCCTATCGGCGCGTGCCGAAGCACCGCCCAAATTCGCGGATTATCCGGTCAGGGTCTACGCCGGCAAAATCGCAATCCCGCGGCTGGTGACGCCGGATTTGCGCGCCCGCCGGGAGACTTTTCTCGCCGCAGCCGACGACGGGAAGATCGATGCGGCGGGCCGTTACATCGTGGTCAAGCTGCCCTGCGGCTCGACCTGCGTCGCGCCCACCTTGCTCGATGCGCGCACCGGCAAGATCATCGAGCTGTTCACGGTCTCCGGCTGGCACGAGGTGTCAGATGATTTCGATCCCGTCGTCAGCCGCGCCAACAGCCGCATGATCGTGTTCCGCGGCGCCCGCAACGAGGCCGGTATTGTCGGAAACCATTTCTATCTGATCGAAGAACGCGGAAGGCTGAAGCACCTTCACACGCAGGACACGCAGGCGAATTTCGAGACTTCGCCGAAAATCAAATAGCCGGATGGAATGAAGCCCACGCCAACCCGATAAGGCAGGGACGGCAAATGCCATCCCCGCCCCGTCCCCACGAACGTTACCAGTAACGGCGTCGCCAGTAGCGACGGCGCCAGCGGCGGCGACGCCAGCCGTAATGCCTGCGGCGCCAGCCGTAATGCCGACGGCGCCAGCCCCAGCGCCGACGGCCCCATCCGCGGCCACGGCCCCAGCCACGGCCACGACCCCATCCGCGGCCACGGCCTCGGCCCCCGCGCACTTCCTCTGGCTGGAGCTGATCGACCTCATCGCCGGACGTGACGGCGGGTTGCGCATCCGGATTGGCAGGGAGTTGGCCGTCCGGAACCAGCGGCTGCGGCGTCAGCGGCGCCGCCTGTGCGCCGGCCGCAAGTGCGACACCACCTGCCGCAAATCCAAAGGCGAGTTTCAGAAAGTGCCGGCGCTCCATGACATCTCCTCCTCTGCGATCGGTTGGATTGAGCAGGAGAGTTTCGGTGCGCCGAGATGAATGCCAGCTGAACTGCGCATTCAGGTTTGGCTGTCCGCCACTAACGTCGTCCCGGCCTAGTGCGCAATTGCGCACGGGGGCCGGGACCCATACGCCGCGGCCGGTGTTGATGGAAAAAGAAGATAACGACCAGCGTGTTAAACAATTACCGACGGTGGCTATGGGTCCCCCGATGCGCAATTGCGCATCTGAGCTCACAGTGAGTTACTTCGCAAATTCCTCGGCCAACACCAGCACCTCGCGCGTGCGCGTCACGTCGGGCCAGTCGCGGTTGAAATCGGCGATCAGCCGGGTCATGTCGGGAGCTTTGGTCGCGCGATCGAGCGCAGCCTCGTCGGGAAACTGATACATCGCGTGATGCAGCGCGGGATCGCTGAGGCTCCAGTAGCGCCACGCTTTCTCGGCGCCGAACGATTTGACAGCGTCCGGCAGATGCTCGCGCGAATACCAGGCATCGAACGCCTGACGTTTTGCGGCATCCGTCACGGTGGCGCGGACGACGAACAGGGCCTTCGGCATTTCGGTTCCTCCCGATTGTTATTTTGCGTAAGATCACCGCCGTGCGACCGCGCGAACTGTAGATAAACCGCAAGCGGGCGCAACCCCACACGCAGGCGTCATAATGTCGTGGTGATATCCGTTTTTTACACCGCCACTTCCGAGGTTCGTTCATGCACTCTCGCCGCCTTCTGGTTCTATTCTCCGCGCTCGCGCTGTTTGCGACCGCCGCTCCCGCCGCGGCGCAAAGTGTGCCCCTGCCCCGCGAGGCGCAGATCGGCCCGCGCCCGTTCTACCTCGTCGACAAGATGAAGGACGGCCCGCTCAAGGAAAAGCTCAGCCAATGCAACGGGCCGTTCCACAAGACCGATTTTTCGATCGGCCATCGCGGCGCGGCGATGCAATTTCCCGAGCACACAAAAGAATCCTATACCGCCGCGGCCCGGATGGGCGCCGGCATCATCGAATGCGACGTGACCTTCACCAAGGACCGCCAGCTGGTCTGCCGGCATGCACAATGCGATCTGCACACCACGACCAACATCCTGTCGGTGCCGGCGCTCGCTGCGAAATGCTCGCAAGGCTTCAGCCCGTCCGACCCCGCCGCCGGCAAGAAGGCCTCCGCCAAGTGCTGCACCAGCGACATCACGCTCGCCGAGTTCAAGTCGCTGACCGCAAAAATGGACAGCTTCAATCCGGATGCCACCAACGTGACCGATTACCAGAACGGCACGCCGCGCTGGCGCACGGATCTCTACGCCGCTTCCGGCACGCTGATGACGCATGACGAAAGCATCGCGCTGATCAAGAGCCTCGGCGCCAAGTTCACGCCCGAGCTGAAGTCGCCCGAGGTGCCGATGCCGTTCGACGGCGACTACACCCAGGAGAAGTACGCCGCGCAAATGCTGCAGGCGTACAAGGCCGCGGGCGTTCCGGCGAGCGACGTGTTCGCGCAGAGTTTTAATCTGGCCGATGTGCTGTTCTGGGTGAAGAGCGAGCCTGACTTCGGCGCGCAGGCGGTCTATCTCGAGGACCGCTACGAGAAGCAGGGTCTTGATCCCGCCAAGCCCGAGACCTGGAAGCCTTCGATGGCCGAACTCAAGTCGTCAGGCGTCCGAATCCTGGCGCCGCCGATCTGGACCATGCTGACGCTGAACGACAAGAAGGAAATCATCCCGTCGGAATACGCCAAGGCCGCGAAGGCCGCCGGCCTCGATCTGATCGGCTGGTCGCTGGAGCGCGACGGCCCGCTCAACAAGGGCGGCGGCTTCTATCATCGCTCCATCAAACCGGCCATCGACCGCGACGGCGACACGCTGACGGTGCTCGACGTGCTGGCAAAACAGGTCGGCATCCGCGGCATGTTCTCGGACTGGCCGGCGACCACGACGTTCTATGCGAGCTGCATGGGGATGAAGTAACGGCACTCGCCGGAATCGTAGGGTGGCGCAAGCCGTAACCCACCGATGCGATGCGGCGAACAAAATTGGTGGGTTACGCTGCACTAACCCACCCTACGGACCGGTGGCGGAGCCAATACCCCCGCCTCGCCCAGCGACCTGAACCTTCCAGCCGTTCACCCCGTCTAACTGCCCATGCAGTTGGTTCAATCCAGTAAACAAGCTTTCCGCGCAGCGGTGGCCCGCTTTGATGCCTGGACCAGCCAGCATCAGACGGCGCTCCACGCGCTTCGTCATGTGGCCTGCTTCGCCCTGCTGTTCGGCGGGGTGGCTCACGCCGCCTATCATTCCGCTTTGGCCCAATCCGCGCAGGCAACGTGCGGGGAGACCTGTCAGGCCTTGCCGGGCTTCTACATCCTCGCCGCAGCGACCTGGGGCGGCATGGCTGTCCTGGCTGCATGGGCTTACGCAACGCTGCTTCACGCCTTCAAACGAAAACCTCCCACGGATGGCGACATCGTCTGGGTCGCAGCGGGCTTCATCCTCGCACTATTCGACACGCTATTGGGCGCGCACAGCTATGCCCGGGGCGAGTTCTTTTTCGCATGGTGCGTGGGCGGCGTCGGCCTGGTGGATTTTTTCTGGTCGCGGCTTGCGTACAGGCAAACCGGGAATCATGGCGCGGGCGTAGCCGTTGCTCCCTGGGGACGCTCCAGATTTAGTTGGTGGATTTCGGTAAGCTAAGCCCCAGCGGCGCGGCGCTTGACGACCGCGGCGAGACCGGCAAGTCTTGCCCGCAGATCGGCGCGCTGTTTTGCCGACGGGTCCGGCCATCAGGACCCTTTTCATTGGACACCATTTTATTATGCAAAACGTCATTCGATATCGCGTCAAAGTCGCCCTGCTGTCAGCCACGCTCGCCACTGTCGCCCTGCCTGATATCGCGCGCGCGCAATCCGGCAGCGCCGGCGGCAGCATCGGCAACGACGAAAAATCGCTGTCGGGTTCACGCGCGACGCCCCGGACGGTTGCACCTTCAAAGCCGGCACGACGCAGCAGGCCCGAAGCGGAGGCACCGCGCCGGGCACCGCGAAGCAATGCCGGCGGCGGTGGTGGCAATCTGGATGGAGCATGGGTTCTTACCAGCGTCGGCACGCCCTGCGGCAGCTCCACCGACACGGTGGTCGTCTCGGGCGGCAAGATGGTGGGGCAATATGGCACCGCTCAAGTCAGCCCGAATGGCTCGGTGTCCGGAGTCGGAAGCGCCGGGAGCCTGAGCTGGACCATGTCCGGCCGTTTCTCAGGCCGCAGCGGCGGAGGTTCGTTCCGGCGATCGGATGGATGTGCTGGAAGCTGGACAGGGTCAAAACAGTAATTGCGAAAGGCCGCTAGCCTCACACCAGTTTCATCGGCGCATCGCCGACCATCCGCAGGTCGATCCTGCTGATCAGATCGGAACGGAGCAGCTCTGCGGCGCCGATAGCTTCCTCCGTCTGCCGCAACGTGCTGACATTCGACCCGAGCGAGACAATTCCGCCCAGGATCATCGCGATCGATCCGAGGGCTGCCGTCTGACCGGCCCCTAGCAGACCGAGCATCGTGACGAGCAGCAAGGCGGCGCCGCCGGCGATGGCCGCCTTGGAAGTCAGAATATACTTCCGGCATCGCTCGGCGGCCTCGGCAAGCTCCTCAAGCCGCGCTTCGATCCGTGAAATCTCTTCGATCGGGTCGTCTTCAATCATTGAAGGGTAGTTACCGGAATTGGTGGAAGTCAACCCTACGCGCTGCGGGCGCCGGTGATCAAGGCGTCGGGCTTCAGGCCTGTACGCAGGATCGGTGGCACGGCTTGTCCGCGCCGCTCATGGAGCGATCCCGATCAAGCGATGGTGACGTTTCGTGAAGGGCGCCCCCCTTCCACTCGAAACCATAACGCCGGTATGTCGTTGCCAAAAGTGGACATCGCTTCTTGATTCCGATGCCGCCACGCGAGGCCAACGCCGTCGGAGTTCCCAATGAATCGTCTTTGTGCCGCGGCGCTGGCCAGCGCCCTGCTCGTTTCACTTCATGCACCAGCCAGCGCCGCCGCGCGCGAGCCCTATGGCATCGGGCTGGAAGGATTCGCCTATCCCTATCCGGTCAGCCTGCTGCCGCTCACCAACGACGGCGAGCAAGTGCGGATGGCCTATATGGACGTCGCGCCGACGCAGCCGAACGGGCGCACCGTGGTGCTGCTGCACGGCCGCAATTTCCCGTCGAGCTATTGGGCGCCGGTCATCAAGACGCTCTCGGACGCAGGCTATCGCGTGGTGGTGCCGGACCAGATCGGGTTCGGCAAATCCTCCAAGCCGCAGGGCGAGCTGCATTTCGACACGCTGGCGCGCAACACGATGGCGCTGCTGGATCATCTGCAGATCGGCAAGGCCGATATCGTCGCCCATTCGCTCGGCGGAATGCTCGGCGTGCGGATCGCCCGCGCCTACCCTGACAGGGTCGACCATCTCGTGCTGACCGCGCCGATCGGGCTTGAGGATTACCGTCTCTATGTGCCGCCGACGCCGACCGAAAAGATTCTGGAGAACGAGGACAGACTGACCGCCGACGGATATCGCAAGCAGCTCGAGACCAATTATGCGCTAAAGCTGCCGGCAGACCAGGTCACGCCCTTCATCGATGCGCGTTTCAACATCAAGGGCAGCGCCGAATATCCGCGCTGGCTGCGCGCCTTCGTCAGCTCCGCGCAAATGATCTATCGCGAGCCGGTGGCGCATGAAATCCCGCTGATCACGCGGCCGACCCTGTTCATCATGGGCGCCGACGATCACAACGCACCGGGCAAAGCCAATGCGCCCGAAGCGTTGCGGCCGAAGATGGGCCACAACGCCGACCTCGCCAAGGCGCTCGCCGCCAAAATGCCGAACGCCCGCGCCGAAGTGATACCGGACACCGGGCATCTGGTGTTTCTGGAGGCACCGGCGAAATATAACGAGCTGCTGCTGGGGTTTCTCGGGGGCCGATAACGGTGCGTAGGATGGGTGGAGCGACCTGTCCGCCGTAGCTCAAAGAGCGAAGGCGGAAGCGATACCCATCAATTGCGGGCGCGAAGACCAAAGATGGTGGGTTACGCTTCGCTAACCCACCCTACGAAGCTTACAACGGCAAATTGTCGTGCTTCTTCGCCGGCATCTCGACCTTCTTATCCCTGAGCATCGCCAGCGCCCGCGCGATCCGCTTTCTCGTCGAATGCGGCATGATCACATCGTCGATATAGCCGCGTTCGGCGGCGATGAAGGGGGACAGGAAGCGGTCTTCGTATTCCTTCGTTCGCGCGGCGATCGCATCGGAGTCACCGATGTCGCTGCGGAAGATGATTTCCACCGCGCCTTTGGCGCCCATCACGGCGATCTGGGCGGTCGGCCAAGCGTAGTTCATGTCGGCGCCGATTTCCTTGGACGCCATCACGTCGAACGCCCCG
This sequence comes from Bradyrhizobium sp. AUGA SZCCT0169, assembly GCF_018130085.1. NCBI lineage: Bacteria > Pseudomonadati > Pseudomonadota > Alphaproteobacteria > Hyphomicrobiales > Nitrobacteraceae > Bradyrhizobium > Bradyrhizobium sp. AUGA SZCCT0169. The sequence continues at coordinate 213,223 of NZ_JAFCMC010000003.1, read as the reverse complement.
CCATAGGCCTTGCGGGTGATGATGGTCACCAGCGGCACCGTGCACTGCGAATAGGCGAACAGCAGTTTGGCGCCGTGCTTGATCAGGCCGCCATATTCCTGCGCGGTGCCCGGCAGGAAGCCCGGCACGTCGACAAACGTCACGATCGGGATGTTGAAGGCGTCGCAGAACCGAACGAAGCGCGCGGCCTTGCGTGAGGCGTCCGAGTCGAGCACGCCCGCCAGCACCATCGGCTGGTTGGCGACAAAGCCGACGGTGCGGCCGGCGATGCGGCCAAAACCGGTGACGATGTTTTTTGCAAATGTCTCCGAGATCTCGAAGAAGTCGCCCTCGTCCACGACTTTGAGGATCAGTTCCTTCATGTCGTAGGGCTTGTTCGGATTGTCGGGGATCAGCGTATCCAGCGACATATCGAGGCGTTCGATATTGTCGAAGCTCGGCCATTCCGGCACGCCGTCGGTGTTGTTAGAGGGCAGGAAGTCGATCAGCCGGCGCATCTGCAGCAGCGTCTCGACATCATTTTCGAACGCGCCGTCGGCGATCGAGGAGCGCGTGGCGTGCACGGAGGCGCCGCCGAGTTCTTCGGCCGTGACCACTTCGTTGGTGACGGTTTTCACCACATCGGGCCCGGTGACGAACATGTAGCTCGTGTTCTTCACCATGAAGATGAAGTCGGTCATTGCGGGCGAATAGACGTCGCCGCCGGCGCAGGGGCCCATGATGACCGAGATCTGCGGGATCACGCCTGACGCAATGACGTTGCGGCGGAACACGTAGGAATAGCCCGCGAGGGCAGCTACGCCTTCCTGGATGCGCGCGCCGCCGGCGTCATAGAGCCCGATGATCGGCGCCCGCGCCTTCATCGCCATGTCCTGCAGTTTTGTAATTTTCAGCGCGTGGGTCTCCGACAGCGAGCCGCCGAACACGGTAAAGTCTTTCGCGAATACAAAAGTCTTGCGGCCGTTGACGGTGCCCCAGCCGGTGACGACGCCGTCGCCGGGGATCTTGTTCTTTTCCATGCCGAATTCGACCGAGCGGTGCTCGACGAACATGTCGAATTCCTCGAACGAGCCCTTGTCGAGCAGGAGTTCGATGCGTTCCCGCGCCGTCAGCTTGCCGCGGGCGTGCTGCGCCTCGATGCGCTTCTCGCCGCCGCCGAGCTTGGCGCCGGCGCGCCGTTCTTCGAGGGTGTCCAGGATGTCTTTCATGTGCTGCCGCCCGTCTCAGGTCCGAATTGGCCGGGGTTCTAACACGGCCTTTTGCGAACCGGAAACACCCCTTCATGCCCTCTGGTACCGGTGCGGAAGTGCACCTATATCCGCACCTCTGCACAGGGGATGCAATTGACGGATACTGCGACCGCCGAGCCTGCCGGGGCCGTTACCGGGGGCCTGCGAACCATGCTCCGGCTGGAAGGCCTGGCGCTGTTTTTGGGGATGACGCTGCTCTACTGGGTCTGGGACGGATCGTGGTGGGTCTACGCCGCCCTGTTCCTGGCGCCCGACCTCAGCTTCGCCGCCTATTTTTTCGGGCCGCGCTTCGGGGCGATGCTCTACAACGCCGCCCACACTTACATGGTGCCGATGGCGCTCATGACGGTCGGCTTTGTCACGGCCGAGCCTTTGGTGCTGTCCATCGCCATGATCTGGCTCGCCCATATCGGCTTCGACCGCGCGCTGGGGTTTGGGCTGAAATATTCCACCGGGTTCGGCTTCACCCATCTCGGGCGGATCGGGAAGAGATCGACCTAGGGCTGACCGGTTTGACAGGCATTGCTCTGCTTGGTCTAGTTGCTCCCACGACGAAAAATACTGGGGGGCATACCGATGCTGAGAGACTGGCGCTTTGCCGTCACGGCCGCGATCTTTTGCGGCGGGATTCTCCTGAGCGACCCTGAGGCCAACGCGCAGTCGATCCCCAGGGACGTCGCCGCGCGCACCGAAATCTACGCGATCCCGTCGCTGACGATTTCGGACCAGCAATTTTTGAATGGCGACAGCAACGGCAAGCAGGTCACCGTCGCCGGTCAATTCCGCATCGCGCAAGGCACTGGAAAGCTGCCGGTCGTGGTGCTGATGCACGGCTCGAGCGGCGTCGGCGCCGGCATGGATCCGTGGGTGCGTCAGCTCAACAGCCTGGGGATTTCGACCTTCGTGATCGACGGCTTCTCGGGCCGCGGCCTCACCGCTGTTGGCCCGAACCAGGGCCTGCTCGGCCGGCTCAATTTCATCGTCGACATCTATCGCTCGCTGGATATCCTGGCCAAGCATCCGCGCGTCGACCCTGAGCGGATCGTGCTGATGGGATTTTCGCGCGGCGGACAGGCCACGCTCTACGCCAGCCTCGATCGATTCAACAAGCTCTGGAACAAATCCGGCGCGCAGTTCGCCGCCTACATCCCGTTCTATCCGGATTGCTCGACGAGCTATGCCACCGACACCGAAGTCGCGGCGCGTCCGATCCGGATCCATCACGGCACGCCCGACGATTATAATCCGGTGTCGAGCTGCAAGGCCTATCTGGCCCGGTTGCAGGAAGCCAAGCGCGACGTGGTGCTGACCGAATATCCGGACTCCCCGCACGGCTTCGATTCCGGCCTGCTCGGCCTCAGCACGACGACGGTGTCCACCAATGCGCAGACCGCCCGCAATTGCAAGCTCAGCGAGGGCGAAGGCGGCGTGTTGATGAATGGCGATACCAAGGCGCCGTTCAGTTACAAGGATGCCTGCATCGAGCTCAACCCGCATGTCGGCGGCAACCCGACGACCGCCGCGGAAGCGCGCAAGGCCGTGAGCGACTTTTTGCTGGCGCTGTTCAAGCTGGGGTGAATTGGAAGTAGGTCAGGTGTCTCATCGACAGCGGTGAGCCCCTCTCCCCTTGTGGGTCGAGACGAGCGAAGCTCGCTCTTAGAGGGTTGGGGTGAGGGGTTCTCTCCTCACGATCAATCTCACGGCGGATAGAGACCCCTCATCCGGCGCCATAGCCGATGCAAAGCATCGGCGTTCTAAGAACGGCGGCCGGAGGCCGCCTATGCCACCTTCTCCCACAAGGGAGAAGGGAAGAAGAATTCAAATCGCGACAATGTCCGACAGGCATTGCTGCGTCACCGTCATGCGCGCGGCGATGTGGGCGGGCTCCTTGCAGTCCATGTTCATCGCGAACACGGTCTGCATGTTGCCCTTCTCGGCCCACCCGACCATCCAGCCCAGTGACGGCCTGCCCTGCTCGGCGCCCAGCAAACCACTCTTGGCGTGGATCGTGGCGTCGCCGACTTTCGTTACGGGGAGGATATCGCGCACCAGCTCCTGGCTGCGCTTGCCGACCGGCAGCACGCCGCGCCGCAGCCGGTCGATGAAATCGATCTGCTGGACGGGGTCGATGCGCAGCTTGCCGGTCAGCCAGAACTGATCGATGCCGCCGCCGATGTCGCGGTTGCCGTACTCGAACAGGTCGAGATATTTCTGCATCCGCTCCGAGCCGATGCGCCGGGCGATCTCCTGATAGACGGGCACCGCGGAGACCGCGATCGCCGAGCGCAGGGTGTGGTCGGTGTTCCAGGCCGCGATGCTGCGGGTCACCCCGTCCCACTTGAAGATATCCTTGTCCGGGTCCTCGACCACGCCGGTCTCCAGCGCAATCAGCGAATTCGGAATCTTGAAGGTGGAAGCCGGCAGCTTGTCCTCTCCGGAGCGGACCTTGTCGCTGGCGATCATCAGATAATCGTCGACCTTGTAGCCGACGAAGGTGCCGACCGTTCCCAGGCTGAAGAACCGTTTTGCCAGATCGTCGCGAAATTCGCTGCGCTGATAAGAGACATTGGCGAAACCGCGCGAAGGCAAAAGGCTGGCGGCGGCAACAAGTCCGAGCGCATGGCGGCGATTGATCACGAGATATCCGAAACGATTGAGGAACGCAGGAACGATGCAGGTGGCATCGTGGTAAAACAATGACAACGGAAATGCCAGATTTGTCAGAGGATTCCCGAGTAGAATCGTCAAGATTGCGGCGCAAATTGAATGCTATCTGTGCGAATGGCATTATGGAGCCCGCCTTGAGGACGTTGTTTCTCCTGCCCGTCATCGCCTGCTTCGCCAGTGGCCCCGCAGCCCCTCAAGCGCCCTTCGCGCGTCACGCCGGCCAACCCGATTACGTGGTCACCATGGCCTGGAACTCCTGGGGCAAGTCCGGGCAGCGGACCGTGACCTATCACGGCAAGTGGAAGCGCATCGATCAAGGCGGCACGTCCGCCTATATCTCCGCGAGCGACGCCGTGCGTGTAGGCATTGACGATAACGCCCGATCCATCTCATTCGCGCACGGTCGCAAACCGAGTCGTCGCCGCAACGATGAACCTCGCAATACTGGCGAGCGGCAGACATATCTGGATGAAAGCTGCACCGTGTGGAACGTCTCGCGCCCCATTGACGAGCGTTCCAGGCACGGAGTCACCCATCTGAGTTGCATCACCGACCACGGCATCGAACTATGGTCGAAGAGCGTCGATGGGAAAGGCGAAGTGGCGGGTTCGGCTGAAGCCACCAGTATTGTACGCCGACCTGTCAGGCCGGAAGAAGTGCAGCCGCCACGCACACTTCTGGCATTGGATTGGTGGGATCAGAATCCACCGACGTCAGGCGCGAAATCGATCCCCGATCACGAGGTGGTCATGGAATTCTCCGACGGCACCGCCGGGGCGGAAAAAGCGATCCGCACCACGCGTCGTCATGGTGCCTGGGAATATCTGGACGAAAAAGGCAACCACTTCCGACGCAGCGTCAGGATCACGCACGATTCTCGCAGCTTCCGTCTGCAATATACTCATGCTGATGGTCACCCACATGAGGAGCTCCGCTTGGCAAGACACGAGCACGCACAATCAGAAGCCTCTACACTTACTCCCGAGCAAGCGAAAGCGATCGAGCCAAAGGATCTGGAGCGTTCCGAAACGGTCCTTGGTGAAACCTGCCGATGGTTCGGCATACACATGCATGACGCGAGCCACCTTATTTGTCTGACAAGCGATGGCATTTTGCTGAAGGAAAGTCTCTCCGGCAGAAGTAGAACCGACGAACGAAGCTGGACCGCGATCCGCCTGTCTCGGCGCCCGATCAGTCTCGACGAGATAAAGCCGCCGGCTGAACTGCTCGATCCGCAGCGCTGGGGCATCGAATAGCGGCGAACGGTCGTTTCGTAGCAGCTACCGAATTCGCCCCGTCAGACGCAGCACGAAAATCAGCACTTCGGCGACCGCCTTGTAGAGCTCTTCCGGGATTTCGTCGCCGATCTCGACATGCGACAGCGCGCCTGCGAGCACCTCGTTCTCCTCGATCGGGATGTCGTGGGCCTTGGCGAGCTCGATGATTTTGGCGCCGATGGTGCCCTTGCCCTTGGCGACGACGCGCGGCGCGCCCTTTTTGTCGTAGTGCAGCGCGACCGCGAGCTGGTTGCGGACCTCGACGCTCATAGCGCGCGGTCCAGGAAATGCCCGGCCTTGGCAGGGGCGGCCTGCGGCGGCGCGCCGTCGCGGATCACGATCTCGCCGGGCTGCAGTTCGGCCCTGGTGAGCGCCTGGCTCAATTCTGATGCACCGGCGCGCAGCTGCGCGGCGGTGGCGGGACGTTCCGCCCACATCCGCACGGAGGTCTTTTCGCCAACCAGTGACACCAGCGCATGGATCGGACCGGTCGGCTCGACATCGAGCGAAAACCGCGCCCGCCACACCTGCTTGGCGGCCTCGACCTCGGCGGCAGCACCGTCGCGGGCAATCTCGAACTGCGCCATCGCCGTGCCCTGCGGCGTCACGAACGGGATTTCGAAATTCCAGCGCGGCGTCGTTGCGTCGACCTTCGGGCCTGTAACATCGATGCGGTCCGGCAGCGAGGCAACCTGCAGCAGGGTCTGCCGCGCAATCGCCGCATCGGTGTCGTCGAGCAGATGATGCGCGGTGGTGGCAAGCGGCGCGTCCGGCGCGAGCGAGGGTAACGCGACCGGCTGGGCCGTCGGCGATGCGCCGCGAAACGGCGGTGGCGGCGTGTTGGTGTGAACGGTGACGTCGTCGCCGGCTACCGCCTTCGACAGTGTTGCCGATCGCGCGGGCGTGCCGAATTGCTGCAGCGCTTCCTGCAGCAGGTTCATGGTCGCGCCCGCGCTCGGTCCGGAGTTAAGCGCCTGGGCGAGAGCGCCCTGCAGGCCACCGCGCGTTTGGGCAATCTCCTGAGCCACAGGCAGCCGCGCCTGCGGCAGCAGGATTTCGTGGACGTCGAGATCGGGAGCCACAGACGGTACGAGGCCGGGGGCGGCATTCGGCAAACCGGCCTGGGCCGGCGCCGCCTTCGTAGCCACCGCTGCATCCCCGCCGAGCGCCGATTGCAGCGTCTGGCGCAGCACGATCAGCGCGGCCTTGAGATCGGGCGCGCCTGATGACGGCACCGCGCCCGAGGCCAGCGACGCCTCGAGGAAAATCCCGGATTTCTGAAACGCGGTCTTGATGTCGGCGCCGTCGAGATTTTGGTCGAGGCTGGTCTGTTGCGCCAGCACCTGCGCAATCGCCGCTTGCAATTTAGGCGGCAGGTTGGCGGATGATACCGCGGCGCCGAGATTGGCGAATAATGGCGCGAGACTATCCTGCTCAGTTGCCGCGCTCTGCGCCGCGACCGACACCGCCGCGCGTTCCAGCGGCGTCAGGACGTTTTTGGAGGGGGCTACGATTGTCGGTCGGTTGGCCGCCGCGTCGACCATCGCCTGCGGCGACAGCGTGACGGCATCATTGGCGACGCCGCCCTGCCCGACCAGTGCAAGCCGGATCCCGTCCTTGGTCTGCGACACGGCGAGTTGCAGCGACTGCCCCGCCTGCAGCGGAATTTCGGTGGCGACATCGATGGAGAGCGCAGCGATCGCGATCCGCACCAGATTGGCGTCGAGAACCTTCAGGACCTGCGCATTGACCACGCTGCCTTGCGCCAGCACGAGTTCGGGCGCCACGCCGCCGACCTCTTGGGCGGCAAGCACCGGAAGCACGGAATTGTTGATAGAGATCGCCATATCAGAGGTCTCGGCCAGGGCATCAGGCTACCCCGGCGTCGTAAACCTCTCGTTAACCGACCATCCGATTCAAGGCTTCAAGGCCTTCAGAATGGTCACCGCGGCGGTGAAATCAACCAGCCGGGCCGCCCTGCGGGCGGCGACCTCCTCGTCGAGGCCCCATTTTTCAATGTTCCAGTCCTCATCGACATGGGCGGCGGCCCAGACCTCTTCGGCGTTGCGCACGCCGTGGAAGAGCGCCAGCGCCAGCAGCGCCGAGCCGGTCAGTGTCGTCACCACATGCAGCGCCGCGACCGACCAGGGATCGGTTGGGAATACCGCGCGCGCCGCCTTGATCGCCGGCTCCGGCTGGGTGACGTGCACGATCCCCTCGGCCAGCATGAAATGGGCGCCGAGTTCGTTCGCCGCCCAGAACACCACGGGATCCCAATGCGCGGCTTCTTTTGCGACCAGCGCTTCGGGATGGCCGGCGCGATAGAACAGCAAATCGGTGCCGAGATATTTTTCGACGTCGTCGGCCACCGCATCGACGCGATCGATGACGCCTTCCCCGACGCTGTTGGCAAAGCGCGTCAGCGGCATGGTCAGGGGGTTGATGGTTTCGACCTGCGCATTCCATTCTGCCGCGATCGCCTCCGCAATAACAGCGTTGGGCGTGACGACATGGCGGCCGGAGGGCGTGCGGATCGGCTTGCCGTCGAGCGTGACCGTAAAGCCGCCATCCGCCTCGCCGACGCCGGCACTGGCGTAAAAGCGCTTGCGTTGTGGCACGCGGGTCGCGCGCCGCACCGCCTCCTCCGGGTCGAACGGAGACTGGCCGGCAACTTCATCGAATAATTCACGCATCCGCGCCTTATAGCGCTTTTGGGCGAAATGGACACCGCTTCACGCCAAAAAACGCTTCAATTCGAGCCGTGTGCAAGGCTTTCGCCTGATGTCATTTGCCGCCAAAATGGGCCCGGTGAAACCAAGAAAGGTCCGCGAGCCGTGAAACTCCTTGCTGCGATCCTGATTTCGATGGCTGTTCTCGCCGCCCTGCCCGCACAAGCCGGGTTCCGCACCCCGGAATCCCTGGTCCGCAACGTCTACGCCTATTACGGCAAGGGCTCGTCAGACCTGTCGAAGGGATTGCCGCGCAGCGCCGAGATCGCGGAACAGTTTTTCGATCGCAGTCTGCGAAGCGCGTGGATCGCCCCGCGCGAGGCGCCGTACGATTTCATGGTACAAAGCCCGACCTGGAAAATCGGCCCGGTCTCGACCAAAATCCTGCGCACGGAATCGGGCAAGACCTATGTCACCGCCAGCTTCAACAATAACGGCCGCGCGATCACGCTGAACTTCATCGCCGTCAAGGGGCCTGACGGCTGGGTGATTTCGGACATCGAAAGCCCGCAAGATTCCTTGCGGCTGTTTCTCGCGCAGTTCAAGCGCTGACGGAGACGCTACTCCTCCGGCGCGTTCTCGATCGGATCGAAGCGGTCGGCCTCGAGGCCGAGCAGATTCCAGGACTGCAGCATGTGCGGCGGCAGCGGCGCGGTCGCGTCGATCACGCCACCGCGCGGATGCGGGATCACGATCCGGCGCGCCAAAAGATGCAGGCGGTTCTGGATGCCGCCCGGCAGGTCCCAGTTTTCCTTGTTGAAGTATTTGGGATCGCCGACGATGGCATGGTCGATATGCGCCATATGCGCGCGCAATTGATGGGTGCGCCCCGTCACCGGCTTCAGTGACACCCAGGCGAGTTTCTGCGCCGAGGTCTCGACCACGGCGTAATAGGTCACCGCGTGGCTGGCACCTTCATCGCCATGCTTGGCGATCCGCATGATGGTGTCGTCCTCGCTCTCTTCCTTGGCGAGATAGGTCGAGATGCGGCCCTGCTTCGGCTTCGGGACGCCCGCCACCATCGCCCAATAGATTTTTCGCGCCGAGCGATGGCGGAACGATCCGGTCAGCGCGGTGGCGGCAAAGCGCGTTTTTGCGATCAACAGACAGCCCGACGTTTCGCGGTCCAGCCGGTGCACCAGCCTTGGTTTTTGCCCCTTGGCGTCGCGCATCACTTCGAGCATGTCGTCGACATTGCGCGTGATGCCGGAGCCGCCCTGCACCGCAAGCCCTGCTGGCTTGTTCAGCACCATGACGTCGGCGTCCTCGAACAGGATCATGTCCTTGAGCGCCTGCAGCGTCTTGGTCGCGGCTTCCGAGAGCGTGCCGCCGACCTTCGGCGTATCGAGCTTGAGCGGCGGAATCCGGATGCTCTGCCCCTCCTCGATCCGGTCCTTGCTGTCGGCGCGCTTGCCGTTGACGCGCAGTTCGCCTTTGCGAACGATGCGCTGGATGTGGGAGAACGACAGGCCCGGAAAACGCGCCTCGAGGAAGCGATCGACGCGCATGTTGTTCTCGTCCGCGGTCACGACCACGGTCTGGACCTTGGTCGGCAACGGCGGCTCGGCGACGATCTTCTCAGGCTCGGGAACGTAAGGCGCCGGTTTCGGCGCGCGGGGCGCCGACGCGGAAAAACGCGCCGGCGGCTTGCCGCCCGGACGATGGGCCGGCCGCTCGGCTTTCGAGCCCCGATAGGGCCGCGCGCCCTTGGGGCGGTCGCCCGCCGGGCGGAGAGGTTTTTTGACGCGACGGCTCATGATTGGCTTGGCTCCGGATAAGGCCGTTGCCTAGCGCAAAAGCAGCGAATCGTCACGGTGAATCGGCCCGTTCCGGAGAATGTCGGAGCAAAACCCGGCCGATCCGGCTTCAATTTCCGCTCCATTTGGTCTCGCGCCAGATCCATCTGATACTCGTGTGGGCGCGGGTCGCGTACGAAAGCTTGTCCGCCTGGCCGGCGGCCAGGCAAGCAGCGGCCGGATGATGGTTTGGGAAGCAAACGGGAGTTGGGGGATGAAATCGACGACATGGGCCGTGAAGCTGTTCCTGGCCGTGATCGCAGCCATCTGGGCAGGTTCGGCCCTCGCGCAGCAGCCGGCGATGTCGGAGGATCTGGCGTGGAAGCTGCTGGAACTCGGGCGCACCATTGACCCGCCCAAAACCGCCGCGCTCTACGCGCCGATGCAGCAAAAGGAGCCCTACGAGGGCATCAAGACCGAGCGCGACGTCAAATACGGCGCGGCGGAGCGGCATCTGCTCGACGTGTTTACGCCGGACACCAATTCATCGGCGCGGCCGGTGCTGATCTTCATCCACGGCGGCGGCTTTGTTGCCGGCAACAAGCGCAACCCCGGCAGTCCATTTTACGACAACATCATGCTGTGGGCGGTGAAGAACGGCTTCGTCGGCGTCAACGCCACCTACCGACTGGCGCCGCAATTCGTGTATCCAGCCAGCGCCGAAGACCTTGCGTCCGTGGTGCTATGGGTGAGCGAAAAAATCCGCGAGCGTGGCGGCGATCCGACGCGCGTCTTCCTGATGGGGCAATCCGCCGGCGCGGTGCATGTCGCCAACTACGTATCGCATCCCGAGCTTCACAAGGTGAAGGGCGGCGGCATCGCCGGCGCGATCATGGTCTCCGGCATCTACGACCTGACGGCATCGCCGGTCGGCGACGCCGAGATCACCTATTTCGGCTCCGATCCCTCGCGCTATGCCGAACGATCTTCGCTGCGAGGCTTGCTGGAGACAAAGATTCCATTGATGGCCACTGCCGCCGAACTCGATCCACCGCGCTTCATCGAGCAATACGAATTGCTGAAACAGGCCACCTGCAAAAGCGCCGAGGGGTGCGCGCGCACCTTCATGCTGCCGCAGCACAGCCACATGTCGGAGGTCTACGCGATCAACACCGCGGATACGCGGTTGACTGATGAGATTATGGAGTTTGTGAAGACGGGGAAGTAGCGACGCAATGGTCCGTTCATTACGTCAGCTCAACACGCAAGGTGCGCCCAACGGCGTTCGCAGCGCGGCGCAACGTCTCGAGCGTCACGGACGGTGTGCCGGGATCCAACAGCCGGTCAAGCTGACGCCGGCTGGTTTTCATCCGCTCTGCCATCGCACTCTTGGTAATGCCCTGCGCTTTCATCGCCTCCGCCAATTGCTCGGCGATGATCTCCTTGATTGCGCGTTCTTCGCACGCTCCAAGTACGCCCTGTTCGGCAAGGAATTCGTCGAACGTTTCTTCGCTCACGCGCGCTTTCTTCTTCACCATCACGTCACCTCTCGTTTGCGCTTCAGCGCGAGCTCAATGTCTTGCTGCGGCGTCTTCTGCGTCTTCTTGATGAAGCCGTGCAAGAGGATCATGTGCCCGTCACCCATGCAGAAAATCACTCGCCCAATTCGGTTGCTGTCAAAATCGCTTCGCACCTCCCACAAGCCGTGCCCAATCGGAGCACAATGCGGACGCCCGATGGGCCAGCCAAACTCCACTTTCTGAATGTCCTTGCCTACCGTTTGACGGTCCCCGGAAGACAATTCCAAAATCCATTCCCGAACAGGATTGCGGCCCTGCTGGCTGATATAGAACCGAGCAGGCAGCTTTTTTTGTTCGATCAATCATGTGGATTGCTCAATGTGCCATTTTTGGCACATTTTTGCAAGACCCCTTTTCCGGCAGCGGCGTAGAATTCGTAGCCGGAGCCATGGACTTCCGACTTCGTCAGCTTGGTCGGCGAAGCGACATCAGCGAACGACACTCACTTGCACTGCGCGTCATTTCTCAACTTGGCGAGATCGACCTTCGCATTGGACGACGGACGCTGCTTCATCGCGACATCAGCCGCCGCGCAGGCGGCGTCGCGGTCGCCGTTCTGCAGGCGGGCGTGGGCGAGATTGATCCAGGCGTCGCCGAAGTCCGGCGTGTCCTTGACCGCCTGCTCCAGCACTGGCTGCGCCTCCTTCGGACGCTTGGCGACCAGCAGCACGCGGCCGTAGTCCGCATTCAGCATCTTCAGCGGATTGGGCTGCTTCTGCGCAATCCGGAACAGCTCTTCGGCGTAGTCGAGGTCCTTGAAACGAATTTGTGCGATCGCCGCCAGGCCGTGATAGACGACGCTCTGTTCGGGAGCGACGAGGTAGGCCTGGTTGAATCGCAGTGCGGCTTCGGGGTACTTGCCCGATCCAAGCGCCCGCCAACCACGCTTGACCACTTCGTCCAGCGCCTTCTCCTTGGTCCCGGCCGCCTGCACCAGGGCCTTGACGAACTTGTCGTCCTCGTCCCGCTGCGCGTCGGTCTTGGCTTCGAAGCCAAAGAACGGCTGTTCCTTGGCGGGCGCAGCATAGGTCCGCTTCGTCACCTGTATTCCCGGCGCAACCTGCACGGTGTCAGCCGACGCGGATTGCGCGAACCCCGCGACAAACAGCGCGCACGCAAGAGCGAACACGCCACGGCACTTCAGACCAATCATTCAGCACTTCCTCCGCCGCGTTCGCGCCGCAGCTTCGCCCAATAGTCCAGCCGCTTGCGGATCTCGCGCTCGAAGCCGCGGTCGGGCGGATCATAAAATGTCTGGCGTCCCAGCGCTTCCGGGAAATAGTCCTGGCCGGAAAACGCATCGGGCGCATCGTGGTCGTATTCGTAGCCGGAACCGTAGCCTTCCGACTTCATCAACTTGGTCGGCGAGTTGAGAATGTGTTTTGGCGGCAGCAGCGAACCGCCCTCCTTCGCCGTGCGCATCGCCGCGCCAAAGGCCTTGTAGGCGGCGTTGGATTTCGGCGCGGTGGCGAGATAGATCACGGCCTGCGCGATCGCCAGTTCGCCCTCGGGATGGCCGAGGAAATCATAGGCATCCTTGGCGGCGTTGCAGATCACCAGCGCCTGCGGATCGGCCAGGCCAATGTCCTCCACCGCCATGCGCACCACCCGCCGCGCCAAAAACAGCGGATCCTCGCCGGCATCCATCATGCGCGCGAGATAATACAGCGCCGCATCCGGATCGGAGCCGCGCACCGCCTTATGCAGCGCCGAGATCAGGTTGTAGTGGCCGTCGGCGGATTTGTCGTAGATCGGGGCGCGGCGCTGCAGGATGTCCTGCAATTGCGTGGCGTTGAAGACTTCGCCCTTGCGCGCGGCGCGCCAGACTTCTTCGGCGAGCGTCAGCGCGGCGCGACCGTCGCCATCGGCCATCCGCACCAGCACGGCGCGGGCCTCGACGTCGAGCGGCAGCTTCTTGCCCTCGATCTTTTCCGCATGGGCGTACAGCTGCTCCACCGCCACCGCATCGAGCGAATGAAACACCAGCACGCGGGCTCGCGACAGCAGCGCCGCGTTGAGCTCGAACGAGGGATTTTCGGTGGTGGCGCCGACCAGCACCACGGTGCCGTCTTCCATCACGGGCAGAAACGAATCCTGCTGCGCGCGGTTGAAGCGATGCACCTCGTCGACGAACAGCAACGTGCCCTTGCCGGTCTCGCGGCGGGCGCGCGCGGCATCGAATACTTTCTTCAGGTCGGCGACGCCGGAAAATACCGCAGAGATCTGTTCGAAATGCAGTTCGGTGGCATCGGCCAGCAGCCGCGCCACCGTGGTCTTGCCGGTGCCGGGCGGTCCCCAGAACACCAGCGAACCGAGCGTGCGCGTTTCCAGCATCCGCGTCAGCGCACCGTCGAGGCCGAGGATGTGATCCTGGCCGACGACATCTGACAACGACTGCGGGCGCAGCCGATCCGGCAGCGGACGCGGCGCGTCCTGCTCCATCCCTGCCGCGGCAAAGAGGTTGGCAGCTTCGCGTGGCTGCTTCGGGCTCATCCGCCGAGCGTCACGTTGATCTGCTGGCCGCCGCGTACCACGGTGATGCGCCAGATCCGCGACTGACTTTTCGAGGCCTTGTCGAGATCGCTGGTCTTGGCGATCTTCTGGCTATTGACCGCGAGGATGATGTCGCCCTTCTGGAAGCCGACGCTGGCGGCCGTTCCGCCATCGGCAAGATCGATCACGACGACGCCTTCGGTCGAGGCGTCCAGCCGCAGCTCATCGGCCACCGCCGGCGAGATGTTGGCGACCTTGGCGCCCTGGAACGGCGAGCGCGCGGTCAACACGATCTCGTCGCGGTTGGTATCGGGCGCGGTTTCCAATGGCATCGTCAGCTTCACGGTCTTGCCGGCGCGCTGCACGTCGATCTGCGCCGAACCACCCAATAGACGGGTGGCGAAGCGATAGTCGAACGCGTTGGGATCGTCGATCACCTGGCCATCGATCGAGGTAATCAGGTCGGACAGTTTCAATCCGGCGCGCGCTGCCGGGCTGTTCGCCGCGACGTTGGCGACCAGCGCACCGGTCGGCGACTTCAGCCCCAGCGTCTCCGCGATCTCGGGCGTCACCGCCTGCAACTTGGCGCCGAGATACGGGCGCTTCACCGCCTTGCCGCCGCTCTTGGCGGAGGCCACGACCACGCGCACCATGTTGGCCGGAATCGCAAAGCCGATGCCCTGCGAGCCGCCGGAGCGCGAGAAGATCGCGGTGTTGATGCCCGCAAGCTTGCCCGTCATGTCGACCAGCGCGCCGCCGGAATTGCCGGGGTTGATCGCGGCATCGGTCTGGATGAAGAACTGGTAGTCGGTGATGCCAACTTGCGTGCGCGCCAGCGCCGAGATGATGCCTTGCGTCACGGTCTGGCCGACGCCGAAGGGATTACCGATCGCGAGCACGACGTCGCCGACCAGCAATTCATCGGAATTGGCAAAGTCGATCGTCGTGAACTTCTCCTTGTTGTCCTTGATGCGCAACACCGCCAGATCGGTGCGGCTGTCCTTCAGCACGATCTCGGCCTCGAATTCACGCTTGTCGGCCAGCGATATCTTGACCTGATCGGCGCCTTCGATGACGTGGTTGTTGGTGACGACGAGGCCGGAGGCGTCGACCATCACGCCCGAACCCAGCGAACGCTGCATCTGCTCGGGCTGCTGGCCGGGCACGCCGAAAAAGCGGCGGAAGATCGGATCGTCCAGCAAGGGATTGCGGTTCTGCACGGTCTTGGCGGCATAGACGTTGACCACCGCCGGCTGCACCCGTTGCACGATCGGCGCGAAGGAAAGCCGCAGCTCGGCTCCCGACGACGGCACGCGGCGGTCCTGCGCCAGCGCCGGCGTGGCAACGATCGCGGAAACCAGTAGCAGGGCAAGAGAGCGAATCAACATGCAAGAAATCCCGTAATTTGGTGCGTCAGATATAGATGCGAGGCGGCAACGAGAGAAGACAAGGCGGTACACGACTACGCTGCGCGATCGGGCGCTTTGATGGTTTCCGGCGCAGGTCCACAGGACAGCCGGTCCCGATGGCTCTCCCCCCACGCCTTCAGCGTATCGATCACGGGGCGCAGGCTCTCGCCGAGCTCCGAGAGGGTATACTCGACCCGCGGCGGCACCTCGGCATAGACCTTGCGGACCACCAGTTTGTCATCCTCCAGCGCGCGCAGCTGCTTGGTCAGCATGCGCTGGGTAATGCCGGGCATCCGCCGCCGCAACTCCCCAAATCGCTGGGTACCGGCCTGCAGATGGAACAGGATCACGCCCTTCCACTTGCCGTCGATCAGATCGAGGGTGGCTTCCACCGAGCAGCCGGGCCGATGGGCAGAATTCCGCCTTTTCATGCGTTATTTTCCAATAGTATCCAAACAGGGACTAGTTCCCCGATTTTACAGTACTTGCCAAATTGATGCCAGCGCGACAGGTAGGCTCAATCAACAGAACTGGCAGGAGACAGCAGCCATGAAGGCCGTCGGATACCAAAAATCGCTCCCGATCGAGGACGCGAATTCGCTGATCGATTTCGAGACCGCCAAGGGCGAGCCGAAAGGCCGCGACGTCAGAGTCGCCGTAAAAGCGATCTCGGCCAACCCGGTCGACTACAAGGTCCGTAAGCGCGCCGCGCCGCCCGAAGGCGAGACCAAGATTTTGGGTTATGACGCGGCCGGTGTCGTTGATGCGGTCGGGCCTGACGTGACGCTGTTCAAGCCGGGCGATGAAGTGTTCTACGCCGGCTCTATCCTGCGCCAGGGCACCAATTCGGAATTCCATCTGGTCGATGAACGCATCGTCGGTCGCAAGCCGAAATCGCTTTCCTTCGCACAGGCCGCCGCGCTGCCGCTGACCTCGATCACCGCCTGGGAATTGCTGTTCGATCGGCTCGGCGCGGTGCCGGGCAAGAGCGTCGATCCGCGCACGCTGCTGATTACCGGCGGCGCCGGTGGCGTCGGCTCGATCCTGATCCAGCTCGCGCGCCGCCTCACCGGCCTCACCGTGGTTGCCACCGCGACCCGGCCGGAATCGAAAAAGTGGTGCCTCGATCTCGGCGCGCATGCCGTGATCGATCACGGCAAGCCGATGAAGGAGCAGATCGAGCAGCTGAAAGTGCCGCCGGTCGGCCTGGTCGCCAGCCTCACCTACACCGATCAGCACTACAAGGGGATCGCCGACCTGATGGCACCGCAGGGCAAATTCGGCCTGATCGACGATCCCCCGGAATTCACGATGAGTGCGTTCAAGGGCAAGGCGATCTCGGTGCACTGGGAATCGATGTTCACCCGCTCGTCGTTCCAGACGCCGGACATGATCGCGCAGCACATGCTGCTGAACGATGTTGCCGACCTCATCGACAAGGGCGTGCTGCGCACCACGCTCGACCAGACCTTTGGCACCATCAACGCCGCCAACCTCAAACGCGCGCATGCGCTTTTGGAGTCGGGAAAATCGCGCGGCAAGATCGTGCTGGAGGGATGGTAGTTCGAGATTGCGTAGGGTGGGTTAGCGCAGCGTAACCCACCAACTTGCCACGCGATTTACTAAAGTGGTGGGTTACGCCTTCGGCTAACCCACCCTACGATCTACTACGATTACGATCTCAAACTGCTGGCACCCCCTCGACAAACAACAGCCGGCGCTCCAGCGCGGTCGCGCGCACCTTCAATGCCTCGGCGTATTCCGGCGAGGCATACCATTCACGCAGGCGCGCCATCGACGGGAATTCCACGATGATCATCGTCTTCGGCGGCGGTTCACCTTCGATGAGTTCGACGCGCCCGCCACGAACGAGATATTGCCCGCCATACTGCGCGATCGTTTCGGCAGCGAGGCTGCGATAGGCACCGAAGTCTGCCGCATCACGCACCCCGACTTCGGAAATGACATAGGCCGGCATCGAAGCCTTCCTTGTTTGGCGCGTTTTCTTTCCTCGAACCGGTCCCCACCCCCGGATCAAGTCCGGGGAATGCTCGAAAACGTAATGGCTCCTCACGCGATGGTCTGGATGATGCCGCCCTCGGCCCGCAATGCCGCACCGTTGGTGACGGAGGCTTCCTTTGAGCTGACATAGACCACCATGTTGGCGATCTCCTCGACGCTGGCAAAGCGCTCGACCAGCGACGTCGGGCGGTGCTGTTTGACGAAGCGGGCTGCCGCCTCCTCTACCGACTGGCCATTTTGCTTGGCGAGATCCCTGACGAAGGTCTCGACGCCTTCCGACATCGTAGGCCCGGGCAACACCGAATTGACCGTCACGGCGGTGCCGCGGGTCAGTTCCGCAAGCCCTCGCGCCACCGCGAGCTGCGCCGTCTTGGTCATGCCGTAGTGGATCATCTCCTTTGGAATATTCAGTCCCGATTCCGAGGAGATGAAAACGATGCGGCCCCAGTTGCGCATCAGCATGCCGGGCATATAGGCGCGCGACAGCCGCACGCCCGACATCACATTGACCTCGTAGAAGCGGCTCCAGTCCTCGTCGGGAATGTCGAAAAACCCCTTGGGCTCGAATATCCCGGCATTGTTGATCAGGATGTCGACGCTGGGCAGCGCTTCAAGCAGCGCGCCACAACCCGCCGCGGTCGAGACATCCGCGGCCACGCCGCGGACCTTGGCGCCGGGCGACGCCTTGCTGATGGCGGCAACCGCGCTATCGACCTTGCCCTGCGCACGGCCATTGACCACGACCGTGGCGCCCGACGCAGCCAGCCCCTTGGCGATGGCGTGTCCGATGCCGGCGGTCGAGCCTGTGACCAGCGCGGTCTTTCCCGCAAGATCGATGTTCATGAGGTATCTCCCTGTTTGATGACGGGGATATCGGGCGCGACAAGCGCAACCGCAATTGTTCTCTTCGGTTCGTGATCTCTCCCCGCCTCTCCGCTTTCGCCGTCGAGGACTCTTTCGAGGATTGGTCGGCCATCCCGCCGACCGTCAGTCGCTCAGGACGCGAATGGTGGCGCGCCGCCGTTGTGGTTCGGATCATTGGGGAAGCGAACGCTCGCTTCGGCCGAGACAAAAAAAGCGGCGCCCGGAGGCCCGCTCGAAGCCGTGAACAGGCGTTCATGAATATTAAATCTGCCGCCCGGCCGCTCGGCCGCTTGCGGCGTGCAACGAACTTCACTTGAATGTGTTTATTGAGTGTCTGCTTTACGGATTTGCGGAAAGGAGTGTTCCATGAGGAAAGCACCTTTGATCCTGGCGCTTGCGGCCACCCTCGGCCTGACGGCTGTCGCAGCGCCCTCGCCCGCCGAAGCGCGCTGGCGCGGCGGCGGATTTTTCCCGGCTGTGGCTGGCGGCCTCCTGGCGGGAGCGTTGATCGGCGGCCTTGCGTCCAACGCCTACGCCTATGGCCCTGGTTACGGATACTATGGCGGATATCCCGGCTACGGTTACGGATACCCTCGTTACTACGGCGGATACGCTCCGGCCTATTACGGCGGTTATGCGCCAGCCTACTACGGCGGATATTATGGCGGGCCCTATGTGCCCGTGGTTCGCTATCGCCGCGTGATCCGCCCGGCCTTCGCCTATTATGGCGGGCCCCGGTATTATCATCGCCACTGGCGCCACTGGTGAGTTAAGCGAACGCGGCGCTGGACATCGCGCGCCGCGTTCGAGTTCGGCAAATAAAAAAGCGGCGCCGGAAAGCGCCGCTTTTAAGACCATTTGACTTGTAAGGCTTACGCCGCTTCGGCGGACTTTTCCTGCACCGGGCCGGAGTCCTTGCCCTTGGCATCGACGTCGCGGTCGACAAATTCGATCACGGCCATCGGGGCGTTGTCGCCGTAGCGGAAGCCGGCCTTGATGATGCGGGTGTAGCCGCCCTGGCGGTCCTTGTAGCGAGACGCCAGCACGTCGAACAGCTTGCGGACCTGATCCTTGTCGCGCATTTCGGAGATCGCCTGGCGGCGCATGGCCAGACCGCCCTTCTTGCCGAGCGTGACCAGCTTCTCGACGATCGGGCGCAATTCCTTGGCCTTCGGCAGCGTGGTGACGATCTGCTCGTGCTTGATCAGCGCCGCGCACATGTTGGCGAACATCGCACGCCGATGCTCGGCGGTGCGGTTGAGCTTCCGGTGAACCTTGCCGTGACGCATGTTGAATTCCTCAATACTTATTCTGTCGCGACGGTTCGTCGGACTTGTTGCTCAGGTGGGCCGCCTGCGTTCGCCCTGGGAAGCGAGTAGTAAGTAGCGAATGGTTTGTCTTTCCATTCGCTATTCGCCACTCCCTATTCGCTCAATAGTGGTCTTCGAAGCGCTTGGCGAGCTCGTCGATATTCTCCGGCGGCCAGCCCGGCACTTCCATGCCGAGATGCAGACCCATCTGGGCCAGCACTTCCTTGATCTCGTTCAGCGACTTGCGGCCGAAGTTCGGGGTACGGAGCATTTCCGCTTCCGACTTCTGCACGAGATCGCCGATGTAGACGATGTTGTCGTTCTTCAGGCAGTTTGCCGAACGCACCGACAACTCCAGTTCGTCGACCTTCTTGAGGAACGCAGGGTTGAACGCGAGATCGGGGATGATCTCCTGCGCCACTTCCTTGCGCGGCTCTTCGAAGTTCACGAACACGTTGAGCTGATCCTGCAGGATGCGGGCGGCATAGGCCACCGAATCTTCCGGCGTGATCGCACCATTGGTTTCGATCGTCATGGTCAGCTTGTCGTAGTCGAGGATCTGGCCCTCGCGGGTGTTCTCGACCTTGTAGGAAACCTTGCGGACCGGCGAGAACAGGCTGTCGACCGGGATCAGGCCGATCGGCGCGTCCTCGGGGCGGTTACGCTCGGCGGCGACATAGCCCTTGCCGGCAGCGACCGTGAATTCCATGCGGATTTCCGCGCCCTCGTCCAGCGTGCAGATCTGCAGGTCGGGATTGAGCACCACGACGTCGCCGACGGTCTGGATGTCGCCGGCGGTGACGACGCCCGGGCCCTGCTTCTTCACGACCATGCGCTTGGGGCCTTCGCCCTGCATCTTGATCGAGATGTCCTTGATGTTGAGCACGATGTCGGTGACGTCCTCGCGAACGCCCGCGATCGAGGAGAACTCGTGCAGCACGCCGTCGATGTGCACCGACTGCACCGCTGCGCCCTGCAGCGACGACAGCAGGATGCGGCGCAGCGCGTTACCGAGGGTCTGGCCGAAGCCGCGCTCGAGGGGTTCTGCGACAACGGTCGCAAACCGGGCCGCATCGGTGCCCGGCGTTACCTGCAGCTTGTTCGGTCGGATAAGTTCTTGCCAATTTTTCTGGATCGTCACTGTGTCACCCATGTGTCAGTCCTTTGGGCCAGTCGTGCCCGCAACTGACGTTGGAGATCGCGGATCAGCCCGCGGCTGTCGAAATTCCAAGGCAATCGCGCGGCGGATAAATCCGCCCGCGACCAAAACATCAAACGCGCCGGCGCTTGCGCGGACGGCAACCATTGTGCGGGATCGTCGTCACGTCGCGAATCGATGTGACGGTGAAGCCCGCCGCCTGCAGCGCGCGAAGCGCCGACTCACGGCCCGAACCGGGGCCTGCAACTTCCACTTCCAGCGTGCGCATGCCGTGTTCCTGCGCCTTCTTGGAAACGTCTTCGGCCGCGACCTGCGCGGCATAGGGGGTCGACTTGCGCGAACCCTTGAAGCCCATCGTGCCGGCCGACGACCAGGCAATAGTGTTGCCCTGCGCGTCGGTGATGGTGATGGTCGTGTTGTTGAACGACGAATTCACATGCGCGATGCCGGAGGCGATGTTCTTGCGTTCGCGGCGGCGTATGCGGGTGGCTTCCTTGCCCATTCCAAAACCTTTCCTGTGATCTCAAACGCCGCCGTAGTGCCAGCGGCTACACCTAAGAGCGAATGGTGAGTGGCGAATAGCGAATAGGGGTCGAGCCCCTACTCGCCATTCGCCATTCGCTACTCGCCAATTACTTCTTCTTGCCGGCAATCGACTTGGCCGGGCCCTTGCGCGTGCGCGCATTGGTGTGGGTGCGCTGGCCGCGCACCGGCAGGCCGCGGCGATGACGCAGGCCGCGATAGCAGCCGAGGTCCATCAGACGCTTGATGTTGATGCCGACTTCACGACGAAGATCGCCCTCGACCAGATAGTCGCGGTCGATGACTTCGCGGATCTGCAGAACTTCCTGGTCGCTGAGCTGGCTGACGCGGCGCTCAACGGGAATCTTCACCTTCTCGATGATCTCGGCCGCGTTCTTCTGGCCGATGCCATGGATGTACTGGAGCGCGATCAAGACGCGCTTGTTGGTCGGGATATTCACGCCGGCAATACGGGCCACGGACTTCTCTCCTGTCACCGATCCCTCGCGGACCGGGCTATGTTCTTGCTAACTCGGGCAGGCGTCCGCAAACGCGAACACGACGCCCGTCCCCTCAGATTCTTTGGGGCCCGGCATCGTCTGCAACTATCCGACTTGGATGCGGGGCTTATTAAAGGATTCAACTCGGTTTCGTCAACCGTCTCTATCGTTTAGCTCGCTTTTTCGTGACCTTTTTCACGGCCTTTTTGGCGGGCTTTTTGACCACCTTTTTGGCCGTTTTCTTGGTCGCCTTTTTGGCCTTTTTTGCCCCCCTGGAGGCGGCTTTGGCGGCCTTTTGAGCGGATTTGGCGGCTTTCCTGGCGGTTTTGGCGGCTTTTTTGCCCGCGGGCTTGGCGGTCTTCCTGGCGCCCGCCTTGGCCTGCCTGGCCGGCGCAGCTGCCTTCGATGCTTTGGGTTCCACCGCGCCGATGGCGGACAGGATCCGGTTAATTTCCCGGGTGACGTGCTCGATGGTCATCATACCATCGACCGTGAGCAGCTTCCGCCGCTCCGAATAGTAGTGAATCAGGGGCTCGGTCAGGGTCCGGTAGCTCGCCAGCCGCTTCGACAGCACTTCCGGAGTGTCGTCGATTCGCACTTCTTCGCCCCTCGCCCGCATCTCGGCGACGCGATTCTCGACGCGGTCGAGCAGCGCGCTCTCGTTGACGCGCAGCTCGATCACGGCGTCGAGCTTGATGTGCTTCTTCTTCAGCAGTTCATCGAGGGCTGCGGCCTGCGGCACCGTGCGTGGAAAGCCGTCGAGGATGAACCCGTTCTTCATGTCGGGCTGGTCGAGGCGGTCGGAGATGATTCCGATCACGATTTCATCCGGCACCAGCGACCCGCTCGCCATGATGTCTTTGGCCTGCAGGCCGACCGGTGTCTGCGCGGCCACCGCAGCGCGCAGCATCTCGCCGGTGGAGAGCTGGATCAGGTCGTGTTTGTGGACCAGCCGTTGCGCCTGGGTCCCCTTGCCCGCACCCGGCGGCCCCAAAAGGATCAATCTCATGACAATTCGCCCCCCGGCTTGGTGAGCGAATGCCCGCGCACCTGCGTTTTGATATCAAGGATAGTGCAAACCACAATCAGCGCCGAGCCACCACCAAAAAGAAAGGGCAGCTTACCGTAAGCCACCAAGGCTTCCGGAATCAGCGACACGGCCACGAGGTAGACGGCTCCGATGAAGGTCGTCAACGTCACGACGCGATCGAGATGGTCGGCGGTGGGTTCGCCCGGCGCCACGTCTGTAATCGCGCCGCCCCGCTTGTGCAAGACCTCGGCGATGCGCGCGGGATCAAGCACATAGGCAGTATAGATGAAAGCCAGCACGAAGACCGCAATGGATCCGAGGATCATGTGGACCGGCCGGGCGAACTGGATGTGGTCGTAGGCGACGGCGAGCGTTGGCGTCTGGCCGAGGGCCAAGGTCGCAAGCACCAGCGGAAGATAGAAAATCCACGGCGTCACGGTGGCCGGGATCAGGAACCCGGCGCTGTTGATCTTGATCGGCAGCACCGAGGAGCGCGCGGGAAGCAGGCGTGTTCCCGCCTGGCGCGCGGCATATTGCACCGGCACGTTCCGCCGCGCGCCTTCGACGAGCACGATGACCGCGACGCCCACGACCGCGAGGATCGCCAGCAACAGCAGAAGGCTGCCGGAGATCGCGCCCTGTCCCAGCAGTTGGAAGGTGGCGGAAATATCTGCCGGAAGCGAAACGATGATGCCGACGAACAGAAGCAGCGCGAGCCCGTTGCCGATCCCGTGGCGGGTGATTTGTTCGCTAAGCCAGACCAGGAAGAACACGCCGCCCACCATCGTTGCAGTGGCCGACAGCAGGAACCAGCCGCCGGGCTCTGTGACGAGGCCGGGAACGTCCTGAAGACCGGATGCGACGCCGAAGGCCTGGAATGCTGCAAGCAGCAGCGTCAGGATCAGCGTGAAGCGGGCAATCTTGCGGCGGCCGGCCTCACCCGATCGTTCCAGCGCACTCAGCCTGCCCCACACCACAGCGACAAGCTGCATGACGATCGCGACACTCAGATAGGGAATGATGAAGAGCGCGAAAACCGAAATGCGGGCGGCAGCGTGCGATGAAAGCAGCAGGCTGGCCTGCATCTGTGGCGAGAGGCCCGCAAGCGGGATATGACTGCCGAGCCGGAAGGTGAGCAGCGCGCCGATCGTGATCGCGATCCGGCGCGGCAGCTCAGATTTCATCGACGGCGGCCCTTGAGCTTGGACTTGCGGATCAGCCCTTCATACTGATGGGCGAGCAGATAGCCCTGCACCTGCGCCACCGTATCCATCGTCACGCTGACGACGATCAGAAGCGAGGTTCCGCCAAAGTAGAACGGCACCGCGGCGTAGGAGATCAGAACTTCGGGAATCAGGCAGACGATGGCGAGATAGATCGCGCCGAGCACCGTCACGCGCGACAACACGTAGTCGATATATTCGGCGGTGCGCTCGCCCGGACGGATGCCGGGGATGAAGCCGCCATGCTTCTTCAGATTGTCCGCGGTCTCGGTCGGGTTGAACACGATCGCGGTATAGAAGAACGCGAAGAACACGATCAGCCCGAGATAGCAGAACAGGAACAGCGGACGGCCGTGGCTGAGCTGGGTGTTGAGCCACTGGAACCATTCCGGACCCGAGCCGGCGTTGAAGTTGGCCACCGTCGTCGGCAGCAACAGCAGCGACGAGGCGAAGATCGGCGGGATCACGCCCGAGGTGTTGAGCTTGAGCGGCAGATGCGAGGACTGGCCCTCGAACATCTTGTTGCCGACCTGGCGCTTCGGATACTGGATCAGGAGCCGCCGCTGCGCGCGTTCCATGAACACGATGAAGGCGATCACGACGACCGCCATCACGATCACGATCAGGATCAGGGCGGTCGACAGCGCCCCCTGACGGCCGAGTTCGAGCATGTTGGCGAGCGCCGAGGGCAACTCGGCGACGATGCCGGCCAGGATGATCAGCGAAATACCGTTGCCGATGCCGCGCGAGGTGATCTGCTCGCCGAGCCACATCAGGAACATGGTGCCGCCGGTCAGCGTGATCGCGGTGGAGATCAGGAAGAACGGCCCGGGCTCACTGACGACGTTACCGGCGCCCTGCAGGCCGACGGCGATGCCGTAGGACTGGAACGCGGCGAGGATCACCGTGAGATAGCGGGTATACTGGTTCAGCGTCTTGCGGCCGGCCTCGCCTTCCTTCTTCAGCGCCTCGAGCTGCGGCGAAACCGTAGTCAGAAGCTGGATGATGATGGACGCCGAGATATACGGCATGATGTTCAAGGCGAAGATCGCCATGCGGTTGATACCGCCGCCGGCGAACATGTTGAACATGCCGAGGATGCCGCCGGCCTGCGACTTGAACACCTGCTCCCAGGCCGCGGGATCGATGCCGGGCAGCGGGATATAGGTGCCGAGCCGATAAACAAGCAGCGCACCCAGTGTGAACCAGATGCGCTTCTTCAGTTCGTCGGCTTTGCCGAGCGCAGAGAAATTGAGGTTTGCCGCAAGTTGTTCTGCTGCTGAGACCATGTCTAGGCTTTCTCCCGCCGTCCCTCACGCCTCAAGCCCCGAGCGGGGCCATCGGCAGACGCCGGACATTATTTGGTGCTCGGCTTCGATAAGTCCATCGTTCAATCGGCGCATTGCCCGCGCCGCGGCGGGCAATGACGCAGATGTTACGCCGCCTCGCCTTCTTCCTTCTTGGCCGGAGCCAGAACCTTCACCGTGCCGCCGGCCTTTTCGACCGCCGCGATCGCGGATTTCGAGGCGCCATGCACCTCGATGGCGAGCTTGGCCTTGATTTCGCCGCGGCCGAGCAGCCGCAGGCCGTCCTTGGCGCGGCGCAGCACGCCGGCCTTCACCAGCGATTCGGCGGTGACGGTCTCATTGGCATCGACCAGCTTGGCATCGATCGCGTCCTGCAGGCGGTCGAGATTGATCTCGGCGAAATCGAGCTTGAAGATGTTGTTGAAGCCGCGCTTCGGCAGGCGCCGATGCAGCGGCATCTGCCCGCCCTCGAAGCCCTTGATGCGCACGCCCGAACGCGCGGTCTGGCCCTTGCCGCCGCGGCCCGCAGTCTTGCCCTTGCCTGAACCGATGCCACGGCCGACGCGCATGCGCTTCTTGCGCGAGCCGGCGTTGTCGGCGATATCGCTGAGCTTCATCGCGAAATTCCCTTATCTATGGAGCATGATCTTGACCGAAAACCGGTCCCCACTTTTCGGGATCATGCTCCTCCCTGTCTTGCTTACTCGCCGACGACGCGGACGAGATGTTGAACCTTGCTGATCATGCCGCGAACTTCAGGCGTATCCTGCAGCTCGGAAACCCGGCCGATCTTGTTAAGCTTGAGGCCGATCAGCGTCGCACGCTGCGAGTGGTGGCGGCGGATTGCGCTGCCAGTCTGCTCGACCTTGATCATCTTTGCGGCCTTGGCCATCGTCTTGACTCCGAACGGCGCGGGAAACTGCGCCTGATTGTTTATTCAGCCACCACTTCGGCATCGCCACCGACGCGGCGCGACTGCAGCGTGGACACCTTGATGTTGCGGCGCGCCGCCACCGAACGCGGCGAATCCTGATGCTTCAGCGCGTCGAAGGTTGCGCGAACCATGTTGTAGGGGTTCGACGAGCCGATCGACTTCGCCACCACATCCTGGATGCCGAGCGTTTCGAACACCGCGCGCATCGGACCGCCCGCGATGATGCCGGTACCGGCGGGGGCTGCGCGCAGATAAACGCGGCCCGCACCGTGACGGCCGGCGATATCGTGATGCAGCGTGCGGCCTTCGCGCAGAGCAACGCGCGTCAGGTTACGCTTCGCCGATTCCGTCGCCTTGCGGATCGCCTCGGGAACTTCGCGCGCCTTGCCGTGACCGAAACCGACCCGACCCTTCTGGTCGCCGATCACGACCAGCGCCGCAAAGCCGAAGCGCTTGCCGCCCTTGACGACCTTCGCCACGCGATTGATGTGGACCAGCTTGTCGACGAACTCGCTGTCGCGCTCTTCGCGATCCCTGCTCCGTTCGCGTCCGCCGCGTTCGCGTTCACCTGCCATGGTGTTTTCCAATCTCAGGGAGCCTAACGCCCCTGTCCTTCATCTTGGTTCAAAATCGGTTGTTAGAAGCTCAATCCGCTTTCGCGGGCCGCATCCGCAAGCGCCTTGACGCGCCCGTGATACAGATACTGACCGCGATCGAACACCACTTCCTTGACGCCCTTCTGCACGGCGCGTTCCGCCAGCAGCTTGCCGACGGCCTTGGCCGCATCGATGTTGGCGCCCGTGTTGCCGCTCTCGCGCATGGTCTTTTCCAGCGACGATGCGGAAGCCAGCGTCTCGCCCTTCAGGTCGTCGATGACCTGGGCATAGATGTGCTTCGACGAGCGGAACACCGACAGACGCGGACGTCCATTGGCGGAGCGGCGCAGTGAATTCCTCACACGCTGCTTGCGCCGGGCATTTGTAACTTTCAGTGACATGGCCGGCTCCGTTACTTCTTCTTGCCTTCCTTGCGGAAGATGAATTCGTTGGCGTACTTCACGCCCTTGCCCTTATAGGGCTCCGGCGGACGATAGGCGCGGATCTCGGCCGCAACCTGACCGACACGCTGGGAATCATTGCCCGTGATCGTGATCTCGGTCGGCTTCGGCACCGCGATGGTGATGCCATCCGGGATCGCGTAGACGACGTCGTGGCTGTAGCCGAGCGCGAGCTGCAGGTTCTTGCCCTGCAGCGCGGCGCGGTAGCCGACTCCGGTGATCTCGAGCTTCTTCTCGAAACCCTTGGTGACGCCCTCGACCAGGTTTGCGACCTGGGCGCGCGCGGTGCCGTACATGGCCTGCGCCCGGTTGGTTTCGAGCTTCGGCGCGACCTTGACCGCGCCGTCCTCGAACTTCACCTCGACGTCGTCATGCACGACGAACTGAAGCTGGCCCTTCGGCCCCTTCATCTTGACGGTCTGCCCTTCGACGGTCGCCGTCACACCGGACGGGATCGGCACGGGCCGTTTGCCAACACGTGACATGCTAGAATCCTTCCTCAGAACACCGTGAAGAGAACTTCGCCGCCCACATTCGCGTCACGCGCGTCGTGGTCAGCCATGATTCCCTTCGGCGTCGACAAGACCGAAATACCGAGACCGTTGTTCACGCGCGGCAGGTTCTTCACCGAAGCGTAAACCCGACGGCCGGGCTTCGACACCCGCTCGATTTCGCGAATGACCGGCTCGCCGTCGAAATATTTCAGCTCGATCTCGAGCTCGCTGCGGCCGGAAGCATGTTCGACGCTGGCATAGCCGCGGATGTAACCCTCGGATTTCAGCACTTCGAGAACGTTGGCGCGCATCTTCGAGCCCGGGGTCGAAACCTTGGACTTCGAGCGCATCTGCGCGTTGCGGATGCGGGTGATGAGATCGCTGATCGGATCGTGCGTTGACATCTGACGACCCTCCTTACCAGCTCGACTTCACGAGCCCGGGAACCAGGCCCTTGGAGCCGAGTTCACGCAGCGCGATGCGGCTGAGCTTGTTCTTGCGATAGATGGAACGCGGACGGCCGGTCAGTTCGCAGCGGTTGCGGATGCGCGTCGCCGACGAGTTGCGCGGCATCTCGGCAAGCTTCAGCGTCGCCGCGAAGCGCTCTTCCATCGGCTTGGTCTTGTCGGCGATGATCGCCTTCAGCTTCGCGCGCTGGGGGGCGGCGTTCTTGGTCATCCGCTTGCGCCGGTTGTTCTTCTCGATTGAACTCTTCTTTGCCATGCTTGGCTCCTGGGTTTCCGCGTTTGAGAGGCTTTAACTGCGTCTCACTGCCGGAACGGGAAATTGAAAGCGGTCAACAAGGCACGCGCCTCGTCGTCGGTCTGCGCCGTGGTGCAAACCGTGATGTCCATGCCGCGGGCTTCCGAAACCTTGTCGAAGTCGATTTCGGGGAAAATGATGTGCTCCTTGAGGCCGAGCGAATAATTGCCGCGGCCGTCGAAGCTCTTCGGATTGAGGCCGCGGAAGTCGCGCACGCGCGGCAGCGCCACGTTCACCAGGCGGTCGATGAACTCGTACATCTTGGCCTTGCGCAGCGTGACCTTGCAGCCGATCGGCTGGTTTTCACGCAGCTTGAAGGTCGCGATCGCGACGCGCGAATAGGTCACGATCGCCTTCTGGCCGGCGATCAGCGACAGGTCGCCAGCTGCGGTCTCGGCCTTTTTGCGGTCGTTGACGGCATCGCCGACGCCCATGTTGAGGACGACCTTGTCGAGACGCGGCACCTGCATGACGTTGGCATAGCCGAACTGTTCAGTCAGCTTGCTGCGGATGCTCTTGTCATACTCCACGCGCAGGCGCGGCACATAAGCGGTTTCAGCCATCGATCTCTGCTCCCGAGCTCTTGGCAATGCGTACCTTCTTGCCATCAGCCTGAATCTTGAAGCCCACGCGGGTCGGTTTGCCGTCCTTGCCGACATACGCGATGTTGGACAGGTGGATCGGCGCCTCCTTGGAGATGATGCCGCCTTCCTGGGACTGGGTCTGCTTCTGGTGACGCTTCACCAAGTTGACGCCGCGCACGAGAGCCTTGTTCTCGTCGGGACGGACCTCGAATACTTCGCCGGTACGGCCCTTGTCGCGGCCGTTCAGCACGATGACCTTGTCACCCTTGCGGATCTTGGCAGCCATCACAGCACCTCCGGCGCAAGTGAAATGATCTTCATGTGGTTCTTGGCGCGCAGCTCGCGCGGCACGGGCCCGAAGATACGGGTGCCGACCGGCTCCGACTGATTGTTGATCAGCACGGCGGCGTTGCGGTCGAAGCGGATGACCGAGCCGTCGGCGCGGCGGATGTCCTTGCGGACCCGCACCACGACAGCCTTCATCACGTCGCCCTTCTTCACCTTGCCGCGCGGAATCGCTTCCTTGATCGACACAACGATAACATCGCCCACGGTGGCATAGCGGCGCTTGGAGCCCCCAAGCACCTTGATGCACATGACACGGCGTGCGCCTGAATTATCGGCCACGTCGAGGTTGGTCTGCATCTGAATCATTGATGCACCTCGTCCTCTTTCTGATGCGCTGAAACGCGCTTAAAATTTCCCAAAACCGGTCGG
Organism: Bradyrhizobium sp. AUGA SZCCT0169; assembly: GCF_018130085.1. Lineage (NCBI taxonomy): Bacteria > Pseudomonadati > Pseudomonadota > Alphaproteobacteria > Hyphomicrobiales > Nitrobacteraceae > Bradyrhizobium > Bradyrhizobium sp. AUGA SZCCT0169. Next base: position 183,597 of record NZ_JAFCMC010000003.1, on the reverse strand, counting down.
GCCAGGCCCGACCTGCTTCAGGCCGTTTTCTTCTGTTCGCCCCGGACAACCGTCCAGCGCTTCAACTTCGAGATCGGCTTGCTCTCCTCGATCCACACCATGTCGCCCGGCTTGAACTCGTTGTTCTCGTCGTGCGCGTGGTAGTTCTTGGAGCGGCGGATCGTCTTCTTGTAGATCGGGTGGGTGAAGCGGCGATCGACGCGCACCACGATCGTCTTGGCTTGCTTGTCGCTCACGACCACGCCCTGAAGGGTTCGTTTCGGCATATCCGGCCTCTTACTTCTTCTTCGCGCGCGCTTGCGCGGCGATGGTCTTGATGCGGGCGATATCGCGGCGGGCTTCACGCAGCCGCGTGGTGTTCTCCAGCTGCCCGGTGGCGCGCTGGAAACGCAGGTTGAAACGCTCTTTCTTCAGGTTGAGGACGGCGTCCTCCCTCTGATCGTCGCTCATCGCGCGAATGTCGGCGGTTTTCATCTCGGCCATGACGGTTACTCCGCAATGCGCGCGACGAAGCGCGTCTTGATCGGCAGCTTGGCGGCGGCGAGCGAGAGCGCTTCCTTTGCGGTCTGCACCGTGACGCCGTCGATCTCGAAAATCACGCGGCCGGGCTTGACCCGGGCCACCCACAATTCCGGCGTACCCTTGCCCGAACCCATGCGGACTTCGGCGGGCTTCTTCGACACCGGCAGGTCCGGAAACACGCGGATCCAGACGCGGCCGGCGCGCTTCATGTGACGGGTCAGCGCGCGGCGTGCGGCTTCGATCTGACGGGCGGTGATGCGCTCGGGCGCCATCGCCTTCAGGCCGAACTGTCCGAACGACAACGTCGCGCCCGAAGTCGCAACGCCGTGGATACGGCCCTTATGCGCCTTCCGGAACTTCGTTTTCTTTGGTTGCATCATGGCTTACGCCCTCAAACCTTCTCTAATGTCTCAAGCAGCGTCGCGACGCGGACGGGTATTGTCGCCTTCGGCCATCTTCTTGTCCTGGGCCATCGGATCGTGCTCGAGGATCTCGCCTTTGAAGATCCAGACCTTGACGCCGCAGGTACCGAATGTCGTGAACGCGGTCGCCACGCCGTAATCGACGTCGGCGCGCAGCGTGTGCAAGGGAACGCGGCCTTCGCGATACCATTCCATACGCGCGATTTCGGCGCCGCCGAGACGGCCCGAGCAGTTGATACGAATGCCTTCGGCGCCAAGACGCATCGCCGACTGCACCGCGCGCTTCATGGCGCGGCGGAATGCAACGCGGCGCTCGAGCTGCTGGGCGATCGATTCGGCGACCAGGGTGGCGTCGAGTTCAGGCTTGCGGATTTCGACGATGTTGATGACGACGTCGGAAGCCGTGATGTCGGCAACCCGCTTGCGCAGCTTGTCGATGTCGGCGCCCTTCTTGCCGATCACGACGCCCGGACGCGCCGAATGGATCGTCACGCGGCACTTCTTGTGCGGACGCTCGATCACGATGCGGGCGACGGCTGCCTGCTTGAGTTCCTTGTGCAGGATCTCACGGATCCGCACGTCCTCATGCAGCAGCTTGCCGTATTCGTTCTTGCCGGCGAACCAACGGGAATCCCACGTACGGTTGATGCCGAGACGCAGTCCGATTGGATTGATTTTTTGACCCATCGTCTTCTCCCGCGCCCTTAAGCGCCAGCCTCGGCCTCGACCTGACGAACCACGATGGTCAGGTGCGAGAACGGTTTGTAGATACGACCCGAACGGCCACGGCCGCGCGGCGAAAAGCGCTTCATCACGATGCCGTTGCCGACATGGGCCTCGGCGACGACCAGATCGTCGACCTCGAGGTCGTGGTTGTTCTCGGCGTTCGCGATCGCCGATTCCAGGCACTTCTTGACGTCGACCGCGATCCGCTTGCGCGAGAACTGCAGGTCGGCCAGTGCCGCAGACGCCTTCCGGCCGCGGATCAGCTGCGCGACAAGATTAAGCTTCTGCGGGCTCACGCGCAGCATCCGGGCCACAGCCTTGGCCTCGTTATCCGCGAGCACTCTTTCGCGCTTTGGTTTGCTCATCGCTTATTCCTCAAGCCTTCTTGGCTTTCTTGTCGCCAGAATGGCCATGGAAGGTACGGGTCGGCGAGAATTCGCCGAACTTGTGACCCACCATTTCCTCGTTGACCGATACCGGCACATGCTTCTGGCCGTTGTAGACACCGAAGACCAGGCCGACGAACTGCGGCAGAATGGTCGAGCGGCGGCTCCAGATCTTGATGACGTCGTGACGGCCGGACGCGCGCGCGGCATCTGCTTTCTTGAGCAGAGAGCCTTCGACGAACGGGCCTTTCCAGACTGAACGAACCATGTCCGGCGTTCCTTACTTCTTCCGCTTGTGGCGGCTTAGGAGGATGAATCTGTTGGTCGACTTATTCGAACGGGTCTTCTTCCCCTTGGTCGGCTTGCCCCACGGGGTCACCGGGTGCCGGCCGCCCGAGGTGCGGCCTTCGCCGCCGCCGTGGGGATGGTCGATCGGGTTCATGACGACGCCGCGGTTATGCGGACGCCAGCCGAGCCAGCGGGTACGGCCGGCCTTGCCGATCGAGATGTTCATGTGGTCGGGGTTCGACACCGCGCCGATGGTGCCGCGGCAACGGCCGTGCACCAGGCGCTGCTCGCCCGAGTTCAGACGCAGGATGACGTAGTCCTGATCGCGGCCGACGATCTGCGCATAGGTGCCGGCGGAACGTGCGATCTGGCCGCCCTTGCCGATCTTCATCTCGATATTGTGCACGATCGTGCCGACCGGCATGTTGCCGAGCGGCATGACATTGCCGGGCTTCACGTCGACATAGTTGCCGGCAACGACGGTGTCGCCCGCCGCCAGCCGCTGCGGCGCCAGGATGTAGGCCTGCTCGCCGTCGGCATACTTGATCAGCGCGATGAACGCGGTGCGGTTCGGATCATATTCCAGGCGCTCGACGGTCGCTGAAACGTCGACCTTGTCACGCTTGAAATCGACCATCCGGTAGGCCTTCTTGTGGCCACCGCCACGAAAGCGAACCGTGATACGGCCGGTGTTGTTGCGGCCGCCATTGCTCTGCTTGCCCTCGGTCAACGCCTTGACCGGCTTGCCCTTGTACAGCGCCGAACGGTCGACCATCACCAGCTGGCGCTGGCCCGGCGTCGTCGGATTGTATGTTTTCAATGCCATCGTCGTAACGCCTTATAGTCCGGTGGTGACGTCGATGCGGTGGCCCTCTTCGAGGGTCACGATCGCCCGCTTCACATCCGACTGCGAACCGAAATTACCGCGGAACACCTTGGTCTTGCCCTTGCGGACCAGCGTGTTCACGCTCTTCACCTTGACGTCGAACAGCTTTTCGACGGCTTCCTTGATTTGCGGCTTGGTCGCCTTGGAGGCAACCTTGAACACAACCTTGTTGTGCTCGGACGCTACCGTCGCCTTTTCGGTCACCACCGGGGCAACGATCACGTCGTAATGGCGCGGATCGATATTCTTCATTTGAAGCGCGCCTCCAACGCATCCACCGCCGACTTGGTCAGCACCAGCTTGTGACGGCGCAGAATGTCATAGACGTTGATGCCCTGGATCGGCAGCACGTCGATGTTCGGAATGTTGCGGGCCGCGGTCGCGAAACCGGTGTTGACCTCGGCGCCGTCGATGATCAGCGCATTGGTCAGGCCGAGACCCGAGAAATGCCCGACCAGAGCCTTGGTCTTGGCGGCCTCGAGCGTCGCCGATTCGATCACGATCAGCCCGCCGTCCTTTGCCTTGGCGGAGAGCGCATGGCGAAGTGCCAGTGCGCGCACCTTCTTCGGCAAGGCGAAGGCGTGCGAGCGCACCACCGGACCGAACGCACGGCCACCGCCGCGAAACTGCGGAACGCGGGCCGAACCGTGACGAGCACCGCCGGTGCCCTTCTGCTTGTACATCTTCTTGCCGGTGCGCCAGACATCGGCGCGGCCCTGCGTCTTGTGCGTGCCGGCCTGACGCTTGGCTAGCTGCCAGTTGACGCAGCGCTGGATGATGTCCTTGCGCGGCTCCAGGCCGAAGATCTCATCGGACAGCTGGACCGAACCGGCTTCCTTGCCCTCAAGGGTCGTGACTTTCAGTTCCATCTCACGCGCCCTCCTGCTCGGCCGGTGCAGCAGCCTGCTCGGCGCCGCCGACAACCCTGAACTTGCCGGGCTTCGGAGCTTCCTTCGGCAACGGCTTCTTCACCGCATCACGCACCGAGATCCACCCGCCCTTGGAGCCGGGAACGGCACCCTCGACGAGGATCAGGCCGCGCTCGACGTCGGTCTGCACAACGCGCAGGTTGAGCGTGGTGATGCGATCGACGCCCATGTGACCGGGCATCTTCTTGTTCTTGAAGGTCTTGCCGGGATCCTGACGTCCGCCGGTCGAACCGATCGAACGATGCGAAACCGACACACCGTGGGTGGCGCGAAGACCGCCGAAGTTCCAGCGCTTCATGCCGCCGGCAAACCCCTTACCGACCGAGGTGCCGGTGACGTCGACAAACTGGCCGACCACGAAATGGTCCGCCTGAATTTCGGCGCCAACCGGGATCAGCGCGTCCTCAGACACGCGGAACTCGGTGACCTTCCGCTTGGGCTCGACCTTGGACACCGCAAACTGGCCGCGCTCTGCCTTGGGCAGATAGACGGTCTTGCGGGTACCGGAACCGAGCTGCAGCGCAACGTAACCGTTCTTTTCGGTCGTGCGGTGGCCCAGAACCTGGCAATTGCCCAGCTTCAGCACGGTCACAGGGATATGTTCACCGGTCTCCGTAAAGACCCGCGTCATCCCGACCTTTTGTGCGATCACTCCGGAGCGCATCGGCGTGCTTCCTGTTCTTTCTGTCCGCTAACTTCGGACGATCTAAAAAAATCTAGAGCTTGATCTCGACGTCGACACCGGCGGCCAGGTCGAGCTTCATCAAAGCATCGACGGTCTGCGGAGTCGGGTCGACAATGTCGAGCAGGCGCTTGTGGGTGCGCATCTCGAACTGCTCGCGGCTCTTCTTGTCGACGTGCGGTGAACGGTTGACGGTGAACTTCTCGATGCGGGTGGGCAGCGGAATGGGTCCGCGAACCTGAGCACCGGTGCGTTTCGCCGTGTTCACGATCTCGCGGGTCGACGTATCGAGAATTCGATGGTCGAACGCCTTGAGACGGATGCGAATATTTTGGCCGTTCATTGCCGCTGTCTTTCTTTGTCGTCGTATCTGCGAATGGTGGCTAGCGAGTAGCGGATGATTTCATCCGCCACTCGCCAATTCCTGTTCGCTTACTCAATGATGGCGGAGACGACACCCGAGCCGACGGTGCGGCCACCTTCGCGGATCGCGAAGCGGAGCTTCTCTTCCATCGCGATCGGCACGATCAGATGCACTTCCATCGCGATGTTGTCGCCCGGCATCACCATTTCGGTGCCTTCGGGCAGATGCACGACGCCGGTCACGTCGGTGGTGCGGAAGTAGAACTGCGGCCGGTAGTTGGTGAAGAACGGGGTGTGACGACCGCCCTCTTCCTTGGTCAGGATATAAGCCTCAGCCTTGAACTTGGTGTGCGGCTTGACCGAACCCGGCTTGCACAGCACCTGGCCACGCTCGACTTCCTCGCGCTTGGTACCGCGCAGCAGCGCACCGATGTTGTCGCCGGCCTGGCCCTGATCGAGCAGCTTGCGGAACATTTCGACGCCGGTGACGATGGTCTTCTGGGTATCGCGCAGACCGACGATTTCGATTTCCTCGCCGACCTTGACGATGCCGCGTTCGACACGGCCGGTCACCACAGTGCCGCGGCCCGAGATCGAGAACACGTCTTCGACCGGCATCAGGAACGGCTGGTCGATCGGACGCGCCGGCTGCGGGATGCTTTCGTCGACGGCCTTCATCAGCTCGAGAACCGCATCGTGGCCGAGCTTCTTGTCCTTGTCTTCGAGGGCGGCGAGAGCCGAACCCTTGATGATCGGGATGGTGTCGCCCGGGAATTCGTACTTCGAAAGCAGTTCGCGGACTTCCATCTCGACCAGTTCGAGCAGTTCCGGATCGTCGACCATGTCGCACTTGTTCAGGAACACGACGAGCGCGGGAACGCCGACCTGACGGGCGAGCAGGATGTGCTCGCGGGTCTGCGGCATCGGGCCGTCGGCGGCCGACACCACCAGGATCGCGCCGTCCATCTGCGCCGCACCGGTGATCATGTTCTTGACGTAGTCGGCGTGGCCCGGGCAGTCGACGTGGGCGTAGTGCCGGTTGGCGGTTTCGTATTCGACGTGAGCGGTCGAGATCGTGATGCCGCGCGCCTTTTCTTCGGGCGCCTTGTCGATCTGATCGTACGCCGTGAACGTCGCACCGCCGGTTTCAGCCAAAACCTTGGTGATCGCTGCGGTCAGCGAAGTCTTGCCATGGTCGACGTGACCGATGGTTCCGATATTGCAGTGCGGTTTGTTACGTTCAAATTTTGCTTTGGCCATTTGACTCTCCGTTTAATCGTTGACTGCCGCCAACGACAATCAGGCAAACTTCTTCTGGACTTCTGCCGACACGTTCGCGGGTGCTTCCGCGTAGTGATCGAATTGCATGGTAAAGGTCGCGCGTCCCTGGCTCATCGAGCGCAGGTTATTCACGTACCCGAACATGTTCATGAGCGGCACCATCGCGTTGATGACGTTGGCGTTGCCGCGCATGTCTTGACCCTGGATCTGGCCGCGCCGCGAATTCAGATCGCCGATGACCGAACCGGTGTAGTCTTCCGGGGTCACCACTTCGACCTTCATGATCGGCTCGAGCAGGACGGACTTGCCCTTCTGCAGCGCTTCGCGGAACGCCGCGCGCGATGCAATTTCGAAGGCCAGCGCCGACGAGTCGACGTCGTGATACTTGCCGTCGACCAGCGTCACCTTGACGTCCACCACCGGGAAGCCGGCGACGACGCCGGAACCCATGACGCTGTTGAGGCCCTTTTCGACGCCGGGGATGTATTCCTTCGGCACCGAACCACCAACAACCTTGGACTCGAATTCGTAGCCCTTGCCGGGCTCGTTCGGCTCGACCACGATCGACACTTCGGCGAACTGACCGGTACCGCCGGTCTGCTTCTTGTGCGTGTACTTGACCTCGGCCTTTTTGGTGACGCGCTCACGGAACGCCACCTGCGGCGCGCCAATGTTCGCATCGACTTTGTAGGTACGGCGCAGGATGTCGACCTTGATGTCGAGGTGGAGCTCGCCCATGCCCTTGAGGATGGTCTGGCCGGACTCCTGGTCGGTCGACACCCGGAACGACGGATCTTCCGCAGCGAGCTTCGCCAGTGCGACGCCGAGCTTTTCCTGGTCGGCTTTCGACTTCGGCTCGATCGCGATTTCGATCACCGGCTCCGGGAATTCCATCTTTTCCAGGATCACCTGCTTGTCGGGATCGCACAGCGTGTCACCGGTGCGCGCTTCCTTCAGGCCGGCCAGCGCGACGATGTCGCCGGCATAAGCTTCCTTGATGTCTTCGCGGTTGTTCGCATGCATCAAAAGCATGCGGCCGATACGTTCTTTCTTCTCGCGGGTCGAGTTGACCACGCCGGTACCGCTCATCAGCACACCCGAATAGATGCGGCAGAAGGTGATGGTGCCGACGAACGGATCGTCCATGATCTTGAATGCGAGCAGAGCCAGCGGCTCCTTGTCGTCGGCCTTGCGGGTGACTTCGTTGCCGTCGTCATCGATGCCCTTGATCGCGGGCACGTCGACCGGTGACGGCAGATAGTCCACGACCGCGTCGAGCAGCGGCTGCACGCCCTTGTTCTTGAACGCCGAGCCGCACAGCACCGGGAAGAACGCGCCGGTCAGCACGGCCTTGCGGATCATGCGCTTCAAGGTCGCGACATCGGGCTCCTTGCCGTCGAGGTAAGCTGCAAGAACGTCGTCGTCGAGTTCGACGGCGGCTTCCAGCAGCTTCTCGCGATATTCATTGGCCTTCTCGACCATGTCTTCGGGAATATCGATGTCGACGAACTTGGCGTCGAGCTTCTCTTCTTCCCAGACCACGCCCTTCATGCGGACGAGATCGACCAGGCCCTTGAAGTTGTTTTCGGAGCCGATCGGAAGCTGGATCGCAATCGGCTTGGCGCCGAGGCGATCGACAATATCCTGCATGCATTTGTAGAAGTCGGCGCCGGTCTTATCCATCTTGTTGGCGAAGACGATGCGCGGAACGCGGTACTTGTCGCCCTGACGCCAGACGGTTTCGGTCTGGGGTTCGACGCCCTGGTTGGAGTCGAGCACGCATACCGCGCCGTCGAGCACGCGCAGCGAACGTTCGACTTCAATGGTGAAGTCGACGTGGCCGGGGGTGTCGATGATGTTGAGGCGCTTGCCTTCCCAGAACGCGGTGGTCGCAGCCGATGTAATCGTAATGCCGCGCTCCTGCTCCTGCTCCATCCAGTCCATCGTCGCGGCACCTTCGTGCACTTCGCCGATCTTGTGGCTCTTGCCGGTATAATAAAGGATGCGCTCGGTGGTCGTGGTCTTGCCGGCATCGATATGCGCCATGATACCGAAGTTGCGGTAGTTCTCTATGGCATGAACGCGGGGCATGGGTTGTTCCTTAAAATCCGTGTTTCGCCGTTACCAGCGATAGTGCGAGAAGGCGCGGTTGGCTTCAGCCATCCGGTGCACGTCTTCACGCTTCTTGACGGCGTTACCCCGGTTATTCGACGCGTCGAGCAGCTCGGCGGAGAGCCGCTCCGTCATCGTCTTCTCGTTGCGATCGCGCGCCGCGGTGATGATCCAGCGAATGCCCAGCGCCTGACGGCGGACGGAACGCACTTCAACCGGCACCTGGTAGGTGGCGCCGCCGACGCGGCGCGAACGCACTTCGATGGTCGGCATGACGTTTTCCAGCGCCTGCTCGAACACCGGCAGCGGACCCTGCTTGGTCTTGGCCTCGATCATGGCGAGCGCGCCGTAGACGATGCTCTCGGCGGCAGACTTCTTGCCGTCGTACATGATCGAATTCATGAACTTCGTAATGATGATGTTCCCGAACTTCGGATCCGGGTTCACTTCACGCTTTTCAGCTGAATGGCGACGAGACATCTTGGCTGTTCCCGCTTACTTCGGACGCTTCGCGCCGTACTTCGAACGACGCTGCTTACGGTTCTTGACGCCCTGGGTATCGAGGACGCCGCGGAGAATGTGGTAGCGCACGCCGGGCAAATCCTTGACGCGACCGCCGCGGATCATGACCACCGAGTGCTCCTGAAGGTTATGGCCTTCACCGGGAATGTAGCCGATCACTTCGAAGCCGTTGGTCAGGCGCACCTTGGCAACCTTACGAAGCGCCGAGTTCGGCTTCTTCGGGGTCGTGGTATAGACGCGCGTGCAAACGCCGCGCTTCTGCGGCGACTGCTGCAGCGCCGGCACTTTCTTGCGCGACTTCTGCACGGTACGCGGTTTTGCGATCAGCTGGTTGATCGTCGGCATGTCAGCCTTCACCCTTTAGTTCGCGCGAAACCGGAGATGGCTTCGCAAATTCTTCTCGGGACTAGCCGCCCCGTTCGGCCGCCCTGCACGGGAAAACACCCACGCAAAACGAAATCGCGCCAACCACTCATTGCTGAGCGGAAAGCGCTTCGACGCCACAGAGGACCGCGACTGAAGACCGATCAGCGTTCGCTGTTCGGCCTGCTACCGAGGTCATGCATCCGAGTTCACTCTCAAGAGAACGTGCTCAAGAGAACTAAAATCGCACTGGCATTGCCTAGCTATATGATCGACAGCGTTTGAGCGGCATTCGTCGAGGTTGGTGCCCGTCTCAGTCCAGAAGGATTTGGGTCCATAAGGATTTGAAGGGTGTTCCGTTCCGACGCTGGCGACGCTCACCGCCTGTCGTGAAGTGGGGGTCTTCTATAAGCCGTGGGTAGCTAAGTCAAGCGAAACGACAACGCAGGAAACGCCTATGGCACCGGCAGATTCAGAGCTTCGCGTGAATCGGTGCGCACCGAAATTGGCGGCACTCCCCGCTTCCTCGAATCGAACGGTGCCGGCGATTCTCGGTTATTTTACCCGGGTAAATATATTCAGAAGCATAATTCCCGGGTTCCCGTCCAAAGCGGATTGCCAAGCTAAGCCTTTATTTGCCTTTCCCGGCACAAAACTGGCCCTTCAAGGCCGGAAATTCCTATGCGGTATACCGACGTTGCAATTATCGGGGGCGGCCTCGCCGGCTCGACCGCGGCCGCGATGCTCGGACGCGCCGGGATTCCGACGCTCCTGATCGACCCGCATGAAAATTTTCCGTTCGATTTTCGCGTCGAAAAGCTGAGCGGCGGCACCCAGGTCGACCTTTTGCACAAGACGGGATTCGCCGATTCGCTGCTGCGTTCGACCACCCATGACGGCGAAAACTGGATCGCGCGGGCCGGCTATCTGCTCGACAAGCGGCCCAGCCAGCAGTTCGGCATCATGTATGACGCGCTGATCATGGCGATTCGGGCCGAAATCCCCAAACCGGCCGAACTGGTCCACGCCAAGGTCACGGATGTCTCGACCAGCGACGATCGCCAGAAGCTCACGCTCTCGAACGGCGAATCGATCTCGGCGCGGCTGGTGGTGCTGGCCAACGGGTTGAACATCGGGCTGCGCCGCAATCTCGGCATCGAACGCCAGATCATCAGCGCGTGTCACTCGATCTCGATCGGGTTCGACCTTGCGCCCGCCGGTCGCGCCGCTTTCGCATTTCCCGCGCTGACGTATTTCTCGGAACGTCCGAGCGGCCGTATCCCCTATCTGACGCTGTTTCCGGTCGGCACGAAGATGCGGGCCAATCTGTTCGCCTATCGCGAGGCCGACGATCCCTGGCTGCGCGAGATGCGGCACAAGCCGGTCGAGACCATGAATGCCGCGCTGCCGCGGCTGCGCCGCGTCACCGGCGAGTATACCGTGTCGGGCGACGTCAAGATCAGGCCGGCGGATCTTTACGTCAGCACAGGCTATCGGCAGCCCGGCATCGTCCTGGTCGGCGACGCCTTCGCGACCACCTGCCCCGTCACGGGCACCGGCGCCGACAAGGTACTCACTGACGTCACGCAGCTCTGCAACGTCCATATTCCCGCCTGGCTGGCGACCGAGGGCATGAGCGAGGCCAAGATAGCGTCGTACTACGAAGATCCGGTCAAGCAGGCCTGCGACGCCTGGTCGATGGCGAAGGCCTTCAGCTTCCGCAAGGTCACGCTGGACCGCGGCATCTACTGGCGCGCACAACGCCTGGCGCGGTTCCTGGCGTGGTTTGGCAAAGGCAATTTGCGACGGCTACGCAAGGCCATCAGCGCAAAAACCCACGCTCACTCCTCGTCGTCCTCGTCCTCATCATCATCGTCGTCTTCATTGTCGTCGTCTTCATTGTCGTCGTCGGCCTGACCGGCCGCATTGTGCGGCCTGTGGCCCTGGTCGTCCCAGAGCTTGCGGTAGGCGCCATTGCGGGCAAGCAGTTCCGCGTGCGAGCCGCGTTCGATCGCCTTGCCGTTTGAAATCACGATAATCTCGTCCATCTCGACCACCGAGGTCAGGCGGTGCGTCGACCAGATCATGGTGCGTCCCTCCGCGACCTTCAGCAGCGTGCGATTGATCGCAGCTTCCGTGGTCTGGTCGAGCGCGGACGTCGCCTCATCGAGCAGCAGGACGGACGGATTGCGGATGACGGCGCGCGCGATCGCGATGCGCTGGCGCTGGCCGCCCGACAGCGTGTCGCCGCGTTCGCCGACCGGCGTGTCGTATTTCTGCGGCAGGCTCATGATGTACTGGTGAATCTCGGCCTTCCTGGCGGCCTCCTCGACCTCTTCGTCGCTCGCGCCTTCCTTGCCGAGCCGGATGTTTTCGCGGATCGACATGTTGAACAGCATGTTCTCCTGGAACACGATCGCCATGCTCCCGCGCAGCGATTCCAGGGTGACCCGGCGGACGTCGACGCCGTCGATGGTCAGGCGCCCCTCGTCGGGCTGGTAGAGCCGCAGGACCAGGTTGAGCAGCGTGCTCTTGCCGGAGCCGCTGGGTCCGACGATGGCGATACGCTTGCCGGCGTTGAGCTTGAGGCTGAGATTGTCGAGCACCGGGGTCTCGCTGCCCTCGTATTGGAAGGTCACGCGATCGAAGGTGATGTCGTTGGTGATGCGCGGCAGATCGGGCGCGCCGGGGCGGTCGGCCCCGCGGGTCGGCTCGTCCAGCAGTTCCTGCATATGCCGCACCGACGCGGCCGCCTGGATCGACACCGGAATGAAATGCATCAGATGGGCGATGTTGTAGGACACCTCCCAGAACGCGCTCTCGAAGGTCACGAAGGTGCCGATGGTGATCTGGCCCTTGGTGGCGAGATAGGCGCCGATCGCGAGCACCACGAGGTGCAGCAACAGCACCGAGATCGTGACGGTGCGTTCCACCATGGTCGACAGGAACACCGCGGACGCGGTCTTGATGCGCACATCCTGGTTGCGCAGGGAGAACCAGCCGAACGCGCGGCGCTGCAGGCTGAACGCTTTCACCACCGCCTGGGCCGCGACGTTTTCCTGCACCGTACCGAGCAGCGCCGATTCATTCAGCTTCTGCTCGTAATTGGCCTGCACCGCCTTTGGCGTCAGAATCCGCGGGCCGATCAGCGTGATCGGAAACACCAGAAGCGCGACGGCCGCGAGCTGCCAGTTCAGGAACAGCATCAGGATGATGCCGGCGATCAGTTCCAGGAACGGCAGCGCCGCGCTGTTGGCAAAGGTCTTGACCGCCCCCTCGAACGCCGAGAGGTCGATCGAGAAGCGCGAGAGAATTTCGCCACGCTTGGTGCGGGCGAAATAGCCCGCCGGCAAGCTCTGGACATGCTCGAACAACCGGGTCCGGACATCGGAAATGATGCCGGCCGCCAGCCGCGCATCCCAGCGCTCATACCAGATCGCGACGATCGAGGTGATGATGCCGGCGATCGCGAGCACGCCGAGGATCTTGTACAGCGCCTGGAAATCCTCTTCGCCGAGCGCGTCGTCGATCAGGAACTTCAGGCTGAGCGGCATGATGACGTTGAACAGCGTCTCGACCAGCACGCCGAAGGTGACGATCGCCAATGGCTTCCTGTAACTGCCCAGATACGGCCGGACGAAGCCATAGACCGTCGCCATCGCGCCGGCAGCTTCCTTCGCGGTGAAGACGACGAGGTCCTCGTCATCATCTTCGTCGAGCTCCAGCTCGTCGTCGTCGCCCTCGTCCTTCTTGGCTTTGTCTTTGATGCCGTCATCGGCGGCGGGCAGGCCGGCCGGCTTGCCAGTGGCGACAGCCTCGAGCGCGAGCCTCTTCGCAAGCTCAGGATCATCCGCTGGCGCGGGATTCTGATCATCCGGAGAAGGAGGCTTTGGCGCCATGAAACCAACCGATGCTGCACGGCCGGCATGACCGCAAATCGAAACGCGATAGCGGTGGACGCTATCGCGCCGATCCTATGCGATCAGGATGAATTCGGCAAAACAATTGCCAAACAATCCGAGTACCGGCGGCTGCCGATCAGTCTTCGGACTCCACCTTGTCGAAAAACGAATAACGCAGGCTGTCGGAGTCGGCGTACCACTGCCCCGGCCCCTTGTTGGCGGCAAGCGTCGCCGCCCACAATGCATCGGTGACGTCACGGCGATGCATTGAGAGGTCGAATCCGTTGCCGAAGAACAACTCCGACCATTCCCACCAGGTGCCGAGCTTCTTCACCCCGCGCAGCAGGTCGTAGCGGTCGATCAGCGCCGGCGGCGTGTCCGACGTGACGGAGCCGAACAGCAGTCCGGTCTTGATCACCCGGTTCAGCTCGCGCACGGCACGCGGCACCTGCTTCTCCGCGACGTGGCACAGGCTGGTCTCGAACACGAAATCGAATTCGCCGTCCTTGAACGGCAAATCGACGATCGAGCCGAGCTTGTTGAATTTCTTCAGCGCCTTCGGCGTCCGGGCATGGATGGCCCGGTTGTTTTCGATGCCCCAGGCGTCGATGCCGCGCTCGCGCAGCGCGCCAACCAATTCGCCGCTGGCGGATCCGGCGATCAGGAGCTTGTAGCCCCTCGCCCGGTTCCAGACGATCTTGATCAGGTCCGTCAGATAGGCCGGGTCGGTAAACTCGCGCCAGACCTCGCTGTAGGGGCCAAGCCCGCGATAATTCTGGAAATAATCGCGGTCGATCTTGTCGGAGAGCGCCCCGCCCGCCTGCGCGCGTGCGCGGCGCAGCCGCATCATCTCGGAGACGATGATGTCGGTGGCGGCGTCGGAGGAGTCGAGCAGTCCGTTCAGCGTGGAGTCGAACAGATAGTCGCCGACCACGACGATCCCCGGATGTTCCTTCGGCTCGGGCCGGTGGTTGGTCATGACGTCGCGTACCGGCAAGCCGCCCGGCAGCGCGTTAACCGACGACAGCCAGCGATGGATCTTGCCTTCCTTGAAATAATCACGGGCGTTGCCGAGCGAAGCCGGCAGCGACTTCAACGCGGCGTCGATCAGTTCCTGGTCGCTGAGATTGGCAAACGCCAGCGCGTCGGAACCCGCGATCAGCCAGTTCAGGACGCCGTGCTTGCCGACGTCATGGCGCGCGCCCTCGTTGTAAACGCAGCAGCCGCCGAATGCCTCCGACATGAACCAGGCGCCGGGGATCTTCTCGCCCCAGAACGGTTCGTCGAACAGGATCGAGACCCGCAGATAATGCGCGGGCCGGTCGAAATAGGCGACGTGCTTGACCATCGACTTGCGCAGCTCTTCGCCGTTCCAGCGCATCGTGCCAAGCCAGGAATGCGGCAGGCACATCACCACGAGATCGAAGTCCCGCGTCTCCGGTCCCTTGCCGTTCATCATGTTGAGCTGATAGCGGCCGGAGGACGTCTTGCCGACCTGGAGCACCCGGTGATTGAGCTGGATATCGGCCGTGACTTCGCTGCGCAGGCAATCGACCAGTTGTTCGTTGCCGTTCTGGATCGAATACAGCCCGATATAGCCGTCGACATCCATCACGAAGTTCTTCAGCGCGTTCAGCCCGTTGGTGTTGTGCGGCTCGGTCGCGATGTCGGAGCGGGCCATCACCTTGAAGAAGCGCTTGGCGGTATCGTCGTCGACGAACTTTTCGAGCAGCTCCTCGGCGGTCATGTAGGCCCACGGATGCTCGTTGTCATGGGCACCGACGCCTTCGTAATATTCGATCGGCGACACCATATCGCTGCAGCGCTTGCGGAAGCCCTCGATCGCGGCTGCGGTCTTCGCACCGTATTTGCGGCGCATGCCCTGCACGTCGTTGAGGAGTTCGCCGTCGAACTGCACCTGCTCGGCGTCCATCGGAATGGTCTGCAGGCCGAAATGCTGGATCAGCTCGCGCAGCGGATCGGGTCCGGTCATCGAGTAGTCATAGATCTCGGCAACGCCGGCCTCATACATCGCCGGCGCCGAATCGAATTTGCGCGTGACGATCTTGCCGCCCACCCGGTCGGATGCCTCGTAGATCGTGATGCGGCAGAGGTCGCCGAGCTTCTTTTTCAGATACCAGGCGCTCATCAGCCCCCCGGGGCCGCCGCCTACGATTGCAAGATCGAGCATGTGTTTTCCGCAAGTTCCCGACGGCCCCCAGGTGCGGCCGGTTTAAGTCTCCTTAGCAAAAGCGCTTTTCACCCTGAAGGGAAGATGAACAAAGCAAGTCCGCGCATCGCAGCAATGCCGGAAAGCGCACCATAACCGCGCTTTTTCATCCAGATCCGTACTCTTACGGGGGTTTCCGCGCCGAGGTTGATCGGGAGTCGCCATGTGTGGATTCACAGCCACGGTGGCGGCAAGCGGAACCGCCGGCCTTATTCCCGCGGACGTGGAGTATGCCTTCGGATTCCCGCGGACGTTCTGTTATTTCGGGAACGCCTTGCCGGCGAGCAGACTGATCAGTTCCTGCTGCCGCGAAAGGCCTGTTTTCGTGAGCACCGACTTGAGCTGGGTGCGGACCGTTTCGCGGCTGACACCAAGCGTCCCTGCGAGCACCTCGACCGTGCGGGCTTCGCTGATGCCGCGCGCCACACGCGCTTCCGCTGGCGTCAGGTCGAACAGGCCCTGCAGGACTTCGGCGGTCGGCACCGCGGCGCGATCGACCGGCGTCACCACAAGCAGCACGCTCGCTTGTGTGAAGATGTCGCGCGCGGCCCCGCGGACGGGAATGACGTGCAAGACCATCGGCAGATAATTTGCCGTCGCGGCAACCGGTATGGACTTGATGATCCGGCCATCCCCAAGAGGCCGCGCGGCGAGCGCTTCGGCCAGCAGCGCATCCGCCGTCACATCCGTCATTGTCACGCGCTCGGCACGGTCTTCAAACAGCGAAGGCATCAAGGCTTCGAACAGGCCGTTGGCCGCGAACACCTGGCCGCGCGCACGCAGCACCGCGCCGGGCAGGCCCAGCGCCTGCAACGCGTCCGCCTGGGCGCGTGCGCGCTCGAAGCCAAGGCGGTTTGCCGTAAGCGATGCCCGCGCCAAATGCGGCCGCAGTCCATCCAGGAAGGTGACGATCTCGCGCGGCACCGGACCAAGATCCTGGTGCCGCGGCACGACGATTGCGACCGAATCGCCGCTCGGTATCGGGATGATCGTGCCGGCCCGGTAGCCGAGGCCGTACTTGCGATAAAAATTGCAGTAGACGTCGTTGGTTGCAATTTCCTCGTCCGAGAGCAGATCGCCGTCGGTGAGGAAGCCTGCATGATTCAGCGCGATGGCGCGCGGCAGATTCGGATCGCGCTCGCTCCATCCGTCATTCAAGAACAGCGGCATGGTCGCATCATATTCGACTGAGTTGACCGCGCTGACGTATCCGTCCCGCACGGCGAACATAAACCCACCGCTACCGCTGGTGGCCGCTCCGAGTTCGCCAAGCACGGCCGGCCAAAGCGAAGGAATGAGCCCCGCCTCGTAAATGCGGTCGATCAATTGCTCTGAATGATCCATTTCGCTCATGGAAAACCGTGAAAATGGTTGCCCGGATACGATTCACGTCTTGATAGCACGCCCCCGCTTTGCGGGTGAAGCACCAGGACGCGCCGTCGACAGCCAGCTTCCCCGCCCCGTTTGAAGGAACCGGGCGGTGTCACAGCGACACATGAACGCCAATGCCGCAGCAAAGGCCGGCTTGCGCCGGCCTTTTTCTCTTACAGCGTATTTGTGCGGAAGCCCTATTCCGCGGGCGGCAGCGCCAGCGGTTCCGCTTCCGGAGCGGTCGGCACGATCGCGGCCTGCTTCTCGCGCTCGTCGAGGATCAGCTTGTCGCGCTTGACCGCGACTTCGCGGATCTTGGCCATCGAGGCGCCGGTGCCCGCCGGGATCAGCCGGCCGACAATGACGTTCTCCTTGAGGCCTTCCAGCGGATCCACCTTGCCGTTGACGGCGGCTTCGGTGAGCACGCGGGTGGTCTCCTGGAACGAGGCCGCCGAGAAGAACGAGCGGGTCTGCAGGCTCGCCTTGGTGATGCCGAGCAGAACCGGCGTTCCCGTGGCGGGCTTCTTGCCCTCTTCCTTGGCCTTGAGGTTGAGCGCGTCGAACTCGATCTTGTCGACCTGCTCGCCCGAGATCATGTCGGTCTCGCCCTGGTCGGTGATCTCGACCTTCTGCAGCATCTGACGGACAATCACCTCGATGTGCTTGTCGTTGATAAGCACGCCCTGCAGCCGATAGACTTCCTGGATCTCGTTGACCAGATAGGCCGCGAGTTCCTCGATGCCCTTGATCGCCAGGATGTCGTGCGGTGCCGGATTGCCTTCGACGATGAAATCGCCCTTTTCGACGATGTCGCCGTCCTGCAGATGGATGTGCTTGCCCTTGGGGATCAGGTACTCCCTGGTCTCCTCGTTCTTGTCCATCGGCTCGATCGAGATGCGGCGCTTGTTCTTGTAGTCGCGGCCGAAGCGGATCGTGCCCGCGATTTCCGCGATGATCGCCGCATCCTTTGGCTTGCGAGCCTCGAACAGTTCGGCGACGCGCGGCAGACCGCCGGTGATGTCGCGGGTCTTGGCGCTTTCCGTCGAAATACGCGCCAGGATGTCGCCGCCCTTCACCTTCGCGCCGGTGTCAACCGACAGAATGGCGTCGACCGACAGCATGTAGCGGGCATCGCCGCCACGCGCGAGCTTCAGCACCTTGCCGTCCTTGCCCTTGACCACGATGGCCGGACGCAGATCCGCCCCGCCCCGCGACGCGCGCCAGTCGATGACGACGCGCTTGGCGATACCGGTGGATTCGTCGAGCGTTTCCGAGATCGACTGACCTTCAACCAGGTCCTCGAACCCGATGGTGCCCTCGACTTCGGTGAGAACCGGACGGGTGTACGGATCCCATTCCGCGATCCGCTGGCCGCGCTTGACCATGTCGCCTTCATCGACGTGCATGCGCGCGCCGTACTGAATGCGGTGGGTCGCACGCTCGGTGCCGTCGGCGTCGGTGATCGCAACGACCATGTTGCGGACCATCGCGATCAGATGACCTTCGCTGTTCTTGGCGATGGCCTTGTTCTTGATGGTCACCTTGCCGTCGAAGTTCGACTCGATGAACGACTGTTCGTTGATCTGCGCCGCGCCGCCGATGTGGAACGTACGCATCGTCAGCTGGGTGCCGGGTTCACCGATCGACTGCGCCGCGATGACGCCGACCGCTTCACCATGGTTGACCGGCGTGCCGCGGGCCAGATCGCGGCCGTAGCACTTGCCGCAGATGCCGTTGACGAGTTCGCAGGTCAGAGCGGAGCGGATCTTCACTTCCTGGATGCCGGCCTGCTGGATGGCGTCGACATGCATTTCTTCCATCAGCGTGCCGCGCTTGACCACGACCTTGTTGGTCGCAGCATCGCGCAGATCCTCGCCCGCGGTGCGGCCGAGAATGCGCGACGCCAGCGAGGCCACGACCGTGCCGGCATCGACGATGGCGCGCATCTTGATGCCGAGCTTGGTGCCGCAATCGTCCTGCGTGATGATGCAGTCCTGCGCTACGTCGACCAGACGGCGCGTCAGGTAGCCCGAGTTCGCGGTCTTCAACGCGGTGTCCGCGAGACCCTTGCGGGCGCCGTGGGTCGAGTTGAAGTATTCGAGCACCGACAGACCTTCCTTGAAGTTGGAAATGATCGGCGTTTCGATGATCTCACCCGACGGCTTGGCCATCAGGCCGCGCATACCGGCGAGCTGACGCATCTGGGCCGGCGAACCGCGCGCGCCCGAATGCGCCATCATGTAGATCGAGTTGATGTCGGCGTCGGCGCCCTTGGCGTTCTTCTTGGTCGAGGAGATTTCCTTCATCATCTCCTTGGCGATTTCTTCGGTCGCCTTCGACCAGGCGTCGACCACCTTGTTGTACTTCTCGCCATGGGTGATCAGGCCGTCATTGTACTGCTGCTCGAAATCCTTCGCCAGCGTACGGGTGGTGTCGACGATCTTCCACTTGGAGTGCGGCACGACCATGTCGTCCTTGCCGAACGAAATGCCGGCCTTGAACGCGTTGTAGAAGCCGAGCGCCATGATGCGGTCGCAGAAGATCACCGTCTCCTTCTGACCGCAGTGACGGTAGACCTGGTCGATGACGCCGGAGATTTCGCGCTTGGTCATCAGCTTGTTGATGATGTCGTACGAAATCTTCGCCGAGCTCGGCAGCAAATTGCCGAGCATGACGCGGCCCGCGGTGGTTTCGATCCAGCGCTTGGACACCTTGCCGGTCTCGTCGATGCCTTCCCACCGGTACTTGATCTTGGTGTGGAGGTGGATGACCTTCGAATGCAGGGCATGCTCGAGTTCGGCCATCTCGCCGAAGATCTTGCCCTCGCCGGGCAGGCCTTCGCGCATGATCGACACGTAATAGAGGCCGAGCACGATGTCCTGCGACGGCACGATGATCGGCTGGCCGTTCGCCGGATGCAGGATGTTGTTGGTCGACATCATCAGGACACGCGCTTCCAGCTGCGCTTCAAGCGACAGCGGAACGTGCACGGCCATCTGGTCGCCGTCGAAGTCGGCGTTGAACGCGGCGCAGACCAGGGGATGCAGCTGGATCGCCTTGCCCTCGATCAGGACAGGTTCGAACGCCTGAATGCCGAGGCGATGCAGCGTCGGCGCGCGGTTCAGCAGCACCGGATGCTCGCGGATGACCTCGTCGAGGATGTCCCAGACCTCGGGACGCTCTTTTTCGACCAGCTTCTTGGCCTGCTTCACCGTGGTGGACAGACCCTTGGCGTCGAGCCGCGAATAGATGAACGGCTTGAACAGTTCGAGCGCCATCTTCTTCGGCAGGCCGCACTGATGCAGCCGCAGTTCGGGACCGACCACGATCACCGAACGGCCGGAATAGTCGACGCGCTTGCCGAGCAGGTTCTGCCGGAAGCGGCCCTGCTTGCCCTTGAGCATGTCGGCCAGCGACTTCAAAGGCCTCTTGTTGGCGCCGGTGATGACGCGGCCGCGGCGGCCGTTGTCGAACAACGCGTCGACGGCCTCCTGCAGCATGCGCTTTTCGTTGCGGATGATGATGTCGGGCGCGCGCAGCTCCATCAGCCGCTTCAAGCGGTTGTTGCGGTTGATGACGCGGCGGTAGAGGTCGTTGAGATCCGAGGTCGCAAAGCGGCCGCCGTCGAGCGGCACCAGCGGACGCAGGTCCGGCGGAATCACCGGCACCACGGTCAGGATCATCCACTCCGGCTTGTTGCCGGAATAGCGGAACGCCTCGACGATCTTGAGGCGCTTGGCGAGCTTCTTGTGCTTGATGTCGGATTCAGTTTCCTGCATCTCGGCGCGCAGGGACTGCTCGAGCTTTTCGAGCTCGAGACCCTTGAGCAGTTCGCGGATCGCTTCGGCGCCGATCATGGCGGTGAAGCTGTCCTGGCCGTATTCGTCCTGCGCCTTCAGATACTCGTCTTCCGACAGCAGCTGACGGTCCTTGAGCGCGGTCAGGCCCGGCTCCAGCACGACGTAATATTCGAAGTACAGAATCCGCTCGAGATCCTTCAGCGTCATGTCGAGCAGAAGGCCGATGCGGGACGGCAGCGACTTCAGGAACCAGATGTGCGCGACCGGCGCCGCCAGTTCGATATGGCCCATACGCTCGCGACGGACGCGGGAGAGCGTCACTTCGACCGAGCACTTTTCGCAGATGATGCCCTTGTACTTCATCCGCTTGTACTTGCCGCACAAGCACTCGTAATCCTTGATCGGCCCGAAGATGCGGGCGCAGAACAGGCCGTCGCGCTCGGGCTTGAAGGTCCGGTAGTTGATGGTCTCCGGCTTCTTGATTTCGCCATACGACCACGACAGAATCTTCTCCGGAGACGCAATCGAAATCCGGATCTGGTCGAAGACCTGAGCCGGCGTCGTCGGATTGAAGAGATTCATAATTTCTTGGTTCATCGTCTTCTCCTCGCGTGCCGATCGTCACCGGCAGCAAATTCGAAACTCTTTGTCAGCGCGCGCCCTGCTCAACGTCCGAGCGGAGTGCGAATGCCCGGCACATCTGAGCGAAGACTTGGCTTCGCCCGCATGCGCCGGACATGAAATCGTAAGCGTTACTCTGCCGCCTCGGAGGTCGTGGCCGGGCCGATCTTGGAGTTGTGCAGGTCGACGTTGAGGCCGAGCGAGCGCATTTCCTTGACCAGCACGTTGAACGATTCCGGGATACCCGCCTCGAACGTGTCGTCGCCGCGAACGATCGCCTCGTACACCTTGGTACGGCCGGCGACGTCGTCCGACTTCACGGTCAGCATTTCCTGCAGCGTGTAGGCGGCGCCGTACGCTTCGAGCGCCCAGACCTCCATTTCGCCGAAACGCTGGCCACCGAACTGCGCCTTGCCGCCCAGCGGCTGCTGGGTAACGAGCGAGTACGGTCCGATCGAACGCGCGTGGATCTTGTCGTCCACGAGATGGTGCAGCTTGAGCATGTAGATGTAGCCCACCGTCACCTTGCGGTCGAAGGCGTCGCCGGTCCGGCCGTCATAGACGGTCGACTGGCCCGAGGCGTCGAAGCCCGCGAGCTTCAGCATTTCCTCGATGTCGGCTTCCTTGGCACCGTCGAACACCGGCGTTGCGATCGGCACGCCGTGGCTCAGGTTCTTGCCAAGCTCCATCAACTCGCCATCGTTCAGCGTCTTGATGGTTTCATCGTCGCCGTAGATCTTCTTCAGGGTCTCGCGCAGCGGCTTGAGATCCTGCTTCTGATAATAGCTGTCGATGGTCTGGCCGATGCGCTTGCCGAGGCCCGCGCAGGCCCAGCCGAGATGCGTCTCCAGAATCTGACCGACGTTCATGCGCGAGGGCACGCCGAGCGGATTGAGCACGATGTCGGCATGGGTGCCGTCCTCGAGGAACGGCATGTCCTCGATCGGAACGATCTTGGACACCACGCCCTTGTTGCCGTGACGGCCGGCCATCTTGTCGCCGGGCTGGATCTTGCGCTTCACCGCGACGAAGACCTTGACCATCTTCATCACGCCGGGCGGCAATTCGTCGCCACGCTGCAGCTTTTCGACCTTGTCGAGGAAGCGCTGTTCAAGGCCCTTCTTCGATTCGTCGTACTGCTTCCGCATCGCCTCGATTTCAGCCATCAGCTTGTCGTTGGGCGAAGCGAACAGCCACCACTGCGAGCGCGGATGCTCGTCGAGCACCGCACGGGTGATCTTGGTGTCCTTCTTGAAGCCCTTCGGACCGGCGATGCCCTGGCGGTTTTCCAGAAGCTCCGCCAGACGGCCGTAGACGTTACGGTCGAGAATCGCCTGCTCGTCGTCGCGGTCCTTGGCCAGACGCTCGATCTCTTCCCGCTCGATCGCCAGGGCGCGCTCGTCCTTGTCGACGCCGTGACGGTTGAACACGCGCACTTCGACGATCGTGCCCTGCACGCCCGGGGGCACGCGGAGCGAGGTGTCGCGAACGTCGGACGCCTTTTCGCCGAAGATGGCGCGCAGCAGCTTTTCTTCCGGCGTCATCGGGCTTTCGCCCTTCGGCGTGATCTTGCCGACCAGGATGTCGCCGGCGCGGACTTCGGCGCCGATGTAGACGATGCCGGCTTCGTCGAGATTCTTCAGCGCTTCTTCCGAAACGTTCGGAATGTCGCGGGTGATTTCCTCCGGACCAAGCTTGGTGTCGCGGGCCATCACCTCGAATTCCTCGATGTGGATCGAGGTGAAGACGTCGTCCTTCACGATCCGCTCCGAGAGCAGGATCGAGTCTTCGAAGTTGTAGCCATTCCACGGCATGAACGCGACCAGCACGTTGCGGCCGAGCGCGAGTTCGCCGAGATCGGTCGAGGGACCGTCGGCGATGATGTCGCCCTTCTTGACGATGTCGCCGACCTTCACCAGCGGACGCTGGTTGATGCAGGTCGACTGGTTGGAGCGCTGGTACTTCATCAGCCGGTAGATATCGACGCCCGACTTGGTGGGATCGAGATCCTCGGTGGCGCGGATAACGACGCGGGTGGCGTCGATCTGGTCGATCACGCCGGAACGGCGGGCCGCGATCGCAGCACCGGAGTCACGCGCAACCACGCCTTCCATGCCGGTGCCGACGAACGGCGCCTCGGCGCGAACCAGCGGCACCGCCTGGCGCTGCATGTTCGAGCCCATCAGCGCGCGGTTGGCGTCGTCGTTCTCGAGGAACGGGATCAGCGCCGCGGCAACCGAAACCAGCTGTTTCGGCGACACGTCCATGTAGTCGACCTTGTCCGGCGTGATCGGCAACACTTCGCCGGCGTGACGGCAGATGATCAGGTCCTCGGTGAAGCGGCCCTTGGCGTCGAGCGGCACGTTGGCCTGCGCCACGCGATAACGGCCCTCTTCCATCGCCGAGAGGTACACGACCTCCTCGGTGACGCGGCCATCCTTCACTTTGCGATAGGGCGTTTCGACGAACCCGTACTTGTTGACGCGCGCAAACGTCGCCAGCGAGTTGATCAGACCGATGTTCGGGCCTTCCGGCGTCTCGATCGGGCAGATACGGCCGTAATGCGTCGGATGCACGTCGCGCACTTCGAAGCCGGCGCGCTCGCGGGTCAGACCGCCCGGTCCAAGCGCCGAGAGACGGCGCTTGTGGGTGATCTCCGACAGCGGGTTGGTCTGGTCCATGAACTGCGACAGCTGCGAGGAGCCGAAGAATTCGCGCACCGCGGCAGCCGCCGGCTTGGCGTTGATCAGGTCCTGCGGCATCACGGTGTCGATATCGACACTGGACATACGCTCCTTGATCGCGCGCTCCATGCGGAGCAGGCCGATGCGGTACTGGTTTTCCATCAGCTCGCCGACCGAACGCACCCGGCGGTTGCCGAGATGGTCGATGTCGTCGATCTCGCCCTTGCCGTCGCGCAGGTCGACCAGCGTCTTGATGACGGCGAGGATGTCTTCCTTGCGCAGCGTGCGGTGGGTGTCGGGCGCGTCGAGTTCGAGGCGCATGTTCATCTTGACGCGGCCGACCGCGGACAGGTCGTAGCGCTCACTGTCGAAGAACAGCGACTGGAACATGGTCTGCGCCGAGTCGATGGTCGGCGGCTCGCCGGGACGCATCACGCGGTAGATGTCGAACAGCGCGTCTTCACGCGTCATGTTCTTGTCGGCATGCAGCGTGTTGCGGATGTAAGCGCCGACATTGACGTGGTCGATGTCGAGCAGCGGCAATTCCTTGTAGCCCTGCTCGTTGAGCGCCTTCAGCGACTTCTCGGTCAGTTCCTCGCCGGCTTCGGCGTAGATCTCACCGGTCTTCGGGTTGACGAGGTCCTCGGCCAGATAGTTGCCGATCAGCTCTTCGTCCGACAGACGCAGCGCCTTGAGGCCCTTTTCCTGCATCTGGCGCGCGCTGCGCACCGTCAGCTTCTTGCCGGCCTCGAGCACGACCTTGCCGGTGTCGGCGTCGATCAGGTCGTTGATGGTCGAGTAGCCACGGAAACGGGTGGCGTCGAACGGCACGCGCCAGCCTTCCTTGGCGCGCTTGTAATTGATCTTCTTGTAGAAGGTGGACAGGATCGTCTCGCCGTCGAGACCAAGCGCGTACATCAGCGAGGTCACGGGGATCTTGCGGCGGCGGTCGATGCGCGCGAACACGATGTCCTTGGCGTCGAACTCGATGTCGAGCCAGGAACCGCGGTACGGAATCACGCGGGCGGCAAACAGCAGCTTGCCGGACGAATGGGTCTTGCCCTTGTCGTGGTCGAAGAACACGCCCGGGGAGCGGTGCATCTGGGAGACGATGACGCGCTCGGTGCCGTTGACGACGAAGGTGCCGTTCATCGTCATGAGCGGGATATCGCCCATGTAGACGTCCTGCTCCTTGATGTCCTTGACCGACTTGGCGCCGGTTTCCTCGTCGATATCGAACACGATCAGGCGCAGCGTCACCTTCAGCGGCGCCGCATAGGTCATGCCGCGCTGGCGGCACTCGTCGACGTCGTATTTCGGCGGTTCGAATTCATAGCGGACGAACTCCAGCATCGAGGTGCCGGAGAAATCCGAGATCGGGAACACAGAACGGAAGACCGCCTGCAGGCCCTCGTCCAGACGGCCGCCGACCGGCTCATCGACCATCAGGAACTGGTCATAGGACGCCTTCTGAACCTCGATGAGGTTCGGCATCTCGGCGACTTCCTTGATGTGTCCAAAAAACTTGCGGATGCGTTTGCGACCGGTGAATGTCTGCTGCGCCATCGTGGCCTCTCATTTTCGTCGCCCTTGATGGACGAACCTTCCGAAGCGCGACTGCCATCGCCCCCGGGTTGAATTTTCGAATCGCTTCGCCGGAACCAAGCCCAAATTCAGGAATTAAGTCCCAAATCCGTTCTCCAGACCTTCAAAACGCAAAACGACGCGCAAGGCGCATGACTGCACCTCGCCCGTCCAACCATCGCTTCACGGACTGAAAAAGCCCGAAATTTGACTGTCTCCCAACGGCTTACGCCGAGAACCCTGCCGTTCCCGCCGCCTACCGTATTTTCCTGCTGCCAGCCCGATATGGGATGACAATAGTGGAGATTCGAGGGTTGACCCCGCGAATCCCCACACATTTTTGTGTACGCCGTGCGTCCGGTTGTCCCATAGCACGACTTTTGCATCGATCCCGGGTGCAGCTGCGCCCCGCCCGGGACCTTGTCTCAAGTAACTTGCGTTACTTGAGTTCAACCTTGGCGCCGGCCTTTTCGAGCTGGGCCTTGATCTTCTCGGCTTCGTCCTTGTTGACGCCTTCCTTGACCGGCTTCGGCGCGCCTTCGACGAGGTCCTTGGCTTCCTTGAGGCCCAGGCCGGTGATGGCGCGGACTTCCTTGATGACTTCGATCTTCTTCTCGCCGGCGGCGGCGAGCACGACCGTGAAGTCAGTCTTTTCTTCAGCGGGAGCGGCGGCAGCGCCACCACCGGCCGGACCGGCAACCGCAACGGCGGCAGCGGCGGACACGCCCCACTTTTCTTCAAGGAGCTTTGCGAGCTCGGCAGCTTCGAGCACGGTCAGGCTCGAGAGGTCGTCGACGATTTTCTGTAAGTCAGCCATTGATCTGTTTCCTTAAACGTATTGGTTCGAACCAGGTTTGATTTGCGAAGGGTCAGGCCGCTTCGCTCTTTGAGGCATAGGCCTGGACGACGCGCGCGAGCTTGGCCGCGGGCGCAGTCGAGAGCTGAGCGATCTTGGTCGCCGGCGCCACCAGGAGGCCGACAAGCTTTCCGCGCAGTTCATCGAGTGACGGCAGCGAGGCAAGAGCCTTCACGCCGTTAACATCCAGGGCGGTTTTACCCATCGAGCCGCCGAGAATGACGAACTGCTCGTTCGTCTTGGCGAATTCGATGGCAACCTTCGGCGCCGCTACCGGATCGTCTGAAGTGGCGATCACGGTCGGTCCCTTCAGCAGGGAACCGATGGCAACGACATCCGTGCCTTCAAGAGCAATTTTGGCGAGACGGTTCTTCGAGACCTTCACCGACGCACCCGCCTGCTTCATCTGCGTGCGCAGCTTCTGCATCTGGGCCACGGTGAGGCCGGAATAGTGGGCGACGACTGCAACGCTGGTGGTCTTGAAGACCCCGTTCAGCGCCTCAACCGCGTCCTTTTTTGCCGCTCTTTCCACAGCAAGCTCTCTCCGGTTGGCGGCCTTCGCGTGAGGCGAGACCGCCGGGTTGCACCCACCGTCTCACCCAAAACCTGACCTCAAGACACCAGTCCTTCGGACACGTCGGGCAAGACGACATTGAAAAGCCTGCCCTCCCGAACCAGATGGCGCGGGGTGTCGAGGTTCGAACCAAATCGGCCCACACGCCGCATGAAGCGACGCCAGGGAAAATCCGGTCTTCACCCGTCTGTGCAGGCTATGCGATTAAGCCGTTGAAGAGACTTGCACCTCAGTGCAAATTTCAACTTGGGCGCCTGCAGTCTTGGACAGGATCGAGGTTATCCGGCAAGCCGGACGCCCCCTGCCGCTTTCCAGCCCGACGATGGGTTTCCCTCCTTTCGAGCAATCCATAGCGGATGTCCTGAAAGGAATGATCTCCTACCGTATCGGGTTTTCGGAATGCGAGCACAGACGTGCCAGCAACGGCCAGCACGCCCGGAAGCCCGTTCTTTACCGGGTCTCGGTCGTCTTGCCAAGGGCAAAATTCAGGCCGCGGCCACAAATGGGGAAACACCCCTTCCCGGCAAGTTTCCCGTCCGCCAGGCGTTGCCAGCGGCCGGCGATCAGCCGAGCTTCACCGCATAAGGCAACGGCTTGCCGGCGAAATAGGCCTCGAGATTGGCCATCACGCAGTCCTGCATCGCCACATGCGATTCCAGCGTGTGGCCGCCGATATGCGGGGACAGCACGACGTTCGGCAGTGCCGTCAGCGCATCCGGCGCATGCGGTTCCCTGGCGTAGACGTCGAGGCCGGCGCCGGCGATGCTCTGGTCGGTCAGCGCCGCGACCAGCGCCTGCTGATCGATCACCGAACCCCGCGCGATGTTGACGACGTAGCCGTCCTTGCCGAGCTTGTTCAGGATATTGGCATCGACCGCGTGATGGGTGTCGCTGCCGGCACGAACGGCGATCATCAGGACGCTGCACCATTCCGCCAGCGCCTCGAGCGTCGGAAAATATTGATACGGCACGTCGTGCTGGCTGCGACTGAAATAGCCCACTTCGGTCTCAAAGGCTGCAACACGCGCGGCGATCTTGCGGCCGATCTCGCCCATGCCGTAGACGCCGATCTTGCGGCCGGGCATGCCGGCCTGCGGACGCATCATCGGCGACGGCTTTGCGCCGGCCCAGCTTCCGCTGCGCACGTAATCGTCGGCCGCCAGCAAGCGCCTTGTCGCCGCCAGCATCAGCGTCACCGCAATGTCGGCCACAGAAGCCGCATTCGCGCCCGGACTGTGGCCGAGCACAATGTTGCGCTTGGCAACGGCTGCGAGATCGACGCCGTCATAACCGGTGCCGTAACAGACGATGGCTGCCAGTTTCGGCATCTGGTCCATCGTATTGGCACTGAGCGGTGTGCCGCCTGCCGTTATCATCGCGCGAATATTGGAGAGCTGTTCGGCCGAGAACGTCTCGTTCGGCGGCTTGCCCGCGGCATCCAGCAATTCGTAGCGCTCACCAATCCGCACCATCAGGGCTTTTGGGAAGCGCGAATAGACCAGGACCTTCTCGGGCATGTTGTTCTTTCCCTGTCGCAAAGCAAAGGGCGGAACCGGTCACCCGATTCCGCCCTGTTTTCTCATCCGTGCCGCAAGACCTTAACCGAGCAGCGTGCCCGGCTCGACCTTGACGCCCGGGCCCATGGTGGAGGAGACCGCCACGCGCTGGATGTAGGTGCCCTTGGAGCCGGCGGGTTTCGCCTTGGAGACCGCATCCGCGAGCGCCTTGACGTTCTGCACCAGCTTTTCTTCGGTGAACGAGGCCTTGCCGATGCCGGCCTGCACGATGCCGGCCTTCTCGACGCGGAACTCAACCGAGCCGCCCTTGGCGCCCTTCACGGCGGTGGCGACGTCCATCGTCACGGTGCCGATCTTCGGGTTCGGCATCATGCCGCGCGGACCGAGCACCTTACCGAGGCGGCCGACCAGCGGCATCATGTCGGGGGTGGCGATACAACGATCGAAATCGATCGCACCGCCCTGCACCTTCTCGACCAGGTCTTCGGCGCCGACGACGTCAGCACCCGCAGCCTTGGCCTCTTCCGCCTTGGCGCCACGCGCGAACACGCCGACGCGCAGGGTGCGGCCGGTGCCGTTCGGCAGGGTCACCACGCCACGAACCATCTGGTCGGCGTGACGCGGATCGACGCCGAGATTGATCGCGATCTCGATCGTCTCGTCGAACTTCGACTTGGCGCGTTCCTTGACCATCTTGATGGCGTCCGCGAGCGGATAGAGCTTCTCGCGGTCGACGCCCTCGCGGGCCTTCTTCAAACGTTTTCCGATTGCCATGGTCCGTTACCCCGCAACTTCCAGACCCATCGAACGGGCGGAGCCCTCGACCATCTTCATGGCCGACTCGACGGAATCGCAATTGAGATCCTTCATCTTCTTCTCGGCGATCTCGCGCACCTGCGCTTTGGTCACCTGGCCTGCCTTGTCGCGGCCCGGGGCTTTCGAACCGGACTGGATCTTGGCGGCCTGCTTGAGGAAGAAGGACATCGGCGGGGTCTTCATCTCGAAGGTGAACGAACGATCGGCGTAGATCGTGATCACCACCGGAATCGGGGTGTTCTTTTCTTCCTTCTGCGTCTGGGCGTTGAACGCCTTGCAGAATTCCATGATGTTGAGGCCGCGCTGACCAAGCGCGGGACCGATCGGGGGCGAAGGATTCGCAGCACCCGCCGGCACCTGCAATTTCAGGTATCCGGTCACTTTCTTTGCCATACGTCACTCCTCATGTTGCTCCGGATCATCCGGAAGCTTCACAGGACCGTGGTGCGGTTCAACGGATGACTGGCGATCACCCATCTCCTCCCACGGCACTTTTCCCTCTCCCCGCATGCGGGAAGAGGTCAAGACGATCAGACCTTCTCGACCTGACCGAATTCCAGTTCGACGGGCGTAGCGCGGCCGAAGATCGACACCGCGACCTTCACGCGCGAACGCGCCTCGTCAATTTCCTCGACCACGCCGGAGAACGACGCGAACGGCCCATCGGCCACGCGGACGTTTTCGCCGATTTCGAACGACACCGACGCCTTGGGACGTTCGACGCCTTCCTGCACCTGGTGCAGGATCCGCATCGCCTCGGACTCCGAGATCGGCATCGGCTTGTTTTCGGCGCCCAGGAAGCCGGTCACCTTGGGCGTGTTCTTGATGAGATGGAACGCTTCGTCGGTCAGCTTCATCTTCACCAGCACGTAGCCCGGGAAGAACTTGCGCTCGGCGTCGATCTTGCGGCCGCGGCGCACCTCAGTGACCTTTTCGGTCGGCACCAGCACCAGCTCGAACAGGTCCTCGAGCCCGCGCTGCTTGGACTGTTCGCGGATCGATTCGGCGACCTTCTTCTCGAAGTTCGAGTAGGCGTGAACAATATACCAGCGCTTGTCCATCGTTTGGGTTCCGGTGCTCATCAGTGGACGCCCAGCAGGAAGGTAATGAGATAGCGGATGATCATATCCGCGGCGAAGAAGAAGATCGAAGCCAGCGCCACCATGATGAACACCATGATGGTGGTGATGGTCACTTCGCGGCGGGTCGGCCAGGTGACCTTGGCGGTCTCCGAACGCACTTCCTGCAGGAACTTGAACGGGCTGATAGCCATCGTTGGGTACCGCGTCCTTTGAGACGAATTTCTGAATTTAAGTGAATCCGAACAGCCCTCTAGCGCCCAGCCCTCTCTCGAAGGATGAGCCGCCATGCGGGCTCGATTGTTCGGGGGATTTCAAAAGCCGCGCCGGATATCCGCATAACGGGCCGACAGCAGGTGGCGGGTATCTACTGCCAGTCGGGCAAAAGGTCAAGGTATCCGCCGGCCGGCGGGAGGCCCCCGGGCCGGCTGAACGGCCCGGGCCGGACCGAAGGCCCTTGGTTAACCGCAGGTAGCGGGCGCGCCTCAAATCCGAATCAGAGCGTGGTCTGGTTCTTAAAGGCTCCCCGCCATCCTGACCGTCCCCTTGATGGACCATGAGGTGACGATGTCGCTGCTCAGCCAACACCAGACCGGCCAGGACGGACCTGCAGGTGACATCGCCTGGAGCGTTCTCGACGCGGCCAACGACCTCGGCGATACCGTCACCATCGATGCCTGCCGGCGCGTGATTGACGCGAATCTGCGCGGCCTCGCGCCCGCGACTTCGGACATGGCGATCGTCGTGGGGTTCTTCGGCTAGTTCGGGACCGGCGGCAGGAACCTCGACCAAGCCTTTAGATTTACAAGTCCTTGATTTAGCTGGCAGGGGCGGCAGGGCTCGAACCTGCGACAACCGGTTTTGGAGACCGGTACTCTACCAACTGAGCTACACCCCTACGCAAACCATGCGTCGCCGCCGGTTTCGGCCCGTTTCAAGCATAGGCCATGCCCCGATTGCAAGGGCGAAGCCGCGCGCGGCCCTCTGGAAATCGGTCACCGCCCTGTTCAAGTCAAGGGTTCTGCGCCAAACTTCCCCTCCCTGCCATAACAACAAGAGCAATCGGGAGAGACCATGAACGCGCAGACTGCCCCCAAACACGCCGCCGCCCCGCAGACCCCATCCCTCCCCCACGCCAAGCCGGAACAAATCGGGTTGTCCAGTGCCCGCCTGCAGCGGATGTCGGACGCCTTCAAGCGCGAGGTCGACAAGGGAACCCTGCCGGGCGCGACCGTGCTGGTGGCCCGCCGCGGCCAGATCGGCTGGTTCGACGCGATCGGCCGGCAGGCGCCCGCTTCTTCCGCGCCGATGGCGAAGGACAGCATCTTCCGCATCTTCTCCATGACCAAGCCGATCGTTTCGGTTGGCATCATGATGCTGATCGAGGACGGCCACTTCCTGCTCAGCGATCCCGTCGCCAAATTCATCCCCGAATTCGCCACCCAGAAGGTCGGCGTCGAGCGCACCGGCCAGCTCGATCTGGTGCCGTTGAAGCGGCCGATGACGGTGCAGGATTTGCTGCGCCACACTTCGGGCATCACTTACGACCATACCGGCAACGGACTGGTGCAACAGCTCTATCAACAGTCGCGGCTGCGCAGCCGCAAGATCACCAATGCCGAACATGCTGTCATGGTCGCGAGCATGCCGCTGATCTGCCAGCCCGGCGCGGAATGGAATTACAGCCGCTCCACCGACATCCTCGGCCGCATCATCGAAGTCATCTCCGGCAAGTCGCTCGGCGCCTTCCTGACCGAGCGGATCCTGGCGCCGCTGCAGATGGCCGAGACCGCGTTCCACACGGCTGAGGAAAACGCCGGCCGGCTGGCCGAGGCGTTCCCGTCCGATCCCTGGAACGGCGACAAGGTCCAGCTCTTCAACATGCTCGAGAAGCCGGTGATGGAATCCGGCGGCGGCGGGCTGGTGTCGACCACGATGGACTATGCCCGCTTCAGCCAGATGCTGCTGAGCGGCGGCACGCTCGATGGCATCAGGATCGTCGGCCGCAAGACGCTGGAACTGATGGCGTCCGATCACCTCGCCCCGTCAGTCAAGGTCAACTCGCCCTTGATGCCGGCCGGCCACGGCTTTGGCCTTGGCTTCGCGGTCCGCACCCATGACGGCATGGCGCCGTTCCCGGGCTCGCGCGGCAACTTCTTCTGGAGCGGGATGGCCGGGACCTTCTTCTGGATCGACCCGAAGGAGGACCTGTTCGCGGTGTTCATGATGCAGGGCCCGGGCCAGCGGGAATACATCCGCACGATGTTGCGTAACCTGGTGTATGCGGCGGTGGAATAATCCCGTCGTCCCGGCCTTGAGCCGGGACGACGAGATAGAGATCAACTGATCGTCGCCCCGCCATCAATCACAATCGTCTGGCCGGTCATGAAGTCGCCGGCCGCCGATCCCATGAACACGGCGGCGCCGGCGATCTCGTCGGGAGTGCCGATGCGCAGCAGCGGCGAGCGCGCGGTCGAGGCCTTTAGCGTTTCCGGATTGTCCCACAGCGCCTTGGCAAAATCGGTCTTGATCAGGCCGGGCGCGATGCAGTTCACGCGGATGTTGTGCTTGCCGTATTCGCAGGCGAGGTTGCGCGCGAGCTGCATGTCGGCGGCCTTCGAGATCGCATAGGCGCCGAGCACGGTCGAACCCTTCAGGCCGCCGATCGAAGACACGATGATGATCGAGCCGTCCTTGCGTTCGATCATCTGCGGCACGACCATGTTGATCAGCCAGTTGTTGGCGACGATGTTGTTGTCCAGGATCTTGCGGAACTGATCGTCGGAGATGCCGCCGAGCGGACCGTAGTAGGGATTGGACGCCGCGTTGCAGACCAGCACGTCGATTTTGCCGAAGGCGCGGTTGGATTCATCGACGAGGTTTTGCAGGTTTTCCTTGCTCGAAATATTCGCCGCGATCGAGACCGCCGTGCCCTTGCCGAATTTTTCGTTGATCGATTTGGTGACGGAATCGCAGACGTCCTGCTTGCGCGAGGAGATCACGACCTTGGCGCCGTGCTCGGCCATCCGCTCGGCGATGGCAAGCCCGATGCCGCGCGTGGAGCCGGTGATGACGGCGACTTTGCCCTTCATATCGAACAAGCTCATGTCTCTCTCCCAAATGTTGGTCCGGCCGCAAGCCGGTTCTCGTTTTTCGAATTCAAGCTAAGCAGCCTTTGAGGTATTCGACAACGCTCAAGCAAGCTTTGTCGCAGGCGGAACGACCTCCGGCCCGGCCGGCTGATGCATCGCATTGTGCGAGGGGTCGGCAATCCATGGCTGTTGGTTGACCATCGGTAGCCGCCAGATCGAATGGCTTCCGGTTGCGATGTGATCGAGCCGCGTCACCGATACGTTGTCGATATCGAAGGCGAGGCCCTTGTCGGGTTGACCGCCCAGCGCAAGACCGACCGCGGCCTTGATCGTTCCGCCATGAGTCACGGCAATCACGTCCTTGCCGGCATGCTCAATCGTGATGCGCTCGATCGCGCCGCAGACACGGTTGTAGAGATCCATAAAACTTTCGCCGCCGGGTGCTGCTTCGTCGATCGCCGCGAACCAATGAGAACCGGTAGGACGGCTGGCCAGAAACGCCGCGCGATTCATGCCCTGCCATTCGCCGAGATGCTGTTCGGCAAAGTCCTTGATGTGCGGCATCTCCGCGGGTTTCGGAAATCCGGCGGCCCAGATCGCGTCCGCGGTCTGATGCGTGCGCTTCAGGTTGCTTGCATACCACACCGCGCCCCGCGGCAGGATTTTTCCGACTGCGTCAAACACCACGCGGTCACTGGTGTCGCAGCCCAGATCCTTCTGCCCGTAGATGCAGCCGCCGTCTTCGCGGACCGGCGCGTGCCGCACCCACCACCAGCGCGTCGTGACCTCGTTCGGTTTGCCTGGATTGGACATCGCCAAAGTCCCTCAATAGTGTTTGCAATCGTCTTTGATGTCGCTGTACGTCAGAGCACGCACCGCCTCAAGTCACTTCGACGTTCTTGAGCGTTTGAAAACTTGTTTGAAATTCCGCAAGGCGGCAGACGCCGACCTTGTATACTCCAGGGAGAAACTTCATGGGCCGCCTCGAAGGCAAATCCGTCATCATCACCGGCGCAGGCAGCGGAATCGGGCGCGCGGCCTCCTTGTTGTTCACCAGGGAAGGCGCAAAACTGATTGCGGTCGATCGCAGCGAAGCGGTGAACGAAACCGCAAAGCTCGTCAGCGACGCCGGCGGCATTGTCGAAGCCGTGATGGCGGATGCGGGATCGGAAGCCGACGTGAAGGCCTTTATCGACAAGGCGGTCTCGAAATACGGCAAGCTCGATGCGATCTGGGCCAATGCCGGCGTCAGCGGCGGACTGGTTCCGATTCCCGAACAGACCGTGGAGCATTGGCAGGAGGTGCTGCGCATCAACCTGATCGGACCGTTCCTCGCGATCAAGCATTCGATGCCGCACATGATCAGGCAGAAGTCGGGCTCGATCGTCTGCACCGCTTCCGTCGCAGGTCTCAAGGCCGGCGCCAGCGGACATCCCTATGGCGCGAGCAAGGCCGGCGTCATCAGCCTGGTGCAGACCACGGCCTATTCGCTGTCCGGCACCGGCGTGCGCATCAATGCGGTGTGCCCCGGCCTGATCGAAACCGGCATGACCAAGCCGATCTTCGACAACGCCAAACAGCGCGGCACCGACGGCAAGATCGGCCAGCTCAATCCGCTGAAGCGCGCCGGGCAGCCGCATGAACTCGCGGCAATGGGACTGTTCCTTGCGAGTGACGACGCGTCCTACGTCAACGGCCAGGCGATCCCGGTCGACGGCGGCTTGACGGCGTCGATGCCGTATACGGGCAAGCCGGTTTAGTTGGTTTTTTAGGGAGCCGCATCGCTTCCAACCCGCGACTGTCGTCCTCCGCGAAAGCGGGGGACCCAGTACGCCGCGGCTTCTCGGGTCTATCATTGTCGTCTCTGGAATACTGGATCACCCGCCTTCGCGGGTGACGACAACTGAATATGTGGCCGCATTC
Organism: Bradyrhizobium sp. AUGA SZCCT0169; assembly: GCF_018130085.1. Lineage (NCBI taxonomy): Bacteria > Pseudomonadati > Pseudomonadota > Alphaproteobacteria > Hyphomicrobiales > Nitrobacteraceae > Bradyrhizobium > Bradyrhizobium sp. AUGA SZCCT0169. The sequence continues at coordinate 148,066 of NZ_JAFCMC010000003.1, read as the reverse complement.
TCGCGACACATTGCGCCCGAGCTTTGCCCGAAATTCCTTGCCCTCTTCAAACAGAGGGCGCAGGGAAGACCGGGTGCGCGCTGCACCCGCGGTCCCGTGTGCGGTTAGCACTAAGTAGGCTGCACACGAGCATACAGGGCAGCGGAGAACACCCGGCCTTCCCTGCGCAATGGCTTTACGGCTTATGCCGTGATCTCCCCGGAGACGAGTTCTGGGTTGACTCCGTCGCTATCGTTTCCGCTTGCGCTTCTCCGACAGCTTGACGCCTGCAACGGGCGCCAGGACCACACGGTTTTGCCGTACGCTAAATCCACGCCGTCGTCAGACGTGAACCAGCGTCCACCGCATCCCGCCGCGCGTTCGTGACGTGCGCACGCCCCTCTTGTCGGGCGGGACGCGACAATTCAAACCGCTGATTTGCCCGACGAGGAAAGCGGAATTTTGCCCGTCGGGTTAATTTGTCGCAGCGCGAGCAATCCATCCGCCGTCAGAGCGCAGTAGCGCGTGTCAGGAAGCCGACAGCAAACTCCCTTTCGCCGGCGAATAATCCACCGGCACCAGCCAGCGATCCTCGATCTGCCCGACCATCCGACCGTGCTCCGCGTGCGTCACGCGCTTGATTTCGGACCATTCGGCATCCGCCATGAAGGCCGACCATGCCGCAATCCTGCTCGCCTCGTCGGGCCATTCCAGCAGATAGGCAAATTCGGTTCTGTCACCGAATTTGGTTTCCCACATCGCGACGATGCGAAAGCCGTATCGGTTGCGCATGATACGCGCCGCGTGATCGCGGAATCGCGCGTGGAACGCGGCCTTGTTGTTTTCGAATATCTCGTAGATGCGCAGTTGCTGGATCATCATGGCCTCTCCCTCATCGAGAGATATGGCCTCGGCGTCTTCTGTCAAATCCCCTGCCGCAATGAATGCCATCAACAAAGGATACGAAGCTCACAGCCCGTCGGGCGGGATGCCTGACGTGGTTGCCGCCACCGGGCGCGCGCGGACCCGTTCGCGGTAGAAAGCATAGAGGCCGGACGAGACGATGATCGCGGCGCCTGTTAGCATCATGCCGTCAGGCTTGTCGCCGAACATGAAATAGCCGAGCAGCATGGCCCACAGCAGCGCCGAATAGCGGAACGGCGCCACCGCCGAGATATCGCCCGATCGCAGCGCCACGATCATGCATTGATAGCCGATCAGCACCAGCACCGCCGCCAGCGCCAGCATACCCAGCGCATGATTGGACGGCGGGGTCCAGCCGCCGAGCGGAAACAGGATGACCGCGCCGGCCGATGTCACGGTCACCGTCATCAACAGCGTGATGAACAGCGAGGGAATTTTCTCAGGAATTTTCCTGGTCGAGAGATCGCGCAGGGCGCAGAACGCCACCGAGACCAGCGCCAGCAGCGAAAACTGGTTGAAGCCTGCAATTCCCGGCCGCACGATGATGAGCATGCCGACAAAACCGGCCGCGATCGCCAGCCAGCGCCGCCAGCCGACCGGCTCGCGAAACACCAGCGCCGCGCCGAGTGTGATGGCGAGCGGCAAGGCCTGAAAGATCGCCGACGTATTGGCCAGCGGCAGATGGGTGAGCGCCGCCATGAACGAGATCGTGCCTCCGACCTCGCCGACGACGCGCAGCGCGACCGGCGCGGTCATCACCGTGCGCAGCGGGCGCAACGCACGCTGATGGAACGCGAGCGCTGCGACCAGCACGATCGCGAACAGGCCACGCACCAGCATCACCTGGCCGAAATTGATTTCCGCCGACACCGCCTTGGTGATGGAGTCGTTGATCGTGAAGGCGGCCATGGCGGTGGCCATGATCAGGCTGCCGCGGATATTTGGGGAGAGAGCCAAGATGGATTCCGGTGAATCGTGGATCGTAGGGTGGGCAAAGCGACTTCGTGCCCACCAGTAGCAACAACGATCTGGAGAAATGGTGGGCACGGCGCTGACGCGCCTTTTGCCCACCCTGCGGATGCAATGAATGAAACATGGCGCGATCCGGATGGACCGCGCCATGTTGCAAATTATTTCGCGCCGGCCTTCTGCGCGTATTCCCAGGAGGCCTGCGACAGCGGCACCGTGCGCTTCGCCGACTCGATGGCCTTGGCATTGGCCGCGGTGCCGTCGCGGATCCGGCCTGCAATACCCTGCGTGATGCCGGCAAGGCGGAACAGGTTGTAGGAGAAATACCAGTTCAGGTCGGGGACCTCGGTACCGGTTACGTTGCAGTAGATCTGCGCGGCCGCTTCCATGCTCGGGATGTTCAGCGCCTTGAGATCGGCGTTGGCGAGGCCCGGCATGGTCCATTGCATCAGGAGGTAAGTGAAGTCGGCCATGGGATCGCCGAGCGTCGACAATTCCCAGTCCAGCACCGCCTGCACGCGCGGTTCGGTCGAATGGAAGATCATATTGTCGAGGCGGTAGTCGCCGTGGACGATGGAAACGCGCTTCTGCTCCGGCACGGTCTTCGGCAGCCATTCGGCGAGCTTTTCGAATTCCGGAATGTGCTGGGTCTCGGAGGCGCGGTATTGCTTGGTCCAGCGATCGACCTGCCGCGCAAAATAATTGCCGGGCTTGCCGAAATCACCGAGGCCGATGGCCTGCGGATCGAACAGATGCAATTTCGCCAGTGTCTCGATCTTGCTGGTGAAAATCTTGTAGCGGTCGCCCGGCGTCTGGGTCGGCAGCGTGGGATCCCACAGCACCCGGCCCTCTTCCATCGACATGATGTAGAACGCCGAGCCGATCACGCCGTCGTCGGTGCAGAGCGCATAGGCCTTCGCAACCGGAAAGCCCTGCTTGCTCAGCGCGGCGATGACGCGGAATTCGCGATCCACCGCATGCGCCGACGGCAGCAATTTGCCGAACGGCCTGCGGCGCATCACGTAGGATCGTCCGGGCGTATCGAGCCGGTAGGTCGGGTTGGACTGGCCGCCCTTGAACTGCAGGACGGTCAGCGGTCCCTGATAGCCTTCAATGTTTTCGCGCATCCACGCATCGAGGCGCTTCTCATCGATGCGATGACGCTCCTCGACTTCCTTGGTGCCTGAAAACTCTTCGTCTTTCCTGACGCCGTCCGCCACGATGACGCTCCCTTGAGATTTCTTAGTTTCCTTTGGAGAGCGCCATCTGAAGCGTTCCCGTTAATTAGTGCGACGTGTTTGCATACTTCCGAAGTTCAAGTCTGGCAATGGCGCGATTATGCACCTCGTCCGGACCGTCAGCCAGGCGGAGCGTACGGATATGGGCATAATCCTTCGCCAGGCCGGCTTCGTCGGAGACACCGCCGCCGCCATAGGCCTGGATGGCATTGTCGATGATCTTCAACGCCATGTTGGGCGCGGTGACCTTGATCATTGCGATCTCGGCCTGTGCAGTCTTGTTGCCGACCTTGTCCATCATGTCGGCAGCCTTGAGGCACAGCAGGCGATTCATCTCGATGTCGGCGCGCGCTTCGCCGATACGCTGTTCCCACACCGAGTGCTCGATGATCTTCTTGCCGAACGCGGTGCGCGAGGCCAGCCGCTTCACCATCTTCTCAAGCGCCTCCTCGGCCTTGCCGATGGTGCGCATGCAGTGATGGATGCGGCCCGGACCAAGACGGCCCTGCGCGATCTCGAAGCCGCGGCCCTCGCCGAGCAGGATGTTTTCCGCAGGCACGCGAACGTTTTCCAGCAGCACCTGGGCGTGGCCGTGCGGCGCATCGTCATAGCCGAACACCGGAAGCATTTTCTCGACCTTGATGCCGGGGGTATCGAGCGGAACCAGGATCTGCGACTGCGCCTTGTGTTTCGCCGCGCTCGGATCGGTCTTGCCCATCAGGATCGCGATCTTGCAGCGGGGGTCGCCGACGCCTGACGACCACCATTTGCGGCCGTTGATGACGTAGTGGTCGCCATCCTTTTCGATGCGCGTTTCGATGTTGGTCGCGTCCGATGACGCCACCGCGGGCTCGGTCATCAGGAAGGCGGAACGGATTTCACCGTCCATCAGCGGCCGCAGCCACTTCCGCTTCTGCTCCTTGGTGCCGTAGCGGATGAACACTTCCATGTTACCGGTATCCGGGGCGGAACAATTGAACACCTCCGAAGCCCAGGAGATGCGGCCCATCTCTTCCGACAGCAACGCATATTCGAGGTTGGTCAATCCCGCGCCGCGGAATTCGTCGTCCTCATGCGCGTTCGGCGGCATGAACATGTTCCAGAGGCCTTCGGCCTTGGCCTTCTTCTTCAGATCCTCGAGGATCGGGATCACCTTCCAGCGCGGCCCCTCTGCATCCTGCTTGTCGTAGATCGGCACCGCGGGCCGAACATGCGTTTTCATGAACGAACGAACGCGGTTGAGCCATTCGGTCTGGCGTTCTGACATATTGAAGTCCATGGGACGCTCCCTTCCTTGGATATTCGCTGGCTTTGAAAGCTTTGGCGGCACTGTCTGCCCGCCGCTCCCCCGCCGCAAGAGATTTGCCGGCGCTGGAAGCGGAGACGGATTGACTTTTGCCCTTCAAACGATAGTTTCATACACACGTTTGAAATGCAACTCCCCCATTTTTGGTCATTCCGGGGCAGCCCGCAGGGCTGAACCCGGAATCCAGAGATGGCAGGAGCGAGATTGCAGGATCGAGATTCCGGGTTCGCGCTTCGCGCGCCCCGGAATGACCGGAAAAAGGCGTGAAGCTATGGCGTCCGATCATACCCGCTCCGCCATCCTCGCCGCCGCCGAACGGCTCTACGCCGATCGCGGCTTCGGCGATGTGACGCTGCGCGACATCGTTGCCGAGGCGAACGTCAATCTCGCCGCGGTGAATTATCATTTCGGTTCCAAGGACGAGTTGATCGCGGAACTGTTCGTGACCCGCAGCCTCGCCACCAACCGCGAGCGGCTCAACGATTTGAAGGCGGCCGAGGAAGCCGGCGGCGGCCGCGCCTCGATCGAGGCCATCATGCACGCGCTGGTCGGACCGACCTTGCGCGGCTGCCTCGGCCCGGACCGCGAAGGCTCCACCGCGGCCCGCTTCATGATCCGCGCCTCGATCGAGTCGGTGCCGCCGATCCGCCGCATCAAGAATCGCGAGGTCGATCATCTGCGGAAATTCGTCGCCGCGATGCGCCGCTCCCTGCCCGGCCGCGACGACGCCGAGCTCTATTGGGGCCTGCACTTTGCGCTGGCGATGTCGCACCACACGATCAGGGAAAAAGAGCGGCTGACAAAGCTGTCGGAAGGCCAATGCGACCTCAACGACGTGAATGCAATCGTCGAACGCGTGGTCACGGTGTCGGTGATGGCGCTGACCGGCGGCGAACCCGCCAGGAAAGCGCCCGCCCGCTCAATGGCGCCGCCATATGGCCGGCTGACCCGGCAGGATTTGTGAGCTACGTCATCGCCACGCAGTCGATCTCGATATCGAACGGCCCGGTCCATTCCGGGATGCAAACGAAGATGCGGGCCGGCGGGTCCTCTGGAAAATAACGCCGGTAGACCGAATTGACGGCCGCAAAGTGCCTGGCCGAGGTGCAGTAGATGTTGCACTTCATCACGTTGTCCAGCGATGCGCCCGCGGCCTCCAGGCAACGCTTCATCTGCTCGAGCACGAGTTCGGTCTGGCGCTCGATCGGCACGGCGATGATCTCGCCGGTCTGCGGATCGAATGGCGGCAGGCCCGAGACAAAGATCATGTTGCCGGCGCGCGTCACCGGCGATGCCGGAGGCGCGCCCCACTTCTCGAGATAAGAGGAGATCGGCTCGACCCGGAGCGCTTCCCGTTTCATGGCATCACCTTCGATTGGCGGATCGACGGCGCAAGACTAACGTCTTCCGCCGCGATCATGCTTCGAAGATGATCGAAGTGTTGCTGTTTCGCCAGAGCGTTTTCCAGCGAAGTGGACACCGGTTCGCGTCAAGAAAACGCGTCAAATCAAGAATCTAGAGCCCCGTTCCGATTCCATCGGAACGGAAAAGGCTCTAGACGATCTTCTGCGCCTTCAGCGCCTCGACCTTGGCGTCATCATAGCCGATCGTCGCCAGCACTTCCCTGGTGTGCGCGCCCAAGAGCGGCGGCGCGCGATAGTCCTTCACCGGCGTGCCGGAGAAGGTGATGGCGTTGCGGATCAGCGACAGTTCCGGCTCGAAGGGATGCTCGACCTTGACCCGCATGCCGCGCGACTGGACGTGCGGATCTGCAAACACCTGCTCGAAATTGTTGATCGGGCCAGAGGGCACGCCGGCCTTCTCCAGCTCGTCCAGCCAGTACGCCACCGGCTTCTTCAGGAACAGGCCTGCGAAGATCGCCATGATCTCCTTGCCGTGCACGACGCGGTCGTTGTTCTTGAGGAACCTTGGATCGGTCGCGAGCTCCGGCGCGCCCAGCACGGCGCAGGTGCGCGCGAACTGGCCGTCATTGCCGACCACCAGCATCAATTCGCCGTCGGTGGCTCGGAACACGCCGGCCGGCATGCCGCCATTGCCCCAGGTGCCGCGCCGCGGCGGAGTCACACCGTTGACGAGGTAGATCTGCAGCCAATGCGACAGCGAGGCGATCACGGTGTCGAACAGGCAGACGTCGACATGCTGCCCCTCCCCACCATTGACCTTGCGGTGATAGAGCGCGGAGAGAATGCCAATGGACGTGTTCATGCCCGTCATATAGTCGACGATGGAGGGGCCGACCTTCATCGGCCCCTCGCCGGGCTCGCCGTCGATATGACCGGTAACGCTCATCAGGCCGCCCATCGCCTGCAGGATGGCGTCGTAGCCGGCGCGCGGCGCGTAAGGGCCGGTCTGGCCGAAACCGGTCACCGAGCAATAGATGATGCCGGGATTGATCGCCTTGATCGATTCATAATCCAGCCGGTAGCGCTTGAGGTCGCCGACCTTGTAATTCTCCATCATCACGTCGCAGGATTTTGCGAGCTCGCGGATGATGTCCTGGCCTTCCGGCGAGGCGATGTTGACGGTGACCGACTTCTTGTTGCGGTTGGCGCACAGATAGAACGAGTTGTTGTTGTTCGCCTTGCCCTCGGGGTCTTGCAGGTAAGGCGGGCCGAAGGCGCGCGCATCGTCGCCGCCGCCGGGACGCTCGATCTTGATCACCTCGGCCCCGAGATCGCCCAGCATCTGCGCCGACAACGGCCCCGCCAGCACCCGCGTGAGGTCCAAAACCTTGATGCCTTTGAGTGGCAGAGCCGACATGAAACTTCCTCCGAAACTTTTGCTTTGATGGCGCCGGAATGTCCCCCCGGCGCGCGATGCCCAGCGGATACACTATTTTGCGGCCATGAGCCCTGCATTGGCGGCATGCAGGTATCCGTTTGCTGGCTTGTGGCGCGCCGAGCGGAAGTCGAGGTGGGGTGCCTGGAGGAGCGTGCAAAACGAATTATCGGCCGTCCGGCACCGTATCGCCTTCCCCTGCTTTCAGTGCACGCAATTGCCGAAAGCTCACGATCCGACCGGCAATCGCACTGGCCGCGACTGTGGACGGGCTCGCCAGCCAGACTTGCCCGGGCCCGGAGCGGCCTGGAAAATTGCGGTTGATCGCGCTTACCGTCACCTGATCGGCGCGCTCGGAGACGCCGGGACCGGCATTCACACAGGCGCCACATCCCGGCTCGACCAGTTCGACACCCACGCGTTCAAACACGTCAAGCATTCCGCTTTGAACGCAGAAGTCACGGACATCCTGGCTGCCGAACTGGAGAAAGAAGCGTGTGCCGGCAGCGACCCGCATGCCGCGCTGCGCCGCCCAATCGAGCACGGCGTGGTAATGCAGCAAATCCTCGCGCTTGCCGCCTGTGCACGAGCCGCCATAGGCGATATCGATCCCCACCGTCTCCGCCAGTTCCGATATGGCAACGCCGCGACCGGGATCGCCGGGCCTCGCCAGCATCGGCTCGAGCCTGTCGCACTCGATCTCGATGAGGTGAGCCAGTTCGGCCCCTTCGTCGCTGCACATCCATGGCTCGAGCTGCAGATCGATGCCGCGGCGCTCCCTGACAAAGCGCTGCGTCTCCGCATCGGGCACGACGATAGCGCTGAAGCCGCCGATTTCCGCCACCATGTTGGTCAGCGTCGCACGCTCGTCGGTAGACAGGTTTGACAGCGCTTCGCCGCAATACTCGAACATCTGGCCGATCGCACGTCCCTCGCGCACGTAGGGCAAACGCAAGAGGTGCAGAACGATATCCTTCGCCTCGACGCCGGCCGGAAGGCGGCCGCTCAGCCGCACACGGCATGTCCGGGGTACCTCGACACGCACCTCTCCCGTCATCCACGCGTTGGCCATTTCGGTCGTGCCGATGCCGAACGCCAATGCTCCCAGGGCACCGCAATGCGGCGTATGGGAATCCGTGCCGACGACCAGCTGACCCGGCTTCACGTAACGCTCCGCCATGATCGAGTGGCTGATGCCTTCCGAGCCGTCACGGTCAGCAAGATAGCCGTGCAGGCGCACCCCATGCGTCTCGCAGAATTGCTGCTGCACCCTGGCCAATGCCTGCGCGGCTTCGAGCAGGCCGCGGGCGCGCCGCTCGGGCGCCATGGTCTGGTGGATGAAGGGCAAGTGATCACCGAAGCAGACGATGCTCGCGCGATCGTGCAGCGTGATCGGGCCCTCGCCCATTTCCCGCGCGAGAAAGCTGACGCACATCGGCGTTACGTATTCGTGCGCATAGCGCCAGTCCGCCCGTGCGAAGACGGCTTGCCCGGGGCGAACCGCCGCCGAATCGCCGGCGGATGCGCGTGCGATGATCTTTTCGGCATAGGTCATCGGCCGCGATGCGGTGGTGCGCACGGCCGGCGACCAGCCATCCTTTCGCGCGCGCGCCAGCTTGAACAGCCCGCCGCGCCGAATGAGTTCTGCGGTGAGTTCGTCCTCGCCTTCGGTAAACTCGCTGACGGAAATGCTCTCGCCGCGGCGTATCCGTTCGATCAAGGCGAAATCGGTCGAGGTGTAGATGCCCAGATTACGGCAGTTCTGCCGGTAGATGCGCTCGAAGCTTTCGGCGATCACCAGCCTGATGCCGGCGCACCATTCCGCATAGGGGCTGGCCTCGCGCGACGAGCCCTTGCCGTAGCGGCGCCCGGCCACCGTCACGCCGAACCCGCCGGCCTTGACGCTGCCGGCAGATACCGGGAGGCGCTGACCGCATTTCAGGCCGAGATAGGGATATTCCCCGAGCTTCTCGTCGTAATAATAGCAGATCGCGGCCGGGGTGATCTCGTCGGTCGACACGTCGCTGCGCAGCGGCAGCGCCTCGGCCAGCGAGACATCCGTCCCTTGCAACTGGCTTTCCACCACGTCCGCGTCTTCAGAGAGGAACAGGATGCGGCCGTCAAAGCGGACCTGTGTGGCTGGTTCCGATGTCATGACGCCTCTCATTCGGCGGTGATGCCGAGAGCGCGGATGAGTTCACCGCGTGCCTGATAGTCGACCTCGATCTGGCGCATGAAATCATCAGGCGTGCCACCGAGCGCGACCATGCGCTGCTTATCCAGCCAGGTGCGCATCGATTCCGTTGCAAGGATCTGATTTATCTCCTTGTTCAAGGTGGCTATCACCGCCTTCGGCGTATTCTTTGGCAGCATGAACCCGGTATAGCTGATGACCTTGAACTCCGGAAAAGTTTCGCTGATCGCCGGCACGTCGGGAAGCAACGGGAATCGCTTTTCCGACGTGACGCCGAGCACCTTGATCTTGCCTGCCATCGCCAGCGGCTCCACCGCCGTCGGTGCGCCAAACAGCAGCGGTATCTGCCCGCCCAGGAGATCGTTCACAGCAACCGACGTTCCCTTGTAGGGAATGTGGGTCATGGTGAAGCCGCCGTACTTCTGCAGCATCTCGCCGGCGAGGCGATGCGGCGTCGAACTGCCAGGACTGCCGAAACTCAAATTCTGCGTCTTTTGCTTGCCCAGCGCGACCAGCTCGGCCACCGAATTCGCCGGCACATTGTTGGCAGCGGCAAGCAGCAGCGGCGACCACATGACGTTGACGACCGGCTCCATTGCCTTCGAAAGGTCGAAGTGATTACTGGTGGCGAGGTGCGGGTCGATAGCGACCATCGCGTCCGTCACGAGGAGGATCGTGTATCCGTCGGGCTCGGCGCGTGCGGCCGCCTGCGCCGCGATCATGCCATTGGCACCCGTCTTGTTTTCGATGACGACGGATACTTTGAGGTTCTCGCCGAGTTGCTTGCCGATGATCCGGGCCAGCGCGTCGGCCTGCCCGCCCGCGGAATAACCCACCAGGATTGTCAGGGATCGTGATGGATATGGCTGCGCCTTGGCGCCGAGCACCGTCGCAACCAACGCCATTGCAACCAGCACCACGACGCCCGGCGCGCGGGCTTTTCCTCGAACCAGTTTGCCGGATGTCATGCTCCGCCTCCTCCCTGAGATCACATTATCCAGGTGCGGTTGAATTCACCGCGCTCTGGTTCGTTCTTATGCGGGCTCGTTCGCGACCGCGCCCAGCACGCCGGCCGAACGCAAATCCTCAATGTCGCGCTCCGAATATCCGGCGGCCCGCAGAATCTCGTCCGTGTGCTCGCCGATCCGCGGCGGCTGGCGATCGAGGCCGGGCCGTTCCTGCGCTTCGCCGAACTCGACCGGCAGCGCCGGGATTCCGACCAGCGGCCCGCCACCTAGTCCCGATACGGCGGTCGCAAGCAGCCCGCCATTGTCAAGCAGATGCGGATCGGTCGACAATTCGTCGGGCCGGCCGACCCGCGAATAGGCCACCCGTGCCGTTTCGCATTTTGCCAGGATTTCGCCGAGCGGCAGCCGCGCGATCCGCCGTTCCAGTTCGGGGAGCATCCACTCGCGCGCTTCGCAGCGGGCGGCGTTGCCTGCAAACCTGATATCATCGCGCCAGTCGTCGAAGCCGAACGTTTCGCAGAAGCGCTGCCAGTGGCCGTCCGAAGTGCAGCCGATGAAGACCTGACCGCCATCGGACGCGGTGAAAACGTCGTAGACGCCCCAGGCATTCTTGCGTGCCGGCATCGGCGGCATCGGACCGCCGATGACCGCGCTGCCGACGACGACGGCGCCGAGCATGAAGGTCGCGCTTTCAAACAGGGAACTGGCAACTTTCTGCCCGACGCCCGTCGCGTCGCGTTCGCGCAGCGCGGCCAGCGCAGCCACCACGCCAAATACGCCGCCGAGAATGTCGATCACGGGCGCGCCAGCGCGGAGTGGCCGGCCGGGCGGACCCGTCATGTAGGCGAGGCCGGACTGCATCTGCACGACTTCATCGAGCGCGCCGCGATTTTCGTACGGCCCTTTCAAAAAACCCTTCATCGAAAGGTAGACCAGACGTGGATTGATCCGGCGCAGATCCTCCCAGCTGCATTTCAGCCGCTCGATGGTTCCCGGCCCAAAGTTCTCCAGCACCACGTCAGCATCCCCAACGAGCCGATGCACGATCGCCTGTCCCTCGGGCCGCTTCAGGTCGATCGCGATCGACCGCTTGTTGCGATTATAGGTCGCGAAGAATCCGGCGGCGAAGCCCGGCAGGCGCCGCGTCGGATCGCCGCCGGCAGGCTCAATCTTGATGACGTCAGCGCCGAGATCGGCAAACAGCACGCCCGCGCACGGGCCCATGATGGTGTGGCCGAAATCAAGCACCTTCAACCCCGCCAGCGGCCTGGACGCCGTCATCATGCAGCCCTTTTCCTGAATGCAGCGAGCGTTCCCGATCGCAACGCGGCGCTCGGCAGGCTGTGTCCGACGATGCGCTCGGCGAGACGCCCGGCCTCGATCAGCGCCTCGATGTCGAGGCCGGTGGCGATGCCCATCTCGTCGCACAGCAGCGCGAGCTCCTCGGTGGCGATGTTGCCGGGCGCTCCGGGCTGGCCGGCGAACGGGCAGCCGCCGAGCCCCGCCACCGCCGCATCGAACGCGGTCACGCCGAGCCTCAGGCCCTCATAGGCGCACGCGATACCCTGCCCGCGCGTGTCATGCAGATGCAGGGCGATCCGCAAATCCGGCCAGCAGTCACGCACGGCGCCGACCGCGGCCGCGACCCGGCGCGGCGTCGCCCAGCCCATGGAATCCGCGAGCGCGACATCCCGCACCTCAACGCCGAATTCGCGCGCGACGGCTAGCCCGTCCGCCACCGTCCCCACGACCGTCGTGGGCGAGACGTCGCCGGAGAAATTGCAGCCGAAGGCGGCCATGACGATGATCTTGGCGATCGGCACGCCCGCTTCCTGGTGCACGCCCACATATTTGCGCATGGCTTCGAGTTGTCCGGCGCGATCGCGGTTGAGATTTCTAATGGCGAAAGCTTCCGATGCGCTTAGCGAAATGAACCCGGCAAGGGTCAGCTTCCCGCCGAACGCAAGTGCGCGCCGCAATCCGCCCTCGTTGAACCACAGCGCGGAGTATTCGACGCCTTGCCGTGCGGTGAACCCCTCGACCACGGCCTCGGCGTCGGCCCAACCCGGAACATGCTTGGCGTTGACGAAGGAGGCGATCTGGATCCGGCGCAGGCCGCAATTGGAAAGCGCGTCGATCAGCGCGATCTTGTCCGCGGTCGCGATCGGGCCCTGCTCGATCTGAAAGCCTTCGCGAGGCCCCTCTTCGCTGATGACGACGCTGTTCGGCAGGTCCATGCGCCGTGGCTCCTCCGGGTGATCTTGTTGGATGTGAGCTTGCCGCGCCCCAAGACATCTGACAAATATAATATCACGATCAATCTGTTCTATTAATTAGATGACGGGAGCGATCACGGTGGCGTTGGGATTGCGGCAGATCAGATACTTCATCGCCATCGCCGATGCCGGCGTGCTGTCGCGGGCGGCGGAGAGGCTCAACATCGCCCAGTCGGCGCTCAGCCATCACGTTGCCGCGCTCGAAAACGATCTCGGCGTCAAACTGCTCGAACGAAGGCCGCGCGGCATCGCGCTGACCGCGGCCGGACGCCGGCTCTACGAGCACGCCAGCGCGGTCCTGTCGGCACTCGGCAAGGCCGAAGAGGATGTCCGGACCTATAATGAGGCCGCGACCGGTCCGGTCTGCCTCGGCCTCAGCCATACCGGGATTTCGCTGGTCGCGCTCGATCTGATGAAGGCGGTTCGAACCATCGCTCCGGGCGTTTACCTGAGCATCGTTGAGGCGCTGTCACCGGCGCTGACCGAGCGCGTCCTGTCCGGCACCGTCGATCTCGCGCTCGCCTACAATCCCCCGCGGGACGCCCGTCTGGATGTCGAGCTGCTGCTGGAGGAAGACCTTTACCTCGTCGGGCATCCGAGCCTGATCGGCCGGTCGGCCACTCCGATCGCCTTCTCCGCGATTCCGCAGCGAAGCGTACTTGGGTTGTCGCCGATGCCGGCATCGCGCGCCATCATCCAGACCCAGGTTCTCCGCAATCAGGTCATCCCAAGCGAAACGCTCGAAGTCGATTCACTGCCGGCGCTGCGAATGGCGCTTGAGGCCGGCCTCGGATGTGCCATTCTTTCCCGCGCCACCGTGCTCTCCGACCTTGCGGCGGAGAAATATCATGCGCGGCGCATCATCGATCCGCCGCTGACGCGCTCGCTTGGGCTGATCGCGCTGGCGGACCGGCCGCAGACTAAGGCGTTCCTGGAGGTGCGCAAGACCGTGATCGAGGTCGTGCGCGCCGCCATCAGCAACAAACGCTGGCCGGCAACGGAGTACGGCCGGCGACGTGCGGCCAAAGGGCTGAAAGCCGCAAAGCCACGCTGAAATCGAAGGGCGCGTCCGTTCGCACGCAGCGAGCGCGGCATTGTCATCGAAATGTCGCGGAACAGGTCTTCTCCCGCAACGTTTCCCTGATGTGCAAGCGAGCTGCGCGACTTTCTCAGGGAGTCGTATCTCAATCGGTATACCTTGATCGGGAATTTTCGATGGCGAACGAATTTCTCGGAGAGAGGACAGTCGTCATCCACGCCCCAGCCGGTGCACGGTTTTGCACAACCCATGAAAGGCTTGTCCACCTTGAGATTGCCAAACGGATCGCCGCACTCAAGGGCGGTTGTTTTGGCGGTGAATTCGATCACGCTCGCGCCTACCGGAGCCAGCCTTATCTGGTGCCGACCGACACCATCGTCGGGATCGATCAGGCGCACGAGTTAGGCGTTTTCACCGAGCATGACCTGTTCGGCGGCGTTGTGCCTCATGCCTTTGTCGGCACGAAGGCGATTACCCATGGCCTGATCGAGGAGAATGCCACGGCGCCAACCGGCTGGTCGCACGATTTTGCGAAGATCGTCCGCGACATCGTCCCCCAGGGATATACGGCCTTCAGCCGCGACGACGCGCATCTCGCGGCGCACCGCTTGCTTCTTGACCATCCCATCCGGATCAAACCAGTCAAGGCAACCGGTGGGCGGGGCCAGCTTGTCGTCGGGAATGTTGGCGAACTCGATTCGGCCCTGGAGCAAGTTGATCAAGCGCAACTCACACAGTTCGGACTTGTCCTCGAAGAGAACCTTGGCGATCCCAAAACCTACAGCATCGGGCAAGTTCGGCTCGACGAGCTGGTCGCCAGCTACCACGGCACACAGAATCTGGTAAGCAACAATTCGGGGCGAACCGCCTATGGCGGCTCCGATCTCACGGTCGTCCGTGGCGAGCTCGACAGCCTCATGACGCTCGATGGCCTGTCGGACGGCGCCCGCCTCGCCATTGCCCAGGCCCAGCGGTACGACGCAGCTGCGATGCGCTGTTTTCCAGGCATGATCGTCTCACGACGAAACTATGACGTCATTGAGGGAACCTCGGCCACGGGACGACGTTGCTCCGGTGTTCTTGAACAGTCATGGCGGATCGGCGGTGCAACGCCGGCCGAGATCACCGCGCTTGAGGTCTTGCGTGCCGATCCCGGCCTCCAGACCGTGCGGGTCTCGTCGGTGGAAGCTTACGGAACCAGTCCGGCGAAACCGGCCAACGCGATTGTCTATTTCGAGGGCGTCGATGAACGGCTGGGTCCAATGATCAAATACGCGCACGTAACGCCTGCATGAACCCGGAACAGACAGCCGTTACAATCGACGTCGACGATCAGCGTCTGGCCGGCACGTTGCTTACCCCCACAAGCTCGTTGCCGGGCGTGTTATTCGTCCACGGCTGGGGCGGCAGCCAGGAAACGGACCTGGTTCGCGCGCGCGAAATTGCCGCGCTCGGATGCGTCTGCCTGACCTTTGACCTTCGCGGCCATGCCGGAACCAAATCCCAATTCGAAAGTGTCACGCGCGAGCAAAACCTCCACGATCTCATTGCGGCCTATGACGCGCTGATGCGGCATCCAACGGTCGACCGGTCCTCGGTTGCCGTCGTTGGCAGCAGTTACGGCGCGTATCTGGCGGCGCTTCTAACCACGGCAAGGGCGGTGCGCTGGATGGCGCTTCGGGTGCCCGCCCTTTACAGGGATGACGAATGGGACGTGGCGAAGCGGCAACTCGACCGCGAAGTGCTTGCTGCATACCGGCGGAGCGCCGTCTCCGCGAAAGACAATCGGGCGCTTCGGGCGTGTGCGCAATTCGGCGGCGAGGTCCTGATCGTCGAGTCCGAGCACGATGACCTCATCCCCCATGAAACGATCATCAGCTACAGGTCGTCGTTCCGCAACGCCCACTCGCTTACCTACCGCACCATAGGCGGGGCCGATCACGGACTGTCGGAGGCGAAGCACCAACAGGCCTATACGTCGCTGCTCATCAAGTGGATGACCGAAATGGTGCTCGGATCCCGCGGCGCCGGACAATCGCGCGCAGCCAATACTCCGGCCCATGTCATCAGCTAGCGCCTGCAAGCCGAATGGCATCCGTATCGCCTTCAACGCCTGGCCTTTCCGATAGCAAGGAACGGAACTGCCGTCGGGGGCGTTATTTCCATATCGATTTGGCTAGTGACGACGCGCTTTACGAGCAACACGAATGTCTGATTCACATCACTACTTCCTGGCGCATGCGCGCGAAGCGATCGGCAAGGCACGGCGGATGCCGCCCGGGCGCGTCAAGAAAAGACAGCGCACGGTGGCGCGCGTCTATCACTTGCTCGCCAAGGAAGCCGCCTATGTACCCAACATTCACCACATCGACGATTTCAGACAAGCACGTGAACTCGAACGGTCGAACCGCAAGGAATTCAGCAACTGAAAAACGGGTGCCCACATGCCGGAAACCAAAACCAGTCGGCAGATCTACGATGAGAGCGTAAAAATTCGCCGGCAAGTCGATGACGGCCGGCCGAGGCAATCGGAGGACGACATTCAGCGGGAGCAACTCGGACCGCGCGGGGTACCCGGACAGCCGGATCCCGCAATAATGGTCCCACAGCGCAGGAAGAAGACCCCGTCGGATTTCGATCCCGGCCATACGGCTTGAGGTCCACCAGCCCAACGCGTCAGACCACGCTGCCGGAAACTGCGGGGCGCCGAAGCGCCCGCAATCAGACCGGACAGACCTTGGCCTAGATGAAAGGCTTGCCGCCCGTGACCGCGACGGTGGTTCCGGAGGTGAAGCTCGACAGCGGATCCGCCAGCATGACATAGGCCGTGGCCAGTTCGGCCGGCTGTGCCGCCCGTTGCAAGGGGACCTGCTTGCCGAAATTCTGCACGGAATCCTCCGGCAACGTCGAGGGAATTAAGGGCGTCCAGATCGGTCCCGGCGCAACGGCATTTGCGCGAATGCCCTTCGGCGCCAGCATCTGCGCAAGACCGCCGGTGAAATTCTGGATGGCGCCTTTGGTGGTGGCGTAGGCCAGCAGGATCGGATTGGGCATATCCGCGTTGATCGATGCGGTGTTGATGACCGCACTGCCCGGCTTCATGTGCGGCACGGCGGCCTTCGTCAGATAGAACATCGCATGGATATTCACCTCGAAGGTCAGTTGCCATTCCTCGTCACTGATCTCGCCGATGTCCTTGAAAGCGGCCTGATGGGCCGCGTTGTTGACGAGGATGTCGACCCCGCCCAGTTCATCGACGGCACGTTTGATGACGGAACGGCAATGCTCGGGACGGCGCAGGTCGCCGGCCACAAGGACGGCCTTGCGACCTTCCTTCTCGATCAGCGCCTTGACCTCCTGCGCATCTTCTTCTTCGCTGAGGTAGGAAATCAGTACATCGGCGCCCTCCCGCGCGAAGGCGATCGCCACGGCGCGGCCGATGCCGCTGTCGCCGCCGGTGATGACAGCCTTTCTGCCTTTCAGCTTGTCCGCGCCTCGGTAACTCTTCTCGCCGTGGTCCGGCCGCGGATCCATCTTCGCTGTTGAGCCAGGCATCGGCTGTTTCTGTTTCGGATAAGGCGGCTTGGGATAGTCGGGCATGAGCATTCTCCAAGGATGCGATACTCCAATCGCCTAATCGCCGGCCTGCGCAAGTGTTCCCTCCCCTTGGTGCGGAGCTCACCCTTCCTTCGCGGTTGCTTCGTCCTATATGAGAACCGCCCCACAACGGATGGATCGCCGGATTGGCCGAGCAGCAGCTTTCACTTTTTGCGGACCAATCGCCCGCTCCGGAGGGCCTGCGCTACGCCACCGACTTCGTTTCGCCGGCGATCGAACGGAACTTGATGACGCGCATCGCGCAGCTTCCGTTGCAGCCGTTCCAGTTCGGCCAGTACGAGGGCAAGCGGCGGGTGGCCTCATTCGGCTTCCGCTATGACTACACGTTGCGGCGGCTGCAGGACGCCGATCCGATTCCCGAATGGCTGGCACCATTGATCGAGCGGGTCGCGGCCTTCGGCGGCGCGGGCGTTCGAATAGGTCAGATTCTCTGCACCGAATACGACAGCGGCGTCGGCATCGGCTGGCACCGCGACAAACCGCATTTCGACCAGATATTTGGATTGTCGCTGGGCTCGCCCTGCAAGTTTCGATTTCGGCGGCCGGCAGGTGCCAAATGGAGCCGCTTCACGCTCGAGGCGGCGCCGCGGTCCATCTATCAGATGACCGGGGCCGCGAGATCAGTGTGGGAGCACAGCATCCCGCCGGTGGAGGCGCTTCGCTATTCGATCACCTTCCGGAGCATGGCTGAGAGAGCCTGACGATGCCCCCGCTCACCGCATCGTCGCGAGCTGAACTGCGAGCGCGCACGCCTTGTCGTACTCGTCGAGATTGATCCACTCGTCGATCGTGTGCGGCTCGTTCTGACCCGCGCCGAAAGTCACGGTCGGCACGCCGTGGCGGACCATCCAGTTGGCATCCAGCCCGCCATTGGCGGCGCGGATGCTCGGCGTTGCGCCGATGCCGGACACGGCCTCGATCGCACGCTTGACCACGGGCAGGCTCTCTTTCATGCGGAACGGATAATAGTCGGTCTCCGCCTTGAACTTGACGCGGCCCGATTTGCCGTCGCTGTTCTTCACGCTCTTTGCGGCTTTCTCGAACGCCGCCTTGTAGGCTTTCGTGATCTCCTTGAAGAACTTGCTGTCATGACTGCGGCTTTCGCCGCGCACATGCACATAATCGGTGACGACATTGGTGGCATCCCCGGCCGGCCGGCCGTCGCCGCCGGTGACGGGGCCGACATTGCTGGTGCCCTGCAGCTTGCGCTTCACCACCTTGCCGAACCAGCCACCGGCCTTCACATCGGCGAGCGCCAGCGCCAGGATCATGGTCGAACTGATCCCGCGCTCCGGTGCGACGCCGGCGTGCGAGGCGCGGCCGAAAATCTCGACCTGCCAGCGATCCGCGCCGACGGCGCCGATCGTGACATTGGAGGCGGAGCCGCCGTCGTAGTTGAACGCCATCACCGGCGAGCCGAGCTCGGCGGTCTTGACGTGGCGCGCGCCGTAGAGCCCGCTCTCCTCGCGCACGCAGAACAGCAGCGTGATCGGCGGATGATCGAGATTCTGCTTGGCAAGCTCGGCCGCCAGCGTGACGAGGACACCGCAGCCGGCGCGGTTGTCGCCGCCTAGCGCGGTCTTTGCATCATTGACGATCTTGCGTCCCGCCAGTTTCGGTTTGGCTCCGGCGCACAGCGGCACGGTGTCCATGTGGGTCATGAACATGATCCGCGGCTGGTTGTGCATCGCGCCGCGGCCGGGCAGATCGACAATGAGATTGCCGGTTTCCGTTGGCACGGGAATGCGGGTGTTGGCGTCATCGAGGCGGATCGCGCTCGCCGGCACGCCGCTTTCCTGCAGCGCCGCGCTGAGTTCGCGTCCGATCGCGGCCTCCTTTCCGGTCACGCCCTCGACGGCGAGGAAGCGCATGAGACGGTCGGTGGCGGTTTTGACGTCGACTTGCATGGTGGGTTTCCTGATGAGGCGCTGCGGACTCTCGCGAGCATCGTTCGAGATGGCCGGCTGCACAAGGCGACTTGGAATCAGGACTGGCATGCGGACGCCACTGTGCTCGTCGCGGCGATCGCTAGATCGAAGTGTCCTGCCGGGCCACCGCCGGACGCGAGACGACGTAGGCGGCGCAGGCCAGGAAACCCGCCGCCACGGCCAAAGCGAGCGGCACCGACGGCGCGAAGCTATAACAGAAGACAGCGAACCCGAACGCCATCCCCGCGCAAGCCATGATCTTGGCGGTGCGCGGGATGGCTCCGGCGGCGCGCCAATCCCGCAGCGGTTTTCCCAATGTCGGATGCTTGAGCAGCCAGGCCTCGAAACGGGGCGAGGAGCGCGCGAAACACGCCGCCGCCACGATCAGGAAAACCGCCCCCGGCATCAGCGGCATCACAAGGCCGATCACGCCGAGCGCGACCATCACCCAGCCCAGGCAAAAATAGATGATGCGCATCAGACCTGCCGCCCGCCCAGTTCTTCAAATAAGGGATTGCTCTTCAAAAGGATTGCTCGCTCCCGGCTGACGCCATGGCTTGCCGAGCCGGAGCTCGCGGCCACGCGCCCGCCTTCGGCCCATAGCGTCGAAGACGCGCGTAACCGCGCTTTCGGGGCTTCGGCGCGGCAGCCTTCTCTCGCTTCGCGAGCGAAGGCTGGAGCGGGTGAAGGGAATCGAACCCTCGTATTCAGCTTGGAAGGCTGCTGCTCTACCATTGAGCTACACCCGCATTGGGCGATCACCTAACACGCCATGCGGGCGGCCTCAACCACCCAGGGAACCGTCGATAAACTGCTGGGAAACCGGCAGGAAACTGCCAAACACGGCCCGGTTGCCTGACAAACAGGCCCGGTTCCGGCCGGAATCCGCGCCGCTCAGCCCCCTTAACAGCGACAGATTCGCTGCCTATACTCTTATTTCCATCAACAACGAAAGGAGGTGATCCAGTGTCTCTTACCAAGCGCTGTCACCTCGCTGGGATCGCCCGCTAGGCTCTCGTGCTTAGAGGCTTGGCACGGGGCGCTCTCAGCCCTGGACCAGCGAGTTCAAAAGTTGGGGCGCGGCGGGAGCAATCCCGCCGCGCTTTTTGTTTGTGGGGGTGGAATTGCAACTCGCGACCAAAGCAATTCATCTACACACGAGGAATTTTCGAAACACCCACCCCATCGGCCGGGAAGCGACATTCGAAATATAGGCCCACTGCTTTCCGTTCTCTGTGGTCTGGTCCGAAATCCGAATGCGTTCGCCGTTGGCGATTTTGCCGACGATCTTTCCGTTCGGTGACGTCCGGATGTTGAGCGGCGTTCCGGTCGGATCGGCGACGACGCATGAATTGCGGTCCTGGTCCGGTCCGGCCGACTGCAATTCCTGCCTAGTGCCCGAGAGCGCCTTTTCATCATTGCCGATGGTGCCGCCGGCATTGCCGGATTGTGCAAAGGCCGCCGCAACACAGCAGGCGCTCACGAACGTGCCAAGCAAGGCGATCTTCAGCACGGCACGTTTTGCGCCACAGTGAACGCTGCTCCCATCTCTTCCTCCATCGCTGGCGGCATTGTTCCGCAAGCCCGGGACGAGAGCAATAGGGGCAGACTGTTCGATTCCGAGGTTCAGAAGTGGTTGAGCACCCCGTTCAGGGTGAGGTCGCCATAAGGTTGGACTTAGCTAACGCGAAGGCCGGTCAGAAGCCGCAGAGATTGACCGATCGCGGGCGTGCGCCGCGGCGGCTTTCGACAATGTTCTCGCCGCCATTGGTGGCCGAACTGCCGTAATAGCGGTGGTGGCCGGAGACATCGTGCCAGTCGCCGGGCTGCGTCGATGCCGGCGACGCCGAATGGGACCGGGTGGCGTCACTGATGATCGAGGCTGGCTTGCGTTGCATGACCGTCTCCGTGGATGATGCGCAGTTGCTGCGTTCTGTTCATCAGTCGTTAACTTGCCACCGCGCGTTCAAGCACCGCGCCCCCATATCGTGTTTCCGGAATGTTTCGTGATGTGCTTCACCCCGGCGACCATCTGACACTTTGTTGAAACGGTGCTGTCGGGTTAGGCCTTTGCGAAACATCTTCGCAAGCGTCCAATCCCGCCAAAAGCCAAGGAGATATCGATGCTTTACGCCATTCTGGCCTATCACGTGGAAGCCGAGGTGCAGTCCTGGACGCCGGCGGAGGACGCCGCCCTGATGACCGAGTTGCTTGGAGTTCATGACCGGCTCAACGAACAGAAATTGTTGGGGCCGTCGGCGCGGCTGGGGGCGACGGGCAAGGCCCGCACCTTGCGCGGACCGGGCGCGGGGGTCGTGATCGACGGGCCGTTTGCCGAAACCAAGGAGCAGCTGCTGGGACTCTATGTCGTGAACTGCGCCGATGAGGACGCCGCGATCGCGGTGGCCCGCGACCTGCGCAAGGTCAATCCGACCGCGGTCTACGAGATCCGACCGATCGCCCTCTATCTTCCCGGAGAGCCGTTCCCGACCACGGAGACGCCGGGCCTTACCACCTAGGGCTACGACGCTCAGGGCTAGAGTTTTGCCGGTCCGGTCAACCGGCGAATCACAGAGGTGGCAAGCTTTACAACGCCTGAAATCACCGCCCCGATCAGCTCCAGAACGGCGCTCACGAACTCGAGCACGCCGAGGAAATCAAGGAGCCAGAGCAGCAGCACCGCCGCGATCAAAATCGGAATCAGACATTCGAACATGTTGTTCTCTCCCGGCTGCTTGGTCGTGAGCCAGCTCGCCAGGGTTCAAGCTGCGGCAATTCGCGTGAGGCGTGCGCGGCAGACGGGCCTGTTGCGGCGCATTTGCCGTCAGGCGGCCGAGAAACCCGTCGATCTCCCGCGCCACGATGACGGCGGACCGCTCGTCCATTTCGGCCGCGGTTTCATCGACCGATGTCTTGATGTCGTAGCTGGACGGCGGCTGCTGCGGCAACGTCGCGACGTTGTGACTCTCGGATTTATACTTGAGCCAGTAGTAGACCCAGGAAATAGCGACGCGGTATGGCCAGAGTAAAAAGCGCTTTGGCCCGTCGGCATGAACCGACAGGCCACGTTGCGTTTATCTCGTGCCGCGCGTGCTAGGGCTTGATCAGACAAAGCCCAATTGTTGGAGCGGTCGCACATTTTGCTCCTTCAGATACCCCGCCACTGGGACAGAAAACCGACACCAACATTTCGTTGGATTCGCAGCTCACTGCGCCATCGCCTTGAACGGCGCGAACGCTCGCCGTCGCCGGATCGCCCTTCGGGCCCCTTTCGCCCGGAGCGCCTTGTGGACCTTGCGGCCCCTGTGCCCCGGCCTGGCCCTGCGCACCGGGCACGCCCTGGAGCCCCTGCGGCCCAGCTTGGCCTTGCGCACCGGGCACGCCTTGGGGGCCCTGCGACCCTTGGGGGCCGGCCGGTCCCTGAGGGCCCGGGTCGCCCTTTGGACCAGGATCTCTGCCGCACCCAGCGAGCGCGAGCGCAACACCAACGGCAAGTATCGGAAGAATCCTCATGCAAAGCCCCCTCTGCGTTCGTCCGACCGCTGATGGTCGCGACCTTCCACCAGTATGCCTCCAACCGCGGGAAGGCTCCAGAGTTCAGCAAATGTCTGAAAGTCGCATGGGCGAGCCCGTCCGGCAGGCTGCGATTGCTGATCGAATCAGCAAACTCCTCGGTGGTCTCCATCGCTCAGGATCGAAGCTATGATGACATGAGGAATCGGGACGCAGTGCGAAATCTTTCGTCTCAAGCAAGGCCCGGCATGGGCCTGATGCCGTCCATCTAGAAAATCGCGTAAATAAAAGGTGCGACCGCAGAGCCTTTCGACAAGACGAGCAGCGACCCGAATAGCAGCATCATGATGAAGATCGGCAGCAGCCAAAACTTCTTCCGCACCCGCAGAAACATCCAAAATTCGGCCAGAAACGACAGCATATCCGAACCCAGAATTTGTGATTCACCGGGCTTCGGCGCGGCAGCCTTCGCTACGATAGGGCCTGCCTAGCCGTAGCTGGCGGAGCCAGCGAAGGATGGTGGGGGAAGAAGGACTCGAACCTTCGAAGTCATAAGACGGCTGATTTACAGTCAGGACGGACACCCTGACACCACCGGACAAATCAGGACGCCCATCAGTGAACATAACCCAATAATCATTGCTAATTAGTCATTTGTCCGGCATTGTCGCCGACACGGGGTAACACTCATAGACACGGGGTAACTGTTACCCCGATGTTACCCGGGCGGCAGACTGATTATGACAAAAGCCCTTACGGTGAAGCGGATTGAGAGCGTCGAGGCCAAGGCCGCGCGCCAGGAAATCCCGGACGGCCTGCTGGTTGGGCTCTACCTTGTGGTGCAGCCATCGGGCGCGAAGTCATTCGCCGTTCGCTACCGGTACGCCGGCCAGCCGCGCAAGCTGACCTTGGGTGCGTTCCCGGCGATCACTCTTGAGGCAGCCCGCGACATCGGCGGCAAGGCGCTGCGCGCCGCCGCTGAAGGCCGGGACCCCGCCACCGAAAAACAGGAGCGCAAGGGTGAATCGAAACGCGCAGCTCTAGAGGAAGCACGGGGCAAACGGGACCTGTTCGAAAACGTGGCCCGGGAGTTCATCGAGCGCCACGCGATGAAAAGCACCCGCGAGACGACATGGCGGGAGACTGCCCGGATCCTCGGTTTGCGCCCCGATGCTGAAGGCAAGCTCGTCGAGGTCGGCGGCGACGTCATCCCAGCATGGACGGGCCGGAAGGTTCAGGACATCACCAAAAGGGACGTAATCGCGCTGCTAGACGCGGTGAACGATCGAGCCCCAATCATGGCCAACCGTGTTCTGGCCGCCGTTCGAAAACTGTTTAACTGGTGCTTGGCGCGGGATGTCATTCAGGTTTCCCCCTGCACGCTGATCGAACCCCCTGCCCCGGAACGAAGCCGCGATCGAATTTTGAACGACGATGAATTGCGGCTGGTCTGGAATGCGGCCGGCGCCGACGCGTCCCCGTTCGGACCTTTGGTCAAGATGCTAATTTTAACGGGCCAGCGCTTGGCCGAAGTCGGCGGGATGCGGTGGCATGAACTCGACCTCGAAACCAAACTTTGGACGTTGCCGGCCGAACGCGTGAAGAACGGCGAGCGCCATGAGGTGCCGCTTTCTGATATCGCCGTTGAAATCCTGAAGGCCCTGCCCCGCATTAAGACGACCAAGGGCTTCGTATTCACGACAACGCGTGACGTTGCCGTGTCCGGCTTCTCCCGCGCCAAGGACCGCCTGGACGCCGCTGTGGTGGCATCTCTGGCGGATGGTGCAAAACCACCTGAGCACTGGACTTTTCACGACCTGCGCAGAACCATGGCGAGCGGCATGGCGCGCATTGGCATTCAGTTGCCGGTGATCGAGAAAGTGCTGAACCATTCGAGCGGCAGTTTCCGCGGGGTCGTGGGTGTTTATCAGCGCCACAGCTACGCGGAAGAGAAGCGAGCCGCACTTGTTGCTTGGGCCGATTTTGTCCGAGTAGTAACTGCCGAGGGGGAGCGCAATGCCGCGTAAGAAAACCGGCGGGACCTCCCCACCCGACAAGATCAAATCCTCGCAAACGCTAGGGCACACGTCTGGCGCGCTGGTTTCGGATCATCTTCATTCGCTGGCGGCGACTGTTCGAAGCGACTTTCCGAAGATCTCTGAGGAAAGTCTTGCGACCCTTATCAGCGAAGCAGAAGTTGCGGTTAGTCAGCTTATTTGGGATCGCCATACCGACCGGAAACAGCAGCGCGAAAAACTTGCAGCCTTGTCAGAATCGGCCGGGCAACTAGCGGAAAAACTTGCCGCCGTGCTCGGCGATAGCGCGCTCGCTTCTCCCTTTGCGGCAATGCTTGTACGCATACCCAATGGGGCGCCACCGACCGATCCGAAGGTTCTGGAGCTTTTGCCCGAAGCAATTCGCGACTACGTGCTTCACCAACAGCAGTCACAGCCACCGCCAGACTTTGCAGCGGTCATCTCCGCTCAGGTTGATCGTAGAGATCGAATTCGCGACCATCTTATCGGCGACCTTTTCTGGATACGAACTGTCCTCGGGCCGGTCATCGACCTCGCGGAGGCCACTGAGGGTATGAAAACGCCGGAATACCGATGTGCCATGAGATTGGCGCTGGCATGGTTTAAGGCGACCGGCAAGAAGCCCACCACTACCAAAAACATGGTGGCAGTATCCGGCCCACAAGCTACGGGATTCCAGCGGTTTCTAGCCGCCGCCGTTCCGGGCCCCCCAATCGGTCCCGGCATCGTCGAGAACGTCAAACGAGATTTTGGGGTTACGACCACGGCGAACAGGCCGAACGAAAGCCCCAAAGGGTACGCTGGCACATAGCGCATGTTGGCTCCTGTCAAATCAAGACAGATGCGGACGTGTCAGAGGCATCCGCACTGTCGTTAGACAGGAGAAGCGGAATGTCTACCCACCAAACCACCGGCCGTAAGCTGCCGAGGCGCAAAACCTGCGAGCGTTACGGCGTTTGTGATCGCACTATCTCCCGCTGGGAGCGCGATCCGGACCTGAAATTCCCTACGGCCACGATCATCAACGGTCGCAAGTACGACGACGAGGACCAGCTCACCGCCTGGGACCGCGCTAACGCATCCCGCAGCGAGGTGGCCTAATGCGGCACCTCCATCACGAGATCCACCAGCGCGATAATGATGGCCTTTTCGATGTCGTCTGCGGCGACATCGTCGCTGGGCCGTTTCCGAGTTGGGCGTTCGCGCAGCGGGTAGCCAGCGGTGAGGGGCCGGCGCCGATTGACAATGTCGGAGGAAAGTTTCGGCGCTTCCGGATCGTTCGGGAGGCGCCGCATGAATCCTTCTGAAAAGCAAAGCCCCCGCATCGAAGATGATGAGGGTCATCTTCCTGCAGGGGCTGTAGGCATCATCGAAGCAACTGTCCGCGACTTCGAAGTTAGCGAAATCCCCGACAAAATCAACGTAAAAAAACTGCGCCGTCGTTTTGGTTTGCTGCATGCAACGGCCTGCGTCGTGGCAGAGTTGGCATTCGCTGTAGGCCCGCGATGACAGCGCAGCCCGAACTTAAGATCGCAATCCCGCTGACTAAGCGCGAGGCGATCGAAACCGAACTACGTCATGATGCCGACCGGTCCGATCGCGAGATCGCCCGCATTGTCGGGTGCGATCACAAGACGGTCGCAGCTCGCCGCCGGGAAATGGGGATTAGCCCAACGCTGGGGAATTCCCCAGCAATCCCCAGTGAACGCGAGTTTCGCGACATGCTGGTGAGGGGCGCCAAGGATTTTGACGCAAAATTCCCCCCGGCAAGTGCCGAAGAGCGCGTTGACCGCATGATCTCAGATGGGGTGATCAACTATGCGAGCGCCGGCAGCGGCGGATCTGGGGAAAAAGACGCTGCACCCGAGGACGAGGGCGTTACGGTGCTGTGCCCGAGGCAGTTGGAAATCACCGTCCACTTCAACGAGGACGCTGATGCAGTGCTGCGCCAGGCAAATTGGCCGGATGATGATGACACGATAATCATTCGCCGCGACAACGTCCCGGACTTCATCGATCGCCTGACTGACGCGCTGGGCATTCCCTCCATTGGGAGGTCCGGATGACGAACCGCCGCCACTACCATAAGCGGACCGCTAAGGACGTGCGGGAAGCCGGCCGTTATGTCCGCTTAACCGAGTTCATGCTCGGTTCACAGGCATGGCAGGCGCTCGCGTGTAGCAGCCGAGCGCTCTACATCGAGTTGGCGAGGCGCTACAGAGGCCCGAACTCCAACAACGGTAAGATCCCGTACAGTGTCCGGGAAGCCGCCGCCGCGCTCGCCATCGGCCGCAGCACGGCACAACGTTGCTTCGAGCAATTGATTGCTCTGGGCTTCGTGAAGATCAGCAAGCGTTCCGGCTTCTCCATGAAGGGCCGTGTTGCCACCGAATGGTTGCTGACGGAATTCCCCGACGACACCGCGGCGTCGACCGGAATCGCGTCGAGGGACTTCATGAAATGGACGCCACAAAATTCATTTCACAGTCCCATCTCAGACACGCACAGTCCCACCACAGAGCCAGGGGAGGTTCTGAGGCGGGACCGTGTTGCTGAAGAGCAACGTTTATGGCCCCGTGGCGGGACTGTCAGCGCCGAAATCGACACCCCACAGTCCCACTACAAGGACACTATTCATCTACCAGGTGGGTGTGGATCTAAGGCTGCACCGGTTACGCGTAAGGCCATTGTCACGCGCCCCTCAAAAGCGAGCGGACGAAATGCTCGCCCGTTGGGAGGCGCGGCGTGACTTGGCAGACTCCAACTCACCGCTTGGCTCAGAACCTGATCGTAACCGGGTCGAACGACGCGCTCGGGTACGACTTGACCGTCGAACCATCTTTAGATGCCGGGCCCTCGGGTGTGGACGAGGAAGTCTTCGTCGCCCCTGCCGGCTGGCGCACAAACCCGATGCCGAACCAGCCGCCGCTGACGGTGTCGAGCTGCGCGCAATTGAGTTCGTTGTTCAAGCTGGTCATTTTCCGTCTCCCTGTTTCCCTTGCGCAAAGGCATAGGGCATCAGAGGCGGGGTTGACTGTGACGAGGGTCACTGAGGGGCGGGCATGACTAAGCCCGTCCAAAGCTCAGTTCTAAAGCTGGCGCGTGCGCTTACTTCGATGGAGCGCGGAGAGTTGCCTGACCAGGATGTGGCTGAGTTTCTCATTGATGGATTTCGGCGGGCCATCTTTGAAAAGTGCCCGATTGAACGCGGTCTTGAACTTTACGGAAAATGGCGCGGGCAGATGCTGGTCGCCGAACAGCGCGCCTCTTTATCGGCAATCCCCCGGATTGCAAATGAGTCCACAAGGGCAGCAGCCCGAAGCCTTCGGGAGAAACTAATTCGATACCGCTCCCGGAGCTTCGATCTCGATAAAAGTCGCCAACCCGAAGCTAGAAGCGATCCGGAGTTGTTTCGACTCTTGGAGTCCCGTGACGGCAAGGTGCCGTCGTTGACAGTCTTGCGGGGCCTCCTGGGTGGCCCACCAACTACCATGGTTTCCGGCCACGGCATCCCCGATGATCAATCATAGAGGTGAATCGATGGCAAAAATGTCTGTAGTCGCTCAGGTCAACAATCCCGTCGAACGGTGGATTCCGCCGAGTTCGGCGAGGGTCGCCGAACTGAGCAGGGTGAAGCTCGAAAAAACCGAAGAGATCATCTCGCTTGAAAAGGCGGGGGTGCAGGCTCGGCCGCGTCCACTGACTGATAGCCCCGCGGCCAGGGCCGCTCGAATGCTGGACGGTGTTGCCGAACCCGCTGCAAGCGATGGGAGCGATAGCGCATTCAAGCTGCACCAACTTCGAGCCGAGGTCGAAGTAATCAATGGTGCCATCGAACTCGGTATCCAGCGGGTTACGGCCGAAAAAGGAGAGCGCGCTCAATTCCTAGCCTCACAAAATGCATCGGCTTGGAAAGCGTTGCAGAGGCAACGGGCAATGGCGGTGATGGCACTGTTCAAAGCGAACCGCCAAATCGGCGCGATGCGCGCCGAAATCTTGGGTGGATGTTCAGGAGTTAACCTGCCGCTCGATGGCTTCGACCTGAAACTGTTCGGCGCATTTGCTGAGAAAAATGTCACGGGCCATTGGCCTCGCGAGTTTCTGAAGCAGGCCCTGAAGGCCGGACTGATCACCGAGAAGGATATCTCGGACAATGTCTAACGTAACGTTGATGGAGAAATTCCGCCTACGGCTTCATGGCAGGAAGAACGGTAATCGTCCGCTTTGGAGTTCGGAAGATATCGACCGCATTGCTAAACGCTACGGCATCATTCAGCGAGACATAAGCTCCTCGCCCGTTTTGCCTTCGCGCAAGGATGCCACGTTGGGAAGCGCCACTGTATCGGCGGATAGCTCTTACGACTACACCGGCATGATCACCACGCAGCGCAAGGATCGATCTGACGACACGATTGCGCCGGCCGGATTAGATACGTCTGAGTTCCGGAAGAAACCCGTTGTGTTCTTCAATCACGCTAGCGGAGAACTCCCTGTAGGTCGGTGCCCCGCCGTCTGGCGCGTAAACAATGGATGGAAGGCTGCAATAAAGCTGGCGCCAGCGTCTGCAAATCCGTTGGCCGAGCAGGTCCGCCAAATGATCGACGGCGGCTTCATTAGCGGCATCTCCATCGGTTTTATTCCGCGCAAATGGGAATTCAGCAATGATCCGTCGAGGCCGTATGGCATCGATTTCAAAGAGGCCGAGTTAATCGAGTTCAGCATCTGCGGGATCCCCTGCAATCCGGATTGCTCGATCGATGCCACGCCGGTTGCAATAGGCGCCGGTAAGGCCGCAACCAACTTTGTAAGCAGCGAACGCGTCGAGCGCATGCGGCGCGAGATAGCCAGACTGCGCGGAGCGCGGCAATGATCATCCCAGAACAACCCTTCCGGTCACAACGGGAAGCTGATGAGGACAACCTTGCCCGCTCAGGCTTCGCAGTGGTGTCAGCGGAAACGATGGCGCGTGTCGTGGATGTTGAGCGGCGGCTTAGCGCTGGTCTTCCAGTCTCAGCAGAGGAATGCGAGCAGATCTTGTACGCAGTCTACAGCGGCCCTTACGGGGATCATCACAGAGCAAAGGTTTTTGCATGAGCTACGAGAATTTCGCAACGCGCATTCCGATCAACGCCGTCTCAAAGACCGCAGGCGCGACCGCCAGCGGTATCATCGATACGTTCCTGCCAAACTGTGGCCCGGCACGGTGGTGCACGATCGACGTGATCGCCACGACGGCCGATGTCGTCAGCAACAAACCGACCGTATTAAAGCTTCAAGAGGGTGAGACGACCGACGCAACCAGCATGGTCAACATCGCGGGCTTCGTTGGTGGTACGGACTTCACCATTCCGAACGCGAACACCGCGGCCACGGCTCTGATCCAGAACTCGTACAAGTTCAACGTCGATCTGCGGGCGCGCAAGCGATACATCCAGGTGTCATACAGTCCAGCGACGACGCAGGTCGTTAGTGCCATCGCCAACCTGTCTATGTCGGGAGGCTCGCCCACGACAGCAGCCAAGGCCAACGCGATGGTGCTGGCTGAGGGGTAAGGGCATGGCCCCCAGGGGCGGGTGATTTGTTGCCTAGGTAAGGGAAAAAAACCGCGTGGGTACATTCGTTGGCAAACGTGTTGCCCCCGTTGAAAAACTCGCCATTGAAGGACTGATTTTGAAAGCAAAATCCCCAAAAGCGCCGGCCCATCTCAGTGATTCCACGCGCGTTTGGTGGCGCTTGGTCGTGCGCGACTACGAACTTGAGGCCCATCATCTGCGGCTTCTGCAGGCCGCTGGAGAGTGCTGGGATCGGCTTCAGCAGGCCAGGGAATTGCTTGCTCGGGATGGCCTAGTGATCGAGGGGCGGGAGGGTGGAATGCGTCCACACCCCGCCGCAGCCATTGAGAGGGACAGCCGGATCGCATTCGCTCGTTTGATCCGTGAGCTGGATCTTGATGTCGAGCCGCCGACCAGCACGCGCACCGGTCCGGCCTCTTTGCGTTCGAACCGACGGGGCGGGTATGCCGGTTAAGCGCAGGCAAGGAAAGCGCCGCTTGGGCGACGCGGCCGAAGTTGCGGCGTGGGGCGGAGTGTTCAGCTGCGGATATGATTTTTTCGGCGATCTTGAACCGTTCGGCTTTCCCGGTGGTGACTCTTGCAGAGCGGCGCGGGCAGCGGCGCCGGATGTGTGGCGGCGATTAGGTAAGAGCTGGTTGGAAAGCGGTGCTCATAAGGCACATGGCCAGCCGGAAACTCCCTGGGCTCTTGAGCAATTCGGATACCCGGAGGGATACATCAATGCCCGTTAAGTTGAGAAAGCCAAAGGGTCGCGCAGCGCAGATCACAGACGAGGCGCGAACGATCTTCGCTGAAGCCGTCACACTGCAACCCATCTATCATGGCTGCAACCGGATGGACGGCACCTGCCGTTCGACGGCGGTCAACCGCCACTGCGCCGAGTGCGAGAACTATCTCAGCCTCAGCCGCGAGCTTGGGCGCCTGGTGGGCACAAAACCCTGGGAAACATCGCCTCTCAACGCCGACCATGCAGAGCCACCCGACTATCTGCGGCACAATGCGTTGCAATCAGAATACTGGCGAAAGGCGTGGGCGATCCGGCGTGAAATCCTCGCGACGAAGCGGACTAAATCCAAGTGAGTGCTTTGCGCCTCGGATGTAAAGGCGCGGAGGCGGTGTGGGACGCCGAGCGGCACCGGCGTCTCCATCGCAGCCTCGCACAGCAAAGAGTTAATGAAAGATCAGTCATGAATGATGCGCCCGAGATGATCTGCATGATCCAGGCCGGCCCGCGAATCCGGCCGAAGCCGCTGCCCGATTTCCCGAGCCCGGCACAACGGCCGGAAGGCGCGGGTCAGCCGCTTGTTCTGGAATTCTTTTCGGAGGTTCCTCGCGGCATCGACATTGCTCTCGGCAAGGTCCCGACGCGCGATACAGCGGCCTTCCTGAATGCAATTCGAACGGCGGGAAACCGAAGCGTCGTCTGCAAAATCAACTGCGCTGGTGGCGAGGCTGAAAGCGCCTTGGCCATCGCCCAAGCGCTGCTGCGCCACCCGTTCGCCGTCCACTGTAAGATTATCGGGCGCTGTTCAAGCGCAGCGGCATTCATAGCCTTAGCCGCGGATACGCGAACGATCGTCCCTGATGGATATGTCCTGCTGCACACCGCGCGGCGGATTTGCACTCCAGAGCAATGGGAAAACATCCAGCGCCTTGCGCCTCTTTTGAAACAGCCGATCAATGAGGGTTTGGCCGATATCGATGACGCCACCGCTGTGTTGTTGCGGTCCCGGCTTGTTGGTGTCTCCGAGGTCCAGGCGCGTGCTTGGCTGGAAGAGGATCGCAAATGGCCGGCGCAGGAAGCCCTTGAACGCGGGTTCGTCAATCGTGTGGAGTCCCCATAGGTGGTGGAGATAATCGCCGAGTCCATCCTGAAATGCACCGTTCCTGTCAGCAGCGGCGGCAGCACGCCAGGCGTAGGAGCGGGTTGGGCGGTGTCTCGCTCGCGCGTCTTGATCCCCGGTTACACTGGACCTCTCGATAGCGTCGTCAGCGGTGCCGTTGACATCCTTTATGACCAGTCTGGCCAGGGCCGGAATTTAACCGCGACCTCGGCGCCCGCGCGACCCGTCGCCACGACAAGCGGCCCGAACAGCCGTGAGTGCTGCGACTTCTCCCCGGCATCGCCGTCTATCGGCCATGTGCTGGACACCGACGCAGGCGATCCGATCTCTGACCTGATTACGGCGAGTTCTGGTTACGTGGTCGTAAGCATTCGCCCCGACGCCGTCTCACAAGATGTTGGCGTGGCGTTTGGATACCTCAATGCAAACGTTCTGAATTTTGGCGGCTTCGCTGGCGCTGGCGGTGTTCTGGCAATCCGAGCCGGCGGGATATTTTACGCGTTCAACCACGACGGCGCCCGAGACTGCGCGGCGTCAGCATCCGGCGCGGTCCCGATCGGCGGCAATCCGTGTGTGATCGAATGGCGGCACGAGGGCGGCAACATCTATCAGCGCGTCAACGGCGGCGGTGAAACCTCTGTCGCAAGTGGAAACACCGCGGATCTGAGTAACGTTCTCAAGATGGGCTACGGAAACCAAACCGGCACTTTTTTCAACGGCAAGATTTTCGAGGCGATGATCTATGCGGCCGTTCCGACACAGGCGGAGCGCGATGCAATTGTGCATGACATGATGCTATGGGTAGGAGCTTGATCCAATGACTATGTTGTTGATGGGTGTTGGCGGCAGCGGATCGCGAGTTGCGGACGCAAACTTCGCCAGCGTGAAGCTTCTCTTGGGCTTCGAGGGTGCGGACGGCGCAACCGGCGCCCCTGGCATGACGGACGAAAGCGCATCAGCGCGCGGCAACGCGACGGTCAGCGGCAATGCTCAGATCGATACAGCCCAGTTCAAGTACGGTGCTGCGTCGCTGTTGTTGGACGGGACTGGCGACAAGATCGCATTCGCCGACAGCACTGACTGGGAGTTCGATGGAGAATTCACCATCGAGGCGTTTCTGCGCATTAACTCGCTTTCGCCGATCACCAGCACTGTCATGTCTCATGGTACCGCATCAACGGCTTATGGCTGGTGGCTCACCTATTCCAATGCAGGGACATTACGGTTCCGGTTCGATGACGGCGCGGACGGCACCGCGCTGCACGACATTACACAGGGGTCTGCGCCGATGACGACGGCCACATGGTATCACGTCGCGGTCGATAGAGACGCGTCAAACAAACTGCGACTCTATGTTGACGGGGTAATGCGCGCGTCCAAGACAGCCGCCACGGGCACGTCAGCGAACACCGCCGGAACGCTGGACATCGGTATGGTTGGATCATCATCCCCGATGAACGGTTGGGTCGATGAGGTTCGTATCACGAAGGGTGTTGCGCGGTACGCCAGCGATGGCGGCTTTGCTCCGCCGGCCGCAGCGTTCCCGAGGTCCTAAAGGCATGTGCAACCGACAAACCCGACCCTGATCCGCACTCAACGGTCCCGACGCCGGTTCGCCCTGGTGGGCGTTTCTTATTCGAAGTCGCCCGCTGCAAGCAAGCGATCGTCAAACAGGTTGCTGATTGGGTGTGGGCTGATGGCGTCGATGAAAAAGACTTTTTCTCCGAACCGTGGTACTGATTCGTATTGTCAAAGGGGAGGATTGCGAATGCGAATCGTCCTGCCTTATACCGCTATAGCGACCTGCATTTTGATGAGCGTTTGGCTTACACTTGTGGCCGCACTTTAGACGCAGCGCGGCCGGCTGCGAGGCGACCGAAACCTAACCCCAGATCCGCATTCGCCAAGCGTCAGCGTCGTGGCCAAACCTCGCAAGAGATGCCGTCATTATCCGCATCGAGCTTAGACCAATAGCCCGGTCGACCTCTATAAGACGGCGCAACGCCTACGGCGCGGGCGGCGGAGCAATTCGGAAAGGCTGCGATATGCTTAAGGATCAGCAGCGGATGCCAGGTAAAAAAGCTGAGGAGTGCCCAACACAACGCCGCGCCGACTAACGCCGAGAGTATCGCAATTCTGGCGTTTTGAGTAACGGCCTGTGCTAACCGCGATTTTCTAATGCGAAACCACAAGCCGCTTGGTGGATCGGGATATTTCGGCTTCCACGGCATCAGACTGGCCAAATGATCGACGCGGTCAGATATGCTATCCCGCCGCAAAGGATGACCAGCCCAACAATCAAAATCGTCCGATCGCTCATTTCCCCTTTGCCCCGTTGCCGACGGACGAACTTTGCCTCATTACCTGAAGCTGAACGATCCTTTTGATTGCGCGCGCTGCCGCACTTCGTAATTGTTTGCATCCCGCTGAGCTTGGTCAGCGTTCATTCGTTCCTGCTGGGCAATGGCGTCTTCGTGGCGCCTTCTTCGATCTGCCTGTTCCTGCTTCAGCAGTTTAAGTCTGTCTCGCTCGATATCCAGGCGCTTTTCCTCAAGCTCTTGACTAGCTTGCTGCGCGGCTGCGGTTGCGGCTGCGGCTGCACGAGCGATGTGAAGTTGCTGGGCGGCAGCGGCATCAGTTGCCGCTTGCGCCCTTGCTTCTGCCTCGTCCCGTTCCTTCATCTTCCGCAGGATGAAATCGCGGTTGTAAGCCGCATCCTCGAGCACGCGACCCGACGCCTTCGGATTGTCTGCAGCTTGCTTAAACCAGTTCAGAGCCGCATCAATGTCCCGCTCTACGCCTTGGCCCTTAGTGAACATAAGGCCGAGCATAACTTGCGCGTTGGCATCACCTTGCTCGGCGATGGGCTCGAAAGCGCGCTTGGCGATCTGGTAGTCCCCACGATGATAGGCGATCAACCCGTCTTGGAGCTGATCGGCATTGGCGCTTCCAACGAGCGCTAGTAGGGCGGCCGTGATACCCAACGCCGATTTCCTTCGCAGTCGATAAAGTAATGACATGGCTGAGCCCCACCCGGAAGCCTGAAAGCAGGCATAGTAGCGCAACCTCCGGGGAGAAGGATAGCGCCTTTTCCCGAGGGGCGTGGCAATCGCCACCTGGGCCGCGGATCTGCACCGCGTGACCGTTCGGAGCTAGTGCGTCAGGTAAAGCGGCCTATCCGGCGCGGCCCATCCCATAGTTCGACCGGCCCGTCTGCAACAATAGCCTTCGCGCGCTCGATCGCCTCGCCTTCATCGGCGCAGTAAAGCTCCACCGAACTGACGACACTACCCTCGAATGTCAGTACGAAGGCTAGGTATCGTTTCACGGGCTTACTCGTGCTGGACTGGTAAGCGGGGTCACTTGGATCTAGCTGGCCAGTCTTCCGAATTGGCCGCGATCCAGTCGGCGGCCTCCTTCTTTGTCGCGAAGTCTCCAATGTGGGAATCGGGTCCGTTTCCGGTCACCACGACAACAGTCCAAGTGCCGGTCTTTCGCCGCTTTGGTTGAAACTCGGGCTTTAGACTGTCCATTTCCAGGCCCCTTCCGGCGCCACGATTTACCCATACCGAGAACTACGGGAAATTCCTAAACGCGGATTCTGAGGGTGGACAGCACCCCAGATGGGGTACTCCGAAGAGCGCGTGAATGCGCCGCAGTTAGAGTACGTACACTCGCTCTATAGGCCGTCGCTATCGTTCGCGATAATCGATGAAAACTCGTCAATCGAATAGTGCTTGATGCCGTCGCTAATAGTAACGTCGGCGAGCTTGCGGACGACCTGCCATTCGACCGCTTTGGCAAATGCTTCTTTCGCGCTTTCGGCAGTCGCGGAAACGAGATGATCGTCAACGTCGGCAAACACTGTAAATGGCATAGGGCAGTGCTTCCGAATCGAAACTCCAGCACCTTCAGATAACGCGAAATCCCCCGTCCGGGGGCTGACGCGGACGGGGGCATTCCAAAGCGCTCCCGGCGGCGTTTTGGTGAGCGCCAACCGAAAACCTAACAGCGGATTTCTTTGCCGGAAAGGAGATTCGGGAAAACTTGGTATTTGTACCGAGACACGCCTGCGGCCCGCCTCGCTCGCGGAAATACGCCTCACCCAAACAGGTTATGATGATTGTGCGCGTTGCGAATGGTCAAATCGGAAACTTGGTCACGATTGCCGCGATCACTGACATTGCCAATAGCGCGGCGCCGAACCAAAGCCATTGCGACCGCCAGGTATCTGGCTCTAGCTCGTTCATTTGCCCTTCGCCTTCAGGCCCAGTTCGACGAGCCTGCGGATAGCTTCGGGCTCCGATGGTATCGGCCGCTGCTGCGCCCTCCAGCCATCAATTTGTGTCGAAAGGTCCGGACGGATTCGCACCCCAACGGTACGGCCCGTGCCCGTTGCCGGGCGCCCACGCTTTTTTGCTATCTTTTTATCTTGAACTGTCATGATAAAATGCTAGCATAAAATCAAGCCGAGGGGAAGTTAGCAGGCTTCCGCCCCGGCTCTAACCCGAGCCACGAAGGACTGAGAATCCCATGACCCAGGCTGACCGCGTGCATAGCACGCCACCCACAAACACGCCCATACCCCAAACCCAAGTGGAAGTCCCGACGCGCCGCCGCTTCCTATCCCGAGCCGCTGGCGTCGCCGCTGGTGGCGCCGCTCTCGCTCTAGCGACAATTCCGACCGCCGCGGTCGCGGCCGCCCCGGGGCTGTCTACGTTAGCTCTGGACGGCATAAAGATCAGTCAAGAACTCCGGGACCTTGTCCATGCTTTGCAACGGGCCGACGAGGTCTTGATAGCGGCGCACACCGCTTACGATGCGGAATATGTACTGTACCGAGAGTGGCTGAAGCTGGCCCCCGAGCCGACCAGCCACAGTCGGCGGGAATATCGCAGATGGGAGGGCCGCCAGAAGAAGTACATGCGCGGCAGCAACTTCTTTGCAACGCAAGATGCACATGAGGTTGCCTGCAAGGTCCACCGAGACGCGCGCAAGGCCATCGCCGAATATCGGGCGCGAGACATGAACGAGTTGGCCCATAAGGCCTGTCTTGTCTGCGTCTTCGAGGGCAATTTCGACGATAAACCGCGCGGCTATATGAAGCCCATCATGGCCATGGGGGTGGCTCTCGACCTGGCACGCATGAGCACAGGCGTTTCAGCATGAGCAAGCTCGATACCTACGGCGTGCAGGAGGTGTTCATCGAGGCCCTGGCGCGCGTGGAGCGCATCGGGCCGAACCGCCGGCTCGTATTTGTTATCAGTCAGCCGGCCGTCGACTACACAGACGGGGCTTGCAGCCGGGAGCAAGTCGCTGTGATCAAGCTTGCCCTGTCAGCAGATGCAGCGTTTCAGGTCGCGCAGGCGATCCTTAACGATGGAGGCCAGCCGTTGGCTGCGCTGGAATCCGTATCCACAGCATGGGCAAATTAGAGGCGGAGCGGCGATGATCCATAAGCCCGCCGGTTTACGCCGGCGGGCTTTTCCATTTGGGAAGCGGCTGCAGGTGAATTCGTCTATCAGCGGGAGCTTGCCTACCTGCTCAGCATTCTCTCAAATGAAAGAGGCCGCCAACTAAGGCGGCCTTGTTAGAATGCTGTTTAAGTCACAGTGGTTACGAACCAGGTTGAGTTGGTCCCGGTGCTGCCGCCACCTCCGCTCTCGGGTTTATAAAACCACCTTGAGATACGCCATCCACCGGCCGCCTGCTCCAAATCCTCGTCCGTCAGCTCAGTCCGATCGATCACCTTTTCATTCGCGCGTTCCATGTTACGTCTCCTGTTCCTGTCCCCGACGGCATGATTGCCTCGGTGATGAGACAATGACCCATCCGAGGACTGAGCGCTGTTCCCTAGGGAACAGGCCGGGGCTCGCAGGCGCCCAGCTAGAATAGGGTGTAGATGAACGGCGCGACCGCTGTGCCCTTAGTGAGCACCACAAGTCCGCCGAGCACGGTCATCATGATCAGGATCGGCAGCAACCAGAACTTCTTCCGGAATCGCAGGAACTGCCAAAGCTCAGCCACGAACCGCATGTCAATCCTTACGAGCCTTGGTGGCGGCGCGGCCACCGTATATCGCCGACGGCGGCGTCGCGAGGGCCCACCGGTTCACGCCCGGCGGGCTATCTTTCTCAGTGGGTTGCAAGTCATAAAGAACAATCGGGTCACTAAAACCCAGCGCTTCGGGATATATCATCCCAATTCAACGCGTAATCATTCTCGCGGTCGGCGCAGAAGAGATTCCACAACTCTCGTTCGATGATGTCGTGAATTGAAGGAAATTCTGATCGAGACGTGACGGAATAAGGGCCAATGGAAGCTGAATCCCATGGGATGCTAATCAAACTATCAAATCCATCAAATTTAGATGGTATCGCGGGATTCCCGGCTTTCTGAAAACTCCCATGGAGGATAAACTCGATGTCAGTCCGGCCGCGCCAGCGTCGAAGCCACTCGGCTAACACTAGCCCTTGAACTATAACCTTTGAGAACCAGTCGGGATGGAATCTATTATCGGCCTTGATCAGCAAAATCTTTATGACGCCATCCGCCCCTATCTCGACCTTGGATAACCTCCTCCCGTATCCACGAGCATAAGATATCGATCGATAGCCGCGGGACCATTCGTTTGACCAAGTGGGGAAGTCGACGAAGCCGTTGAAACTTGGAACGGGGATCTTTTGCCGCTCATGTCGAATTAGATCCGGAAGATTATCGATAGCGAAGTCTTCGGAACCAATTAGAAACAACTGAAATAAAAGTCCGCTTGAGTTATCCAGGAATTCATTTGTCTGCGGTGCCGTCAGATGACCAGAGCGCCAATCGTCAGCGATTGTGTTGGCTTGGGTTATTTGATCGTCCACGATTCGAGAGATGCGTTCGAGCCGAGTTCGGCGCTCGTAAAAAATGGATTGCATATCGCGCATCGTCAGCGGCTCTGATGAAGTACCACGGCGAACGTACGCATTTACCGGGCGGCCGTGACCATGCGGCGCCGATGGCGAAGCACCAACGCGCAAAATGATGATCCCGTAGCCGTCGGAGGACTCAACCCCTCGAACCTCAAGCATGGGGAGGGGCGGATCGATCACGCTCCTGAGGCTTTGCTCAAGGCGGCTAGCGCAATCCACAACTTTCGGAATTTGAGGCTCCCAAATCGAGGCGGCGCGCTTGGGATTGTCATCAGTTTCTTCGATACCAACGATCACAACGCCGCCATAAGCATTTGCAAAAGCGACGACCTCTTTGGCTATGTCGTCTCGCGCCGTGTTGCCGATGCCCTTCTGATCGAGCATCCAACGGTCGTCTCTGCCCTCAGGAGCGGGCAACGATCTTTTGAATTCGAGGCGCGGCCCCTCCTCCAGTTGGTTTTTCACCACTGCACCGAAATCCAAGAACGAGAGGGATTCGAGCGGAGAAGAGAAAATATCCAAGGCCATCGTACCCCCGACCGTCGTGGAATCATCCGAGACCCGTTACCCGCTACGTTACCCCGCCAAGGGCCTCGCGCGCTTCTATGTAGGCCTCACTCTATAAATCATTGAAAAGATTGGTGGGGGAAGAAGGACTCGAACCTTCGAAGTCATAAGACGGCTGATTTACAGTCAGCTCCCTTTGCCACTCGGGACACTCCCCCGTTTAACTGCATCGCAAACCCAACCGCTTGATGGCGGCAGACAGGCCATGGATGACGTTAATACCTGGAGCCGATGGCGCGCTCCCGGTCGGGCGCGTTTATGGGCGAAGGGCCATGGCAAAGTCAACCAAGGGAAGCCTCGAAAAACGAGCCTCGAGGGGCCAAATTGCCATAATCCGGAACCCGTGACACAAGCTGGCCCATGAGCGATCGCGACCGAAAACCGCCGTTCCGCCGTGGCGGCGGCAAACCCTTCGAAAAAGGCCGGAAACCGGGCGGTCGCCCGGCCTGGCGCGACCGGGACACGGGCCCGGACGGGCCGGTGATTCTTTATGGGTGGCATACGGTGGCGGCGGCTTTGGCCAATCCGGAACGCCAGATCCGCAAACTATTTCTGACCGAGAACGCCGCCCGGCGCCTGGCCGACGAGAATATCGACACGCGCGTGCCCCCGGAACTCGTCCGGCCGAGCGCGATCGATCGGCGGCTGGGCCCCGATGCCGTGCATCAGGGCCTGCTCGCGGAGGCCGATCCCCTGCCCTCGCCCGATATCGATACGCTTGATCAGGAGGGCATCGTGCTGGTGCTCGACCAGATCACCGATCCGCACAATGTCGGCGCCATCATGCGTTCGGCCGCGGCGTTTGCGGTCAAGGCGATCGTCACGACCGCGCGGCACAGCCCCGAGGCGACCGGCGTGCTGGCGAAGTCGGCGTCCGGCGCGCTGGAAATGGTGCCATTGGTGACCGTGCAGAATCTCGCCCGCGCGCTGAATGAGTTGAACGACCGTGGCTTCATGACCGTTGGCCTCGACAGCGAAGGCAGCGAAGACCTCGGCGCTGTCGCATTACAGCAGCCGCTGGCGTTGGTATTGGGCGCCGAGGGCAAGGGCTTGCGGCAGTTGACGCGCGAGACCTGCAGCGTGGTGGCGCGCCTCGACATGCCCGGCGAGATCAAGAGCCTGAACGTCTCGAACGCCGCGGTGCTGGCGCTCTATATCGGCGCGAGCCGGCTTGGCCTGATGAAATAAAAACAACGCCCGCTCGCATGATGCGAACGGGCGCCTTCGTCTTGATTCGAAGTTTGGATCAGTAGCGGCCGAAGCGCGCGCCGCGATAGCCGTAACGAGCGCCGTAGCCATAGCGTCCGGCATAACCGTAACGGGCGCCGTAGCCATAACGGAAGCCCGGACGGAAACCGTAGCGGTAGCCGTAGGCCCGCGGCGCTACGACGCCACTGCCGTAGCCGTAGCCGTAATACGGACGATAGCCGACGACGGTGTCTTCCTGATAGACGCGCGCCGGAGCCCAGGCGCCGGGACCGGAATAGGTCGGGCCCTGGTTGACGTAGTAATATTGCTGCACGGGATCGGCGAGCCGGTCATAACCCCAACCCACGCCGCCGCAGGGATTGCAGCCCGCCGAGGTGTAGGTCGCAACAACCGGTGCCGCGTAGACGACGGGCGCAGCGTAACCGCAGCTCGTGTAACCGCACGCCATCGCGGGCGCGGAGGCCATCACGGCAACGGCCGCGACCAGTCCTGAAATCAGATGACGCATTACTCTCTCCTGTACGTGTTTGCCTGTTGGTGTTCTTGTTGGCGTGGTTTATGGGCGTGGAAGTAATCCCGTGGGATGCCGACGACGCCGGTCTTCCTGCGGTGCGTAGATGATCTCGGGCGGATTGACCGGCACGTTGGATTGCGCCGGCAGCGGTGCCGACTGTGCAGACCAGGATTGGTGATAGCTTTCGGCCGGCTGCGGCAACCGTCGGTTCGCCGGCGGCTCGATTTCCAGACGGCCGTAACCGGGCAGATGACCTGCGCTCGGATAATAATGACCGACACGCGGCACCGGGTCGATATAGCGGCCGCCATAGATGGTCGGCTGCACATGCGTGCCCCTGAGGAGGCCCCAGTCGCCCTCGACCACCGAATAGGATGCATCGACGCCGTTGATGATGACGGGAACACCGGGGCGACCCGGAATCACGATTTCAAACCCGCCACCGGCCAAGGCCGTCGACGTCGTCGCCATCAGAATTGCCAGTGTCACGCCAATGCGCATCGCTTGGGACCCCGTTTTCCTTTGGCCGCAATTTAGTCGAACGGGCATCCCCAAGGGTTAAGGGGCCGGACCAAACTGCCGGTAAGGCTAACGCGTCAGCATCCCCAGTCGCTCAATTGCGAGCGAACCCGATCAGCAATTGTTAACGGGGCGAGCCCGACCCATCGGGATCTCTCCGACGTCATTCCCCGATGCGCATTGCGCATCGGGGAATGACGAGAGAGAAAGAGAAGGCGAGAGGGAATATCTCAGGCGAACAAATTTTCGACGATCGTCGTTGCGCCGATGGCGATCGTGACGATACCCACCGCCCCCTGCAGGCCGCGATTGGCCCAAGTGAGCCAGCGCGCGGACACCGCGAGCGGCACGGCGATGACGGTGGACAATGCGCCCATGCCGATCATTGAGCCGATCCCGAACAGCGCGACATAACCGAGCCCGACCGCCGCACTCGACGCCTGCGAGACCGTCAGCACCAGCAGTGCAGCCGAGCCCGCCATGCCGTGCATCAACCCGACCAGCAATGTGCGCCAGCGAAAGCCGTGTTCGTGGGCGTGCGCGGTGCGCAGATGCGGCGTGGTTTCGCCAGCATGGCTGTGGGCGTGAATATGCACGGTGCCGTCGCCATGGCCGTGCTTGTGAAAATGCACGCGGTCCCGCCACAGCCGCCACAGCACGTGCGCGCCAAGGCCGACCAACATGATGCCGACGGCGGCCTCGAGCGGTCGCGCCACGCTTTCCGGGATCGCGCTGCCGAGCAGGATGGCGCAGCCGGCGAACACGAACAGCGTCAGCGTGTGGCCGAGCCCCCAGGTCAGCCCGTGCTTGACGATGTCACCGACACGGCTGCGGCGCACGGCGATGCTGGAGACGGCGGCGATATGATCGGCTTCGAGCGCATGCTGCATGCCCAGCAAAAACCCAAGCCCCAGAATTCCGAACATATGCCCCCTGCGCGCTACAAGCGCTTATCAAACACCAATCAACTGTTCTTGTCAGGTCAACACTTCATCGAACAGTCCCCGCATCGCTGCCCATGAGCGGCGATCGGCCTGCTCATTGTAGAGCGCGGTGCGCATCATCGAACCGTCGGCGGCGGGGTTGGTGAAACCGTGCAGCGTGTTGCCATAACTGATGACCTGCCAATCGCGGACGTGGCCTTCTCGCATCTCGTTCTCGAACGCTGTGACCTGATCAGGCGGCGCCAGTGGATCCTCCGCGCCGGTGAGCACCAGCACGCTGGCCTTCACGCGGCCGGGCTGCGCGGGCATTTTCGTCGCCAGCACGCCGTGGAAACTGA
The DNA here is from genome assembly GCF_018130085.1 of Bradyrhizobium sp. AUGA SZCCT0169. NCBI lineage: Bacteria > Pseudomonadati > Pseudomonadota > Alphaproteobacteria > Hyphomicrobiales > Nitrobacteraceae > Bradyrhizobium > Bradyrhizobium sp. AUGA SZCCT0169. Next base: position 104,857 of record NZ_JAFCMC010000003.1, on the reverse strand, counting down.
CCACCACCTTGAGATCGGCGCCCTCGCGCGCGAGCTCCAGCACCACCGAGCCGCCAAAGCAGAAGCCGATTGCCGCGAGCCGGCTGGTATCGACATCAGGCAGATTCGCCAGCGCCGCAAGCGCGGCGCGGCCGCGGAGTTTTTCCGGCTCGGCACGCAGGCCGCCAACCAGGGTCGCGACTTGCTGCAGATTGCTCGCCTGCCGCCGGTCACCGAACATGTCGGCCGCGAGCGCGATATAGCCGAGGTCTGCAAGCCGCCGCACGCGTTCCATCGCAAACTCGCCGAGCCCCAGCCCCTCGTGAAACACCAGCACGCCCGGCCGCGGACCTGCGGCATTGTCGTTCCAGGCGAGATAGCCCCGCAAATTGACGTCGTCGCAGCGGTAATCGAGGTCACGCGTCGGCATGAAATTCTCTTCAAGTCTCTTGCAGTTCTCTTGGTTCTTTGGGGGCGCTTCAAAATGCGGGGAACAGGAACATCACACCGGTTTGAACGCAGCACAACCCAAAATCGGAACATCAAGCGCTGCGATCGGTTGGCCCCGCACAACATTTGCGGAGAGCAACCAATGACAAAACTGAAACTTCTGGGCGCAACGGCATTGCTGGCAGCGACGATTGCGACACCTGCGATGGCGCAGCAGTGGACGAATGATTACAACTATCGCCATCGATCGTCCGGCTTCTGGCCCGGCGAAGTCGCAGCCGGCGTCGTCGGCGGCGCGGTTGGCGCAGCAGGCGCGATTGCGACCGCCCCGTTCCGCAACCGGGATTCCTACGCCTATTACGGCGGGCCGGCCTATGACGATTCCTATGCCTATGCCGTCCAGCGCCCGCAGAGCCTGCGTCCCGCCTGCGGCATTCAACCCGACGCGACCTATATGGGCCCCGACGGACGCTGGCGCCCCTGCTGACGAGGCGTGAGCGGTCCGGGCCAATAACGCCGAATAGAATTGCGGCCAGGGAAAATACGGAACGACCTTGCACCCCGGACCTGGCTTGGCGTGACGAAAACTGGCGTCACCAGAAAACCCGCGTCATGAAAAGGAGAACCGTATGACAACAATCAAAATCCTCGGCACGGCTGCGATCATCGCATCCGCGTTGGCGGGCCCGGCCATGGCGCAGCAGGTCACGAACACCGGCAGCTATCAGCGTCAGGCCTCTCCGGATCAGGCCTATCGGCAGAACGGCAACTGGCAGAACAGCTACAACCGCTGGGACGACCGCAGCGGGTTCCGGGCGGGCAACGCCGCCGCAGGCACCGCGTCCGCGATGGCAGTCGAACCGATCGGCGGCGAAGAATACGCCCGCCGCAACGGCTTCGTCTGCATCCCCGGCACCCTGTTCCGCGGCGAAGACGGCCGCCGGCACATCTGCCAATAGGACAAGCGGATCGAGATGCGGAAAAAGGCGGCCGAAAGGCCGCCTTTTTCATGTGCAGGCGTAACGGAAACGGGCTTTCGAGGTGCTGGCCCTTTGCGGGCAAGTCTGGTATTCGACCGCCGAAGATTGGTGGAACCTCGCGCGTTATCCTGGCTGGCCCGCCATCGCTTCAATTCGCCGGTTTAGCTCAGCGGTAGAGCAGCGGTTTTGTAAACCGAAGGTCGGGAGTTCAATCCTCTCAACCGGCACCAGCGTCTCTTGAGTGGTGCGAGGAACTGTCACCGTCCGGCAACATCCATGATGTTTCGCTTCTCGGAACACCAATTAAGACTCCCACGCTCGAAAGTCTTGCGGCAGATTCGACGCTACCGGGGTTGGGAGTATTGTCATTGCACTGACAATCAATTTTCCCGGACGGGCCGCAGCGCGCAACGCCTGCGGCCTTTTTCATTGGCCAGCAAAAGCCGGCGCAGAAATACCGGATCGTGAATGCAAACCAATCTCGCACCTGGTACGCGTCAAGCTTCGATCAGGCTCGGGACCGACACCGAAGCGACATGGAAAGATTACCTGCCCCGATGCACCGGGACCTCATCGAGCATCGCCCGCCATCGCCCCTTCAAGGCTTGGTTACTTGCCGATGCCGCTGCCGACGCAATCGACCAATGGCTGCGCGCGGCGCGCTCCGCTGCAATTATGCAAACAGCCAATCGTAGGTCGTCGCAACGAGCTTGCTAAGTAGGTAGAACCAACCTGCCGTTGCAAGGATAACAGGAACAAAGAAAGCCACCCCAACGATCACTTGCTCTCGCCTTTGGCCGCTGGGGGCCACTGACGCCTCGGCAGCCGCTTTTTCGCTTGAACTCATAACACTCGCCCCGTTTCAAAAGTAGCAAAGCGCGCGGCGTGGTGGCATCGGCATCCTATTGTTCGCCATGTAGGCCGCCTCAGTAGGCGGCCTCTTCCATTCGCGATGCCGCTGAGAAGCGGCCCCAACCTCGGGGCTGGGGGCTGAGTTGGGGCCGCCCATTCCAACCGTGGGCAACGCGGAAAAAGGCGGCCTACGGTTAGCTAAATTACCGCAACTCGGTCGATCGTTCCGAACTAGTTTGGAGTACCTCGGTTGGTGGCCTCATTCGTTGTGCCGATCGCACCTGCGAACCGCAATCCGTCGTCGCCCGACCCCGAACGCACCGACTGCTGGCAAACAATGGAGATGGGACGTCGGCTTCTACCCGGCATGACATCGCGGTCTCTCCCGCAGCGGCTACGTCAACTTTTCGACCAGGTGCTGGGCGGATTCGAAACGGCGTGGAAAGATTGTCAGCCACAATGCACGGAAGCCGACTTCGTCGAGTATCGGCGCCAGCGCGCGGCTGGCTGTGGCTGCACGAGTCCGGGACCTTCGTGAAGTACACACTGGCCGGCGCGCATTTGTTTGCTTAACGGTTGCGGCCTCGCCGTTAGTGGTTTTACTTGAATGATAACCCATTCGGGTGATGCGCACGTTTTCCGCGAACGAGTGGGAACCAAAGCGCAGTTTAGCAACTTACTGACTCACCTTTGGCGGGGTGAGTTGAGTAATGGACGACTCAAGCGGCGATAAACTATCAGGACCGGAGAATCGCGAGCATCACGGGTGCAGGTGTGGCGCGCAGCCCAAAGTGGTTCACAAGATGATGGACCCAACCCGTGGCTTGACGGTACGAATGTTTGAATGTCAGTGCGGCGAACGCAGCTGGACCGAACATAAGGACTAAACTCTTCCGATGAGCTCCTTACGACTGCCGCTGGATCTGACCAAAAGCGAGAGAGAAATGGGGGCCAAGGAGGCGCGGCAATGATAAGGCAATCTGAAATCTACCGGCAGAACGCTGAGAACTGCCTGCGTCTGGCTGGCTCGCGTTGGCCGAGGAGCAAGACTGGCTCGACGGGGAGACATCCGCCAATGCAGAACCCGAATGATGCTGTACTGTCCGGTTGAAGGCGAAGGGGAATAAATGGACCTGCTGTCGTCGATTGGCTTGCCGCATTGGCTAATGATCGCGGGAGCTATTTTAATCGCGATCGGCTGCCTTGGTCTTGTGTTTAGCCGGAACAGGCAAGCCGCTAGTAACCCAGATCCTGATCCTGATTCAGCTTTGCACGACTTGCAGCCACGCTAACTCATGGCGTATCGGCGCATTGAGTTCAGAGTGGCCCAGGGCTTCGATCGAAAAAATGGAAATGGTTTGTCGGTCTAGCGTCAGGTCGACGGCAAGGCGAAGCGCTGATGACACCGGCGACGCAACAACGCTATTCTTTCTCGTCGAGGTCGGGAACATCCCACAACAAGAACGCCATGATGATAAGCGCTGGAGTCCAAGCTAGCATGGCCCCAAATGCAATGGCCTGCACTGTTGTCATGATCACTCCGGGGTTGTCCTGCGTCACTTAACCTAACGCGCCGGCTCTGGATAGCGGCGTTGTGAAACTGTTCACAAAAAATGACATTTTCCGACAATAGGTCACCGTCGCCGTAAGGTATTGATATGATTGAATGCGGGCCGGTTTTGTAAACCGAAGGTTGGGGGCTCAACTCGCTCAACCGGCACCAGTCCGCGTTCAAAGTCGCAAATGCGACGACAACGCTTGCACCGTTTACATCAGCATCCAGCGCCGTATCAGCCACGCGAGCCCGAGCGCGGCTATGATGACGCCGACGCCGAGCAGATCCACCGAAATCGCAGGCGAGCCGTCTGGCAATCTTGAAAATGGATTCCAGCTCGGCCCTTTTGGAGTGATCGACTTTCACCCGATTGACGGTGAAAGCGCGAGCGCGGCCCAACCGATAAAGAATCAAACCGCATGGCAGACATAGGCCGCTGGCGAGACACCATTATACTTCAACATGGCACCTCCCGAACAATGGCTTGATGAATACGGTTCTGAAGTGCGCGCTTCGAGTTGTCAGGCACCCAAGTAGTTTCTACCCTCAATCCTCGCTATTCACAGCTACGGCAAGATTCCCGTTATCCTCGCTATTCACAGTGAAAACTTTTCGTACCGTTCTCAGTGAGCCGCTTGATACAGACCACAAGATCAAAAAATCTCAAGCGACTCTTGACCGGGAATCGCAAATCAGAACCTGTACGGCCTTAGTTCAGAGGGCCACCGTGCAAGATCCATTTACTGATTTCATGACTGGTAAGATTTCCGAACGGCACGCCAAACAGGACCGGCGCCTATTCGGACTGATGTACCTCTGCATTGCCGCTTTGATCGTGCTGGCCGTCGCCAAGCTGTTTATCTGACGGCGCAAAGAAAAAGCCCGGATTGCTCCGGGCCTCTTCGTTACCAATGATGGTAGTGGCGATGATAGTGGCGGCGATAGTATCGCGGGCCATCGTAATAGGCGTACGGCCCACCGCCGTAATAGCCGTACCTCGGTCCATAGTGGTAGCCGCCGTGGTAGGCATTGGCCGCCGCGGCGGCGCCTAGCACGCCAGCGGCCACGCCGAAGCCGATCGCCGCGTTACGCCCGCCACGGGCCTCGGCCGGCGAGTTGACGACAGCGGTTGTCGCAAGCGCGGCAACGGCTGCGAGAGTTAATCCTATCTTTCGCATGTGCGCTCCTTTCCGTTGCCGGGTTAACGCCTGCCCAGCGAGCCTGTTGCGGGAACTTGCGCCAGATAATTTTTGAAGGTTTCGGAAACGGAGTTCTGTTCCGGTGATTCAGCGGAGTTCCGGAATGCGTTGGGTGATCGCGCGTCCGCTTGCAAGCGCAGATTGAGCGCCGCGCCGTCAGGGCTTCACGGCGTGGGACATCGCAATACCCAGCGCGAGGCCGAGGCCGATGCCCATAACGATATTGTCGATGGCAGCACCGATCGCGACGCCGAGCACTGTTCCGAGGGCAAGGGTGCGGCCTTCCTGCATGGCGGCGTCGCTGAGCTATCGACTGCTGGTCCGCTCGACGTCAGGCGCTCTCGGACTCTTGTCCGACCGGTTCGGGTCATCGACCTGGGATTTGAGGTCGGCGGCCTTCTCGACCAGGCCCGCTGCCACATTCGGGTCCGTGACTGTCCGTGCGAATTTGAGAAGCGTAGTTGCCTGACGCGTCAGATACTGCCTGCCCACCACTGCTGCTATCTCCCGCTTGCTGTCCCACAGACGTTACGCTGCAACGCAGGAATCGTTCCGAGTGATGTGTTACGAAGTGCACATTTAATCTTTGTTCCATCCGATACCTGCGGCATTTTGGGTTCCCGCGGCCTCCCGGAACCAACCCCGTTCGATCACGTTTTTGCTGCATGAGAATTCGGGAAGAGAACTGCAATCTGGTTTTGCTCACCGGCGTGACGCTGGTGAGTGCAGTCATCGCAGGCGCCGCGGGCTTTTGGGAACCTGCCTCCGACGTGAGCAAAAACAGGCAGGTCTATGCCGCCGCCGCAACATCGTCGTCGGCCGCCGCGGCTTCGCCGGCGGCACGGCAACCGGCCCGTCTCGTCGACCAGACGCCGGTCCGGGTGATCGGCGCGCCTTTCGTGCCCAACACCAATCCGCGCGAGCGCTAAGCAAGGACGAGGGTCGAGCCGTGAGGGCCGACCCTATTTTCTAATGCCTACGCAAGGCACACCCGCGCTGCGAGCCACGGCCCGTTCTACTTTGCACGGGGTTGTTTCGCGATTTTGGGTCTGGCCCTGCGGTGCCTCCGATGGCACCCGCTGGCATGGCACCGCTGGCGGAGGTACTACGCAGGATGTCCCCCACAGGGTGTCGCCCTTTTGTCACCTCGCCGGCAAATCGAATGCCTTCATTAGCCAAGTTCAACACTTGCTCTTGATTCCACAAAAGCCTTTTGCTGGAATGACTTGGGTTGAGGTGTGCGATGAAATGGATGAAGGAACGCGACCTCCTGATCGCGCAGACGATGGCATTCGTGCAATCGGTGACCGGGAAGAAGCCGGACGCGGCGCAATTCCTTGCGAATCCGGCCTCTTTCGTAAGCCCGGAAGCGCCCGCACCCTTTGACGTGCCCAAAGCCGCGCCCGCGGTGTCGATGCCTGACATCGAGGCGATGCTGGCCGAAACCATCTCCGTCGCGCCGCCGAAGCCGGTCCAGAACGCACGTCCCGAGCCCAAGGTCGATTTCCAGTCCGAAATCCGCGCCCGTGTCGCCAATTTCCGCGCGCATCAGGAGCGCTTCAACCGCGAGCGCGAGGCCTATTGCAGCGCCACCATGGCCAAGGTCCACGCCGCGCTGCGTGAAGACACCGCGCCGCCGCCGCTGGGCAAATAGCCCTCGCCCCAATCCTCTTGTTTGACGGGTTGTCGTAAGGCGAATCGGAATCCACCCACGGATCAAGTCCGAGGGCATGCTTCGCTTGAAAATCCTCTAGGCCCTGCCGATCTTCTCCAGCACCGGCAGCAGGTGCGTCAGAAACAGCTCCGGGTTTTCGCTCATCGGGAAGTGGCCGAGCCCTTTCATGATGGTGACTTCGCAACCCCTGATGCTGTTGGCCACGGCCAGCGTTTCCTCCGGAGTGCAGGAGTAATCATACTCGCCGGACAGCAGAAACAGCGGACAGCGCCTGGTGTCGATCTCTGCGACGCGGCCGCGGATGTCGCCGTCGAGCTTGTAGAAATACAGATCGCCTTTGAAGACGCCGGGTCCGCCCTGCATGTAGTGCCAGATCGTTTCCCAACGCTCACGGTCCGGCGCATCGGGGCCGACCAGACCGGAGACGATGGCGCCGCAGACCTCGCCGCCATGCACATCCGGCCGGTGCAGGAAATTCAGATCGTAATAGGGATCGACATGCGCGCCGGCCTGCAGGCCGATGATGGCGCGAAAGCGCTCGGGATGTTCGAGCGCCAGATGCAGCGCGATGCGGCCGCCGATCGAGCAGCCGATCAGGATCGGCTTGTCGAGCTCGAGTGCCGCCGAAACTTCCAGGACCATGGTCGTGTATTGCGCCGAGATCAGCTGGTATTCCTCATCGTGCCAGCCAGCTGGCGGCGAGGATTTGCCGTGCCAGGGCATGTCGAAGGCGATCACGCGATGTTTTGAAGTGACGCGCGCATCGTTCATCAGCGCGCGATATTGCCGGCCATCGCTGCCCGCGGTGTGCAGGCACAGTAACGGCGTGCCCTCGCCCGCTTGCTCGACATAGATGCGGTGTGGCCGGCCGAACAATTCCAGATGCATGTAGCGGCCGACGATCGGCTCGAACCTCGCGCTCATGCGCCAGCTCCCGTGGCGCGGAGCTTGGCCAGCGCTTCCTTGAAGTAACGCAGATGGGCCATGAAGATCTGCAGATTGCCTTCGGCCCTCAGCACGCGCCGCTTGATCAGCGCCAGCAAATCGTTGGAGCCCGGCGGCGGGTGCTCGCTCCAGAACTTCTTCCATTCCTCCTCGGAGGCGCGAAGCGCGAAAGCCGAAGACGGCATCACTAACGGCCCTGGCGTCACCGACACGATTCGGCCCTCATGGATCGAAATCAGAAAGGCTGACTGGCCGACCTCCAGAAGAAAGCTGGTCGTGAGATAGCGGCCGCGCCGGACCAGTCCCGCATCGCCATTGACCCGCGCTTGCAGCGTCTCGATCATTCCCGTCCCGCCCGTCATGTCATCGAGCCGCCTCGCGGCCCGAACTTGTTGTGTTGCATGATGGGTGGATTGGTCGCGCGGTCAATCGCTCCCCGGCCGCTAAAGCCACGCCCAGACCAGCGCGATGTTGGCCGCGCAGGCCACCAGCAGCGCGACCGTGAGCGTGAGTTGGACACGCTCGCAGGAGTGAGTCTGGACGATCGTTCTCATGGCCGAAACATCCAGCGATTCTAGCCGAGGAGTCTCGGGGATTCTTTTTCGCGGGATTCATGACTCGTTTACGACTCAGGGACTCCGCCAAAATGCCGTCGAAACGGGCCATTTCAGCCCTTCGTGAGCCCTGAACGGGCGGAATACCAGCCAAGCCAGAACCCAAAAGGGGCTGCAACGTTGACCGTTTTTGCTGGAGCCCCCACGCATGCCCTACGCGCTATTCTGCCAAGAGGCCAAGCTGAGCAAGGCCTATCCGACCGAGGCCGATGTCTGGAGGCTGGCCCGACAGTCGGGGCTCGTGGTCGATGCGGTTTCCGATGAGGAAAGGCAGGCACCGCGACCGGTGCTGGACAATGACTACGAGATCAAGCCCTGCCAGCCGGACCCGGACGAAGATCCGGCGCGAAACAAGGCCGAGGCCGAGCGCGACGCCCGTTCGGTGCTGCAGTTGGGTTCGAAAGCGGCCTGACGCAGCCGCTTCGCGGGTGTCGTCGGCGGAGATAAAGGCCGCACGGGAACGGGCCGGCCTTACGGCCGGAGGAAAAATCGAACGATCGCCTTCTTAAGGCGTCGCGGCTGCCAGTGAAGCCTGTTCCGAGGCGAGCACGACGCAGGCCTTGCGACGGTTCAGTCCCCTGATCGCGCCGGTCACCTTGAGCACCTTCCCAACCGGACAGTTGGCGTCCTGCACGAAGGCGATTTCATAGGGAGCAAGGATGAGCGGTTCTGATTTCAGGACAGTCTGGGCAAGGCATGGCAGCGACGCTGCGGAAAATATCAGCCCTAACGCAAAAGCACGCATGTTTGATTGTCCAACCAGCCGACCGGACCATAATAGCCGAAGATGACAAAAAGTTGCGCGCACCGCGAAAATTATTTTTCGCGAGGTACCAACAGCTGCGTATAGCGCTTCGTGCCCTCCGGCGGCGCCCCCTGAAAACAAAAAGGCCGGCTTCCCGCCGGCCTTTTCCGTCTGGGTAGGTAGCAAGCCCTCAGTATTTGGAGGCCGCGGGGCCACCCCAGCCAAACCGGTAGTTCACGCCGACCTTGACGGTGTGTTCGTCGTTCCGGAAGCTCTGGCCGGTGACGTCGGCGGGGCCAGCCGTGAAGGTGGTTTTGCCGAAATCATAATACTGGTACTCGGCCTTGGCCGACCAGTTGGGCGCGAACATGTATTCGAGGCCGCCGCCGACCGTGTAGCCGTCCTTGCGGTTGCCGCTGGTGGTGAAGCCCGCCGGGACGCCGCCCACGGTGACACCGAGATTGTTGCCGTCCCGCCAGGCATAACCGCCCTTGGCGTAGAGCAACGCCGGCCCCCAAGTGTAGCCGACCCGGCCGGTCACCGAACCAAGCTGGTCGGTATTGCTGGTCACCAGCGTACCGCCCGGGAACAGCACGCCATTATTGCTGCCGCCGTTCAGCCAACTGTATTGGGCTTCGGCACCCACCACCCAGTTGGGCGCGAACTGGTAGTCGAAGCCGCCCTGCACACCGCCGAGGAAGCGCGCGTCGCTGCTTTGCAGGGAGTCGGTACCCGCAAAGGCCCCGCCGACATGGCCGCCGATATAGAAACCGGTCCAGTTATAGACCAGCGCCGGCGCGGTGTAGGCCGGCGCCTTGGTATAAGGTCGAGGCTGGATGTCCGCCGCGAAAGCAGGAGCCGCCATTGCGGCCAGCGCGGCAGCGCCGAGCAAAATCTTCTTCATCTTCATTCCCCGTGACTAACGTTCCGCCATCAAACCAAACAACGTGACCTCAATTAGGTTGCTTTGCGGCAATGCCGGAGCACCGAACGGTGCTCAACTGTGACGGCGCGGCAACAGAGCGCTTTGGTTCCCTCGCATATTAGGTTTTTTCCTGCGTTAACCGGCCGGTATCCCGCTTTGTTGATGTCGGAGATAACTAAGGCGAGGTTCAAGGGTCGCCAAAAAGTGATTGAATTCCGTTCATCTTTTCGGGTCGGAGGACCCTCCGCAAAAGAGCCGCCATTCGGGGTTTCCGGGACGCTCGATTTTCAGGGCATCCCGGAAGCCCTCCCCGGCTCAATAGCCGGCAACCTCGATCACCGCCTCGGCAAACGCCTGCGGCGCCTCCTGGGGCAGATTGTGCCCGATGCCGCCGGTGATCAGGCGGTGCGCGTATCTGCCTGAGAACTTCTTGGCATAGGCGGCAGGATCGGGGTGCGGAGCGCCATTGGCATCGCCTTCGAGGGTGATTGACGGCACCGAGATCACCGGAAATGCGGCGAGCCGCTTCTCCAGATCGTCGTATTTCGCCTCGCCCTCGGCCAGGCTGAGCCGCCAGCGATAATTGTGGATCGAAATGGCGACATGATCCGGGTTGTCGAGGGAGGCTGCGCTGCGCTCGAACGTCGCGTCGTCGAAATTCCACTTCGGCGAAGCCGTTTGCCAGATCAGCGGGCAAAATCGCGGGTGTATTTCTCATAGCCGGCCCGGCCGCGCTCGGTGGTGAAATAATACTGGTACCACCAGGAAAGCTCCGCCTTCGGCGGCAGCGGCGCCTTGTTGGCCTGCTGGCTGCCGATCAGGTAGCCACTTACCGCGACCAGCGCCTTGACCCGCTGCGGCCAGATCGCCGCGACGATGTCGGCGGTCCGTGCGCCCCAGTCGAACCCGGCGATAACCGCCTTCTCGATCCTGAGCGCATCCATCAGATCGATGACGTCGACCGCCAGCGCGCCCTGCTGACCGTTGCGGGGCGTGTCGCTGGAGAGAAACCGCGTGGTGCCGTAGCCGCGCAGATGCGGCACGATCACCCGGAAACCGGCCGAGGCCAGGATCGGCGCGACGTCGACAAAGGCGTGAATGTCATAGGGCCAGCCGTGCAGCAGGATGACCGGAGGACCATCAGCGGGTCCTGCTTCGGCGTATCCGACGTTGAGGGCCCCGGCGTTGATCTGCTTGATGGCAGGAAACGACGTGTGCGTCCCAGGCTTGATCGCCGTCACCGGTTTGGCGTTAACGGACTGTGCGCCGGCCGGGCCAGCCAGGGCGAGCTGGGCGGCTGCCAGAGTCGTTGCAGCGGCGCCAAAAAAACGGCGGCGACCAAGGTTGATGTTGTCAGACATTTGGGCTCCCCTATACTGATCGAATACGATTAATTCGGACACGATCTAATAGCCCAATATTCTTGATGTCAACCCTTCCGATTTAATCGTATCCGATATATATGCTCTGCAACCGTCACGATCGCGTGTGCCCGGGAGCATCAGGATGAAACCGACCAAGTCTTCGAACCCACTGCCTACAGATCCACAGCCTACGGATCGAAAGCTCGCCGACTTCCTGTGCTTTGCGGTCTATTCGGCCAACCTCGCCTTTGGCCGGGCCTATAAACCACTTCTCGATGAACTTGGCCTCACCTACACGCAATATATTGCGATCGTGGCGTTGTGGGAAAACGACAACCAGACCGTCTCAAGTCTGGGCGAAAAGCTGTTCCTCGAATCCAACACGCTGACCCCGATCCTGAAGAAGCTCGAGACGATGGGTTATCTGCGCCGGCAGCGCGATGCCGCCGACGAGCGCCAGGTGCTGGTCAGCCTGACCGAGGCCGGGCGCGGGCTGCGCGAAAAACTCGGAGGAAGGAATCTGGTGAAGGCTTCCGGGCTTTCGCCGGAGGAATTCCCCAGGCTGCAGAAGGCGGTGGTCACGGTGCGCAACAACCTGATCAAATCAATGCAGGATACGCCGACCGGCGCGCCGGCAAGCCCCTCGGCCGCGGCGGCAAAGCAAGGCGCGTAATCCCGAGCGCCGGCCGCTACCGCGCCATCTTTTCCAGGTCGGGGAATGGCGCATAGACCGCACCGGCGCAGGGCTCGCTGGCGTTTTCAATGATGCGGTCGAGCCGGCCATCGACGTAAAGTATCGCGCGTTCGCGCGGTTCGGCGTAATTGCCGTCGGAATCGCGCGGGCTGAAGCGCAGGCAACTGACGTAACGCAGCCGTCCCCCGACGACACGTTGTATCGGCTCCGCCATCACGGCGTTACGCACGCCGACCGGGTTGTTGAGATAGGTCCTCATGAACAGGAGTATCTCGCTCTTGTAATTGTTGGGAAACGGCTGATTGGAGACGCCGCGGTCGTCGGTATAGGTGATGCTCCTGACCTCGTCGCTGCCCGCGCAGGCCGCGAGCACGATCGGCAGCAACACGATCGCCGCGAATTTTGCTGATGTCCCCAAGCGTAAGTCTTCCACCTGCCCCCGAGGCTATCTCTTAGACCGGGCGGCGCCGAAATGGAATTCGCAACTCGCTTATCGCGCCCGGATTGGACCGCTGACATCGGCGCCAACCCACGGCCATTGGGGAAGCAATGGCGCGTGGGTCGGCCTGATACCCGCCGGCGCGTCGGGGGCAATGGGGATCGAACCGCGCCCGCGGATCAGTTTGATGGTGGCTGCGGACGACACTAGCGCCCCCGCGCTGAACCCCTCGTGAAGCGCGACAGCGGACGTCGTTCATCTGCATGACATCTTCGTCATGTTCCCAAAGCAACGCCAAATCACGGGAATGGCATTATGCGTCGGGAATGTTCCCAACCGCCAGGTGTTCAAATCAGCGAGCTTCGGTATAGGATCGCCTGATGGCACCGTCCTTTTCTACTGATTTTTTCGAAGTCGGGTTTCTTGATCTGTTCAACTGGAGAGACGCATGACCAAACTTGCTATCAGGCTTCTGACGCTGGCGATGTTCACGCTGACGCTGACGGCGGCCCCCGTCGTCAGCGTGGTCTACGCCGCACCCGACAGCAGTCCGCCGCCGCCGCCCGATAACAGCAAAAAGAAGAAGCGATCGAGCGAAGTGCGCCCGAGCACGCAGGAAACCGCATTTGCAACCGGTTATCGCGCCGCCTATGCCGCGATCTACGATCGCCACGACTACGCCTCGGCGATCGAACAGTTGAAGGCGCTCGGCCGCGACGACAGCGCCGCGGTCGCCAATCTGATCGGCTATTCCTATCGCCAGCTCGGCGACTACAAGGTGTCGCAGATCTGGTACGAGCGCGCGCTCAAGGCCGACCCGACCCACGTCAAGACCTGGCAATATTACGGCTTGTGGCAGGTCGAACAGGGTAACCGCGAATCCGCGCAGTACCATTTGAACAAGATCGCGGCGCTTGCCGGCACCTCGAGTGAGGAATACCGCTCGCTCGCCGCAGCGCTCGAAAAGCCGCCGGGAACCGGTCTGGCTTACTGAGCCGTCAACGCCCTCGCTTCGTGGCGGGGAGCGGCAATACGAAAATGGATGGGTGCCGACGCGATCCGCCGCCGGCACCTTTCCTTTTTCTGTCACGCACAACGGAAATTGCGTTCCAGCCTGGCCGCTGACGCCGGTTGCTCGGCTATTCATTAGCGAATCCTTAAGGATGATCTCTTTCCGCCAACCGGGACGGGATCGAAGAACCATTTCAACACCCATGCTCCCCTAGGCTTTTCACCAAAATGACGCCGCCGCCCCATCGGACCAAGGCCCCGATGGGTTCCAGACGGGCATCAGGGTTGGATGATGAGCACAGGCGATTACCCCGCGGCCGAAACGCCGGACGTTCTGCTGGCCGCGCTTGAGCGGGCGAACGACGCCGTGCTGATCCTGGATCGCGAGCTTCACGTCAGGTATTGCAACGCCGCGGCCGAACTCATCTTCGGGCTGGACCGCGCAGCAGCGCTCGGTTGCCATGTCGGCGATCTCGGGCTCAAGGACCTGCAACATCATCATGTCGCGACGCCGGCCTCGGACCAGGTGAGCCGCAACGACGTTCCGCATGGACGCAACGCCGAGATCACGATCGCGCGCAAGGATGGCAGCCGGATTCGCGTGGCGCTTTGGCTTTCGAATCTCGAGATCGACGGGCAATGCCGCACCATCGCATTCGTGCGGGACATCACCAAGGAGGTCGCGCGGCGTGAGAGGCTGGCCCTGCTCTCGCTGGTCGCCGACAGGACCAGCCGCGCCGTCATCGTCACCGACCGCAATCTGAAGGTCGTCTATACCAACGCCGCGTTTACGGGAATGTTCGGGTACTCGCTCGAAGAGGCGAAGGACCGGTTTGCAGGCGAACTGCTGGTGGGCCGCTATACCGACCGCAGGACGCTGGCCAGGCTGCGACGCTGGGTCGGCGAGGAAGCCGGCGGTGAAGAGGAAGTCCTCGCCTACGACAGGAACGGCGACGAGATCTGGGTCTCGGCCAACGTCAAGACGTTCCGCGACGGGCGCGGACGGTCCAACTACATGTTTGCCCTGCTGACCGACATCACCGAGACCAAGCAGCTGCGTTCGCTGCAGCAGCTGATCATGAGCGCGCTGGCCGATGAAATCCCGATCGCCGACATCGCCGACCGGCTTTGCCGGCGCGTCGAAGAGATCGCGCCTGACGTCGTCTCCTCGCTGCTTCACATCGACGCCGGCGGACTGGTTCACCCGCTGGGCGGTCCCAGCCTTCCCGAGGACTATTCGCGGGCGCTGGACGGCGTCGCGATCGGTCCGAACATCGGCTCCTGCGGCTCCGCGGCGTATTTTGGCAAGCCGGTGCTGGCGGAGGACATCGACACCGACCCGCGCTGGCAGCCGTTCAAGACTCGCCCGCTCGAGGTTGGCCTGCGCGCCTGCTGGTCCACGCCGATCAAGGGCAAGGACGGCCGCGTGATCGGTACCTTCGCGTTCTACTACCGGGAATGTCGCGCGCCCAGCCGCTGGCATCAGCGGATCGTCGACGCCTGCGTCGATCTCGGCGGGCTCGCGATCGAGCGCAAGGAGGCCCGCGCCCAGATCGCGCGGCTCGCCTATTACGACATGCTGACCGGCCTGCCGAACCGCGCGCGCCTGCGCGATCTGATCCTTGAGGCGACCAACGCCTGCGCCGACCGAGGACACGTTGCGCTGGCGTTTCTCGACATCGATAATTTCAAGGACGTCAACGATACGCTCGGACACTCGGCCGGCGACGAACTGCTGGTCGGATTTGCCCAGCGCCTGCGCGCGCAGATCCAGCCGGGCGACATGCTGGGGCGGCTCGGCGGCGACGAATTCGTGATCGTGCTGCCGAACCGCAACGCGGCCGAAGCCTCGCTGATGGCGTCGCGGATGACGGAGGCCCTGGTCAATCCGATTCAGATCGGCGCCAAGCAGGTCGCGATGTCCGCCAGCATCGGCATCAGCATGTATCCGGACAACGCGAACGATATCGATACGCTGATCCAGCAGGCGGATGCCGCCATGTACAAGGCCAAGCAGGCCGGCCGCTCCACGTTTCGCTTCTTCAGCGCCGACATGGATCGGCTGGCCGAACAGCGGCTGGCCCACAGCGCGGCGTTGCGGCGCGCGCTCGCCAGCGACGTTCTGCAATTGCAGTATCAGCCGCAGATCCGGACCGGCGACGGCGGCATTTATGGCGTCGAGGCGCTGGCGCGCTGGTATGATCCGGAGCTCGGCGAAGTCTCACCTTCGAAGTTCATCCCGCTCGCCGAAGAGTGCGGACTGATCGAACAGATCGGCATGTGGTCGCTCCGCGAGGCCTGCCGGCAAATGGCGGAATGGCGCGGCGCCGGCGTGGATATCCCCTGCGTGTCGGTCAACCTGTCGCCGATCAATTTCCAGAACCCGAACCTGGCCGCAGCGGTCGCCGGAATTCTCGCAGACCATGACCTGCCGCTGGAAGTGCTGATGCTCGAGATCACCGAAGGCGTGATCATGAACGAGCGCTCGGTTGCGATCGAGACGATGCATGCGCTTCGCGACCTGGGGGTCGGCCTGTCGCTGGATGATTTCGGCATCGGCTATTCGAGCCTGAGCCGGCTGGCGCATCTGCCGATCCGCGAGTTGAAGATCGACCGCAGCTTCATGCACGATGTCGGGAGCGACCCCAGCGCGCTGGCGATCGTCACATCGGTGGTTCGCGTTGGCCAGAGCCTGCACCTCACCGTCGTCGCCGAAGGCGTCGAAAGCGACGGGCAGCTGAACTTGCTGACCGAACTTGGCTGCGACGTCGTTCAAGGATTTCTCTACGCCCGCGCGCTGTCGCCCGACGCGTTCGGCCGCTGGCTGCTCGACCATAGCGCCGCGCAGGCGAGTAGGATGCTGCGGCACGTCGGACGATCGCTGGCCGAGGCTTCACCGCGCGCCGCTTCCGGCACCAACTCGTAAAGCCGCTTTTATCGTCGTCCCGGCCTTGAGCCGGGACCCATACCGCGTGATCTCTCGATGAAGACTGGGTAACAGAGACCGTTCGCAAAACTTCTTCCTGTGGTTATGGGTCCCCCGATGCGCAATTGCGCATCTGAGCTCAAGGCCGGGACGACAGCGGTGTTTGTTGTTGCACCGTGGTCTAAACGTAGTTTCGCGATCTCGCGACGCATTGCGCCCGAGCTCTGCCAGAAATTCCGTGCCCTCGAAAATAGAGGGCGCAGGGAGGACCGGGTGCGCGCTGCACCCGCGGTCCCGTGTGCGGTTTGCACAAAACAAAGTGCACACGAGCATACAGGGCAGCGGTGAACACCCGGCCTTCCCTGCGCAATGGCTTTACGGCTTATGCCGTGATCTCCCCGGAGACGAGTTCTTGGTTGACTCCGTCGCTGCCGTTCAGCTTTCGCCTACCCGACAGCTTGACACCTGCAACGGGTGCCAGGACCACACGGTTTTGCCGTACGCTTATCCACGCCGTCGTCTCAGCGTAAACCAGCGTCCACCGCAACCCGCCCAACGTCCGTGACGACGGCCGACGCCCTTCTGAGTAGGACGGGATGGCGACATATGTGCACCTGATTTGCCATTCCGGAAAAGCGAAATTTTGCCCGACGGGCCAATTTGTCGCATCGGGGAATGACGCGGCAGGTGTAGGTCGGTGCGTTCATCCGGGCTACGGGGCGCTCTACCGAGCCCGCCGTTCGTAGCAAAGCGTAGCGTGCCCACCATTCAAGCCATCGAAGTAGATGGTGGGCACGGCGCAAGTGCGCCTTTGCCCACCCTACTTGGCTCGCAGTGCCAAGATCTTTTCGGCGGCGCGCAGATGCGGCTTGTCGATCATCTTGCCGTCGATCTTGACGACGCCGGAGGCTGGATTGTCGTTGAAGGCTTTGACGATCTTCTCCGACCAGGCGATCTCTTCGTCCGTCGGCAGGAAGGCGGCGTTGACGACATCGACGTGCTTGGGATGGATCACTGCCTTCGCCAGAAAGCCGTCCTGACGCGCGGCGATCGATTCTTCCCGCAGGGCGTCGAGATCATTGATATCAGTGGCAATGGTATCGATCGCGACGACGCCGGCAGCCGCGGCGCTGATCAGGCAGAGGTCGCGCGCCAGGAGGAACGGCCCGTGGTACCGGCCCGCGGTCCGGTTGCGTGAGGCGCCAAGGGACGCAGCGAGATCCTCCGCGCCCCACATCATGCCCCACAGCCGAGGGCTCATGTTCTCGAAGTCGAGCAGCTTGAGCACCGCCCGCGCGGTCTCCGTCGCCACCGTCACGATCCGGGTGGTTCCGTGTTCGATGTCAGATGCGGCTTCGAACGCATCGAGGTACAGCGACAGTTTGTTAACATCGGCGGCACCAGCGCATTTCGGCAGCACCACACCATCAGGCTTGCCCGGGATCACGGCGGCGAGATCGCCCAGCGTCATGCCGGTATCGAGCGCATTGATGCGGACATACATTTTTTGGACGGGGTTCCGCGCATCGAGCATTTCCCGCACGGTGCGCCGCGCCCCGACCTTCTCGTCCGGCGCGATCGAATCCTCGAGATCGAGGATCAACGCATCGGCCGCGGTCTTCCTGGCATTTTCGAACTTGCGCAGGCTGTCGCCGGGAACGAACAGGAACGATCGCATCAAATCACGCCTTCGGTTTGCAATGCATCAGGCCGGTGCGGCGACAACTGGCGACCACCTCCCCGCGCTGATTGGTCATGGTGTGTTCGAACTCGACGATCCCCTGCGTCGGCCGAGACTTGCTGGCGCGCTTGGAGATGATCCTGGTATGGGATTTCAGCGTATCGCCGTGAAACACCGGTTTCGGGAATTTGACGTCGGTCATGCCCAGATTGCCGACCGTCGTGCCCAGCGTCGTATCATAGACGCTCATGCCGATCATGATGCCGAGCGTATAGAGGCTGTTGAACAGCCGTTGGCCGAACTCGGTATTCTCGGAGAAATGCGCATCGATATGCAGCGGCTGCGGATTCATCGTCAGCAGGCTGAACATCGTATTGTCCATCTCGGTGACGGTCCGGCTGAACTCATGATGAAATTCCCGGCCGACCTCGAACTCCTCGAAATATAGTCCCGCCATCAGCGTCCCTTGTAGTTTGGCGTCCGTTTCTCGACAAACGCATTCAACCCTTCCTGACAATCTTCCGTCGTCGCTACAAGCGCAAAGCTCTCGGCCGTGTTCTCGACCGAACGGCGGAAATCGGCATCGACCGCGCGCATGAAGGAATCGCGGCCAATCTTCATGACGATCGGCGACTTGGCGGCGAGCTTCCGCGCAATATCGCGGGCGCGCTCAAGCGCGGTGCCCTTCGGCACCACTTCACTCAAAAGACCCATGCGGAATGCAGTCGCGGCATCAAAGGGCTCGCCCAGAAACAGCGGACCAAATGCCTGGTGTTTTCCGACCAGCCGGGGCAGCTGCACAAAGTGGATCGCCGGGATCAGTCCGACATCGATCTCCGGATAGCCGAAGGTCGAGGCGTCGCCAGCGATGATCATGTCGCAGGAGATCGCAATCGTCATGCCGCCGGCCCGCACCGCGCCGTCGACCGCGGCAATGGTCGGCTTGCCCATGCGATACTGGGTATCGTTCAGCGCGAGGTACAGCCGCTCGAGGAATTTCTTGGTTTCAATCCCGGGCTTGCCCCTGACAATGTCGAGATCGAGCCCGGCACAGAACACCTTGTGCAGGCTGCCGATGATGACTGATGATACCGACGGATCGTCCTTCGCTTTCTGCAGCGCCGCCAGCAGTGCATCGATTAGCGGCATGCTGAGCGCGTTGACCGGCGGCCGGTCCAGCATGATCTCCGCGATTTTGTCCGAGACGGAGTAGCGAACGAGTTCAGCGCTCATGATGCCGCTTCCTTATTGTCTGGCCTGACGCACCGCGCCGGCTGCGATCAAATCTTCGATGGTGCCACGATCGAGCCCGACCTCGGTCAGGACCGCAACGCTATCCTGTCCGATGTCAGGCGCGGGGCAAAGTGCGTCTTCGGAAAGACTGGCAATACCCGGCGTGCGCGGCGTGTAGACCGGGCCGACGCCGGGGGTATCCTGGCACACCGACGCGTTGGTCGCTTCGACGTGAGGATTGCGCAGCCACTCCCCTGGATTGAGGATGCGTTCGGCAATGATATCGGCCGCATGCAACCGCGACAGCCAGACGTCGGTCGGGCGCGCCAGGAAAACCTCGCGCAGCTGCGAGATCAACGTGTCGGCCGCGTCGGCTCGGCTGGCGAAGTCCGCAAACCGCGGATCGCTGGCGAGGTCGTCGCGCTCGATGGCGGCACACAGCCGCTTGTATTGCGGTTCGTTGACCAGCGTCACCATCATCCAGCCATCGCTGGTCTGATAGGAACCTGCCGGCACGTTAAGCGCCCGCGGTGCGCCGCCTTCCAGAATATGCTCGGCGACCTTGTGGCCGAGCAGCGCCGCCGTCGACTGGCAGAGATTGACGTCGATCCAGCGGCCGGTGCCGACGGTTGCGCGCGCGAACAGCGTGGTCGCAATCGCCTGGAAGGCGTAGACGCCGGTCACGACGTCGGAAACTGTGGTGCCGACCCGGTGCGGCGTGTTGTCGTTGCCGAGGTTTACTGACACGAGACCGGAGAATGCCTGTGCAACGGAATCAGAGCCCGGCCGTCTTGAGTAGGGTCCGCTCTGCCCGAAAGCACTGACAGACAGATAGATCAGGCCGGGATTGTCTCGCGAGAGCTCCTCGTAACCGATCCCAAGGCGAGCAGCCACGCCGGGGCGAAATCCCTCGATCAGGACGTCGCAATCTTGCGCCAGCTGCCGGGCGATTGCGATCGCGTCCTTGTGCTTCATGTCGAGACAGAGGCTGCGCTTGCCCCGGTTATAGACCGCCGACAGCGTCGTATGGTTTCCGTAGGTCGTTCCCAGGAAACGCGACCAATCCCCCTCCGGCGGCTCGACCTTGATGACGTCAGCGCCGTAGACGCCGAGCAGCATCGCGCAATAGGGCGACGCGATGCCCTGCCCGAAATCCAGCACGCGCAGACCCCGGTACGGTGCCTCATGCGTCGGCGATAGCGTACGCTTGATAGCCATTTATCCTCCCACAGCCGGACGGACCGAAAGCTACAGCGCCAGATAGCGCTGACGAATGTTTTCGTTGGCTTTCAGCTCTTCGATACCGGATGTGTAGACGATCTGGCCCTTGTCGATAACCGTCGCGTGGCTCGCAAGGCCAAGGCAAAAATGCATGTTCTGCTCGGCGATCAACACCGTGGCGCCGGTGCCGCGGAGCTGCCGCAGCA
The DNA here is from genome assembly GCF_018130085.1 of Bradyrhizobium sp. AUGA SZCCT0169. NCBI lineage: Bacteria > Pseudomonadati > Pseudomonadota > Alphaproteobacteria > Hyphomicrobiales > Nitrobacteraceae > Bradyrhizobium > Bradyrhizobium sp. AUGA SZCCT0169. The sequence continues at coordinate 84,163 of NZ_JAFCMC010000003.1, read as the reverse complement.
ATTCGCCGATCCTTTGCACGATGATCGGCGCCAGCCCCTCGCTCGGCTCGTCCAGCAGCAGCAGCGCCGGATTGCCCATCAGGGTGCGGGCAATCGCCAGCATCTGCTGTTCGCCGCCCGATAGACGTCCCGCGATCCGGTGCCGCAAGGGCTCCAGCAGCGGAAATACATCGTAGATGCGCCGGATCGACCATTCGTCCTGGCCATCGGGGCCCTTCTTGGCGCCGATCTCCAGATTGTCTTCCACCGTATGCTCGGGGAAAATCTGGCGATCCTCCGGCACGAAGCCGAGGCCGGCGCGGGCGATGTGATGCGGCTTCAGCCCGGATACGGTCCTGCCCCGCAGGGTGACCTTGCCGCGGCGCGCCGGCGCCAGGCCCATGATGGCCTTCATCGTGGTCGACTTGCCGGCGCCGTTGCGGCCGAGCAGCGCCATGGTCTCGCCCTGCCGCACCGACAGGCCGACGCCAAACAGGATCTGGCTGCTGCCGTAGAAAACGTCGAGCTCCTCGACCTGCACCACCGGCTGCGCGCTCATATCGCGGCCTCCGCGTGATGTTCGGTGCCGAGATAGGCCTCGATGACGGCTTCGTTGCGGCGGACTGCATCGGGCTTGCCGGTGGCGAGAATCCGACCGTAGCACAGCACCACGATCTCGGGCGCGATCTTGAACACGATATCCATGTCGTGCTCGATGAAGACGACCGTGATCTTCTGTTTCTCCCAGAGCTCCCTGACCTTGTCGATCATGCGCCAGCGCTCTTCGGTGCCCATGCCGGCGGTGGGCTCGTCGAGCAGCAGGACCTTGGGATCGAGCACCAGCGCCAGCGCGATATCGAGCAGCTTCTGGTCGCCATGCGACAGTGTCGCCGCCGTCCGGTTACGTTTGCTGGCAAGCCCCAGCAATTCCATCGCGTGCTCGGCGCGGTCGCGGGTTTCAGCCAGCGGAAATCTTCGATGCATGACGCTGGCACGGCGCTGGTCGGCCCCGACGGCGGCCAGCATCGTCTCCTGCACCGTGAGCGAGGGAAAAATACTCGCAACCTGGAACGCGCGTCCGATGCCGTGGCGCACGATCTCGGGCGGCGAGCGCCCAGCTAGGTCGACGCCATTGAGCAGGATCTGACCGGAATCCGGCTTCAGCGCCCCGGTGATCAGGTTGAAAAAGGTGCTCTTGCCGGCACCATTGGGGCCGATGACAGCGGTCAACGAACCGTCAGCAAAGTCCAGCGTCACGTTGTCGGTCGCCTTGACGCCGCCGAAAGATTTCGAGAGTGCGCGAATTTCCAGCATGGCTAGCCATTCGCCTCCCGAAGTCCGCCATAGGTGCTCCATGATGTACCGGCCAACCAGCCGCAATCGACCGGCAAATTGGCGCCCGTGATCGCGGACGCGGCATCTGAGGCCAAAAAAGCGACCACACGACCGATTTCGGAAGGATCGACCAGACGGCGCAGCGCGGCATTGGCTGATAGCGCGGAGACATCCCGCTCGCCACGATCAATCGCGTTCTTCAGCGCCGGCGTCAGCGTATAGCCCGGAGAAACCGCGTTCACCCGCACGCCGGAGGGGCCCCACTCCGCGGCGAGGCATTCGGTGATCGCAATCACGGCCGCCTTGGCCGGGGCGTAGGCATGTAACGGCATCGAGCGCATGCCGGCGATCGAGGCGATGTTGACGATGCTGCCGCGTTTGCGCGCGATCATGCGCCGGGCAAAGGCGAGGCAGGCGACATAGGTGCCGCGCTGGTCGACACGAACGACGTCGTCCCAGGCCGACATAGGCAAATCGTGCGGCCGCACCGGCACCTGGATGATCCCGGCACTGTTGACGAGCACATCGACCGGCCCGCATTCGCGCTCGATCGCTTCCGCGCAGGCCTCGACGCTGGTCTCGTCCCCGACATCGGCGAAATAGGCCTTACCGCCAAATTCCGCGGCGACATCCCCGGCCTTCGCCAAATCGCGATCGACGACCATCACGAGATCGCCGCTTGCGGCGAGCTCCCGCGCGCAAGCCGCGCCAATCCCGCTGGCGCCGCCCGTGACCACGCTGACCCGCGCTTTTGCCGCCGGACTCATGACGTGCGCTCCCCGGAACGCTCGCGGCGCTGCACGTACCATTCGATCACGAAATCCATCAGGCCTTTGCGCAGGCCGATGGCGAAGAACAGGATCACGATGCCGAGAACGATGCCGTGATACTCGGTCACACGGGTGACGGTATCGTTGAGGATCAGGAACAGCGCGGTGCCGACCATCGGCCCCAGGAATGTGGTCACTCCGCCGAGCATGTTGATGAAGATGCCTTCGCCCGAAATGGTCCAATAGGCGAATTCCGGATAGGCGCCCGACACGAACAGCGCCATGATCATGCCGCCGGTCGAGGCGAACAGCGCGGCGAGCACGAAGATCGTCAGTTTGGCGCGCCAGACGTCGATGCCGATAAAACTCGCCCGCGTGGCGTTGTCGCGGATCATGCGCAGCGTGTAGCCGAACGGCGACTGCGCGATCTGGTGCATCAAAAACAGCCCGATCACCAGCAGCGCGCAGCTGACAATGTACAAATGCAGATGGTTCGACAGATCGATGCCCAGGAATGGCGGCCGGGGAATGCCGCCGCGCAAGCCCTGATCGCCGCCGGTCAGCGACACCCAGGACAGGATAGTCGAATGGATCAGCATCTGGAACGCCAGTGTCACGAAGGCGAAATAGATTTCCTTCAGCCGCACGCAAATCGCGCCAATGACGAGCGCGACGACAAACGTGATCGCCAGCGTTGCCACGAAAGCCACGGGGACGGCGACACCGGTCTTCTGCATCATCAGCCCGAAGCCGTAGGCGCCTAGGCCAAAGAACATGCCGTGGCCGAACGACGTCAGACCGGTGTAACCGACCAGAAGGTTGAGCGATGTCGCGAACAGCCCATAGGCCGCGCAGCGGATCACGAAGTCGAGCAGGAATTTACTGCTGGTGAGCATCGGCAGCAGGGCAAGCACGACAAAGACCGCAAGCGCAATCAGGGCATCCCGGTTGGGGCGCGGCTTTGACTTGGTAACGGAGTTGTCGAGCACCTTGCTCGCCTGTTCGGCCTGCAATTCGGTCACGCGACCTCCTTGCCGAACAGGCCGGTCGGGCGGGAGACCAGCACGATCACCATGAACAGGTACATCAGGCCTTCCGTGAACAGGGGAAAGCCGAGCGAGCCAAACGAGCGGATCATGCCGATCAGGAGCGCGCCGATCAGCGCGCCCAGGATCGAGCCCATGCCGCCGATCACGGTGACGATGAAGGATTCGATCAGCACCGAAAATCCCATCCCCGGTGTCAGTGATCGCACGGGTGCGGCGAGCGCGCCGGCCAGTCCCGCCAGCATGCCGCCGAGCGCGAACACGCCGCCATAGATCAGGCCGGTATTGATGCCGAGCGCGGACACCATGCCCGGATTATGCGCCGCGGCGCGGATCACCTTGCCGATCCGGGTGCGGGCAAGACCGAGGCCGAGAATGATCGCGGCCACCAGCGCGACACTGATCAGCAGCAGATAGTAAGGCGGCACCACGCCGCCGGCGATGAACAGCGGCGGAATCTGGAACGCCGCCGGCATCCCCATCGACTTGAATTCCGGGCCCCAGATCATCCGTACGACATCGTCAAATATCAGCACGAAGGCGTAGCAGACGAGGACCTGCATCAGCACGTCGCGGCCGTAGACCCGGCTCATGAAGACGCGTTCGAAGATCAGGCCGAGCAGCGCGGTGCCGGCCGCGCCGCACAGCATCGCCAGCGCAAAGCTGCCGGTCAGCTGATAGGCCGTCATCGCGAAATAGGCGCCGAACATGTAGAAAGCGCCGTGGCTGAAATTCACCACCTTGAGCACGCCGAAAATCAGCGTCAGCCCGACGGCGACGAGAAACAGCAACATGCCGATGATGAAGCCGCTGGTGGTTTGCGTCACCAGACAGGCGGAGCTGGCGAGACAGCCGGTGAGTGTATCGAGATCCAAGGAAAATATCCGTTACGGCGTGCCGGAAGATCGGCGCGTGAAATCACCATGGGGCGGTGAGCGGAGGCGGCCTGCGCTGCCTCCGTTTCGCAGGTAGATCAGGTGTAACCCTTGCTCTTCTTCCACTCGGCTTCGAGCTCGAGAATGGTCTTCCAGTCGCCCGGCTTGACCTCCGGGACGTAGGGCTCTTGCGGGATCGTCGTGCCCCAGCCGATCGCATAGCCGATCAGGGTCTGGTCCTCGGCCCGCATCGTCACGGTGCCGTCGGCGCCGAACGGCGATTTGATCTTGAGGCCACGCAATGCCTCCGCAAGCTTCTTGCCGTCAGCGGAATTCGCCTTCTTCGAGGCCTCGGCGAGCAGCATGATCGCGGTCGCGTTCTCCCACGACCAGTTGGTCGGGTACTCGTTGTATTTCGCCTTGTAGGCATCGCCCCAGGCCGCGTTCTCCGCGGTCGCAGGATAGGTCTTGATGTAGCGGTTGCCGGAATGAATGCCCTTCGGCAAATTCTTCACCACCGTGAGTGCGGTGTAGTCGGCCATGTTGACCGCGAACACCTCCATCTGGGTGAACAGCGCATAGATGTTGGCCTGATCGATATAGGAGGTCAGGTCGCCGCCCCACAGGCAGGAATACAGCGCCTGCGGCTTGGCCTGCAGGATCTTGGTGACGACCTCGGTGTAATCAGGCTGGAACAATTTTGGCCAGGACTCGCTGATGATCTCGACATCAGGCGCAAAGCGCTTCAGGTACGTCACATATTCGCCCGTGGTGTCGCGGCCGTAGGCGTAGTCAGGCGAACAGGTTGCCCATCTCTTCAGGCCCTTCGCCTTGGCGATCGCCGCCGCGTAGCTGCCGCCGACGATCGAGTCATGCACGCCCTGGCGCGCGGTGCGGAACGCGTTGGGAATGTGCTGCTTGGGATCGGCGGTCAGCGACGACGTTTCCGAATTGGTGTGGATGCAGAGCACGCCGAGATCGCGCGCGACCTCGTGCACGGCGAACGCGCCCGATGACGCCTCGGCATCGATCAGGAGTTCGCAGCCATCGGTGTTGACCAGTTCGCGCGCCACGCGGGCGGCTTCCTGCGGCTGCCCCTTGGAATCGCGGATCACCATCTCGATCTGCCGTCCGGCGAGGCCGCCGGCGGCGTTGACCTTCTCGACTTCCAGCATCACGCCGTTGCGCGATGACGTTCCGAGTTGCGCCACGCGGCCGGAGAGAATGGTCGGCATGCCGACCTTGATGGTCTTGGCCTGCGCCCGCGCCACCCACGGTGTCGCGAAAGTCACGGCACCGGCGCCCATCAGCGCCAGCGTTGAACGGCGGCTGATGCCCGGTTTGCGGGTTCTCGTCATTATTCCCTCCCTCTTGGGTTTGCGTTCCCAGTTTCCTGCCCAAATCCCAGCCGGGGATCGTGTTGCCCCCGTCCTCACAAGATTTCAGAGCAAAGGGGGTGACGTCAAGCCAAATATGAATTACGAGTCATAATTCATCTAACGGGAGATCGGGCCGGAATCGGGCCTTTTGAGCCGAGAAATGATCAACCTTTCGAGCTTCATCGCGTTTCACGCCAGGCGGACGCCAGGCCGCTGTGCGCTGAAATACCGCGGCGAGGAGATCTCCTACGCCGACTTCCACCGCCGCATTGGCCATGTGGGCGGCTGGCTCGCGGCGCGCGGCATTGGCGCCGGCGATGTCGTCGCGGTGCTGATGAAGAACAGCGCCGCGTTTCTCGAACTGGTGTTTGCGACCAGCCACATCGGCGCGGTGTTCCTTCCGATCAACTATCGGCTGTCGGCCGACGAGGTCGGCTACATCGTCGGCAATTCCGGCGCACGCATTCTGATCGCGGACGAAGAGCTGGCCGGCATCGCAGCAGGAAACGTTCCCGTGCTGCTGCTCGATGAGGCCGCGCAATCCGGCATCTCGCGGCTCGCGCCTGACATCGCCCCCGCCCCGGCGCATCCAAGACAACCACGCGACCTGATGCGGCTGATGTACACGTCAGGCACCACCGACCGGCCCAAGGGCGTGATGCTCACCTATGAGAACATCTATTGGAAGTCGGCGGACCAGACGCTGGTGCTCGGACTGAACGCCGAGACGCGGTTGCTGGTGGTCGGCCCGCTCTACCATGTCGGCGCGCTCGATCTACCGGGGATTGCGGTGCTGTGGCACGGCGGCATGCTTTCCATTCACCGCAACTTCGAACCCGAGCAGGCGCTGGCGGCGATCGAAGCCGAGAAACTGAACGCGGCATGGTTCGCGCCCGTCATGACCACGGCGATCCTCACCTGCCCGACCCGCGACAGCTTTGACGTCTCGAGCCTGCGATGGGCGATCGGCGGCGGCGAGAAGACACCGGAAGCGCGCATCCGCAGCTTCTCCGAATATTTTGTGAACGCCCGCTATATCGACGCCTATGGCCTGACGGAAACCTGCGGCGGCGACACTTTCATGGAGCCCGGCCGTGAGATCGAAAAGATCGGATCGACCGGTCGCGCCATTGCGCATGTCGAGATCGAAATCCGCGACGATGCCGGCCATCGCCTTCCATCCGGCGCGAATGGCGAGATATGCCTGCGCGGACCGAAGGTCACGCAAGGCTACTGGAACGATCCCGAGAAAACCGCAGCCGCTTTCTTCGGCGACTGGTTCCGCACCGGCGACGTCGGCTACCTCGACGAGGACGGCTTCCTCTACCTCACCGATCGCAAGAAGGACATGATCATCTCCGGCGGCGAGAATATCGCCTCTTCCGAAGTCGAACGCGTGATCTATGAATTGCCGCAGGTGCGCGAATGCGCCGTCATCGGCATGCCGGACGCGCGCTGGGGCGAGAAGCCCGTCGCCATCGTGGTGCTGGGAGAAGGCGCGGCGCTGGAACTGCCTGCCCTCACCGATCATTGCCGCGCGCGGCTCGCCGGCTTCAAGGTGCCGAAGCAATTGATCATCCGCGACAGCCTGCCGCGTAACCCGTCCGGCAAGGTGCTCAAGCGCGTGCTGCGCGCCGAACTGGAGGCTTCATGACGCAGGCAACGCCAGCCAATTCCGGCAAGGTCACAAAACTCAACCGCGTCGAGCGCAACGCCTGGACCAAGCGCAAGATTTTCGATGCCGCGACCAAGATCGTCGGCAAATACGGCTATGCCGAAGCCTCGGTCGCCCGCATCACCGAGGAAGCCGGCGTCGCGCAGGGCACGTTCTACAATCATTTCGAGAACCGCCAGGAACTGCTGGATCAATTGCTGCCGAAAATCGGCATCGACATGGTGCGCTTCATCCGTGCGCGCACCGGCACGGCACAGACCGCGCAGCAGGAAGTCGAACGCTTCAGCGCCTTCTTCGACTTCATCCGCGAGGTGCCGGAATTCCTGCGCATCCTCAACGAGGCCGAGTTCTTTGCGCCGATCGGCTACCAGAAGCATTTTGATAATATCTCGACGGCCTATGTCCGCATCCTGAAGCGTGCGCGGCTTGCCGGCACGGTTGATAGCTATAGCGACGAGGAGTTCGAGGCGATCGTTCAAATATTGATGGGCGCGCGCGGCTATCTGAGCCGGCGCTATTCGTACTCGGACGGTGCGGTCACGGCCGTGCCCGACCATGTCATCTCCGCCTACCAGAAGCTGATGACGCGCGGGCTTTTCAATTCAGCCGGCAAAGGCAACGAACCATGAACGCTGAGGGTATCGTTCTCGTCACCGGCGGAAGCCGCGGCATTGGCGCTGCCACCGCCATGCTTTTGGCCGAACAGGGCCAGCGTGTTGTGATCGCTGACATTGCGCCGGAGCCACTGGCCGGCATCAGGACGATCCTGTGGCCTGCCCCGTTCGATGTCGCCAGCGAGAGCGCAGTCGTGAGCGGCATCGCCGATATCGAGGCCGCGCACGGCCCGATTACCGGCCTCGTCAATGCCGCCGGCGTGTTCGGCAAGATGCATCCGGTCGAGCGGGTGCGGATGGATCAATGGGACCGTGAGGTCAATATCGACCTGCGCGGGACATTCTTGGTCGCCCGCAGCGTCGGCGTCAAAATGGCCGAGCGCCGGCATGGCGCCATCGTCAATGTCGCATCGGTCGCGGGCATGACGTCAGGTCCGATCCACGCCTACACCGCCGCCAAGGCCGGCGTCATTCAGATCTCACAGACGCTTGCCGCCGAATGGGGCCGTACCGGCGTGCGCGTCAATGCCGTCTCTCCCGGCTTCACCCGCACCGCGGCGCTCGAAGCCGGCATTGCCTCCGGCGCGCTGAACAAGCGCCTGCTCGAAAGCCCGACTGCGATGAACCGGCTGGTCGAGCCGATCGAGGTCGCGCAGGCGATTGCGTGGCTGCTGTCACCGATGAGCAGCGGTGTCACCGGCATCAACCTGCCGGTCGACGCCGGATATATCGCCGGCACCAGTTGGGCCGCCTATGGCGGCCTGCGCGAAGCCCCGGACGCGTAACAAGGATACCAGCATGAACATCGAAATGCCCCGCCAGAAACTCGATCTCGCATCGGCCATCGCCGAAGGCGATATCCGCGTGCTGCTGATGGTGCTGGTCCACATGACCGGCGATGAACGCTGGCTGGAGCCGCCGTACAAGCCGCGGCGCGACGTTCGCCTGATCCCGGATCCCGAGGCCGGCTTGCCCCGCGAAGTGCAGGACGAAATCCGCGCTGAGGTCGTGAAGCTGTTCGCCAATGGCGAGCCCAGGCCCGTGATATCAGACCCCGGCGACGAATTGATGCTGAAGATGATGCGCGCGACGCTCGGCGAAAACGTCACGCCGGAATATGCGCCGCTGATGCGCGAGGAAATGGGCTTTATCCCCCGCGACATCAGCTGGACCAAACCTCCGGCCGAGGACAAACTGGCGCAGCAGCATGTGCTGATTGTCGGCGCCGGCGTCTGCGCGATCGCACTTGGCGTCGCGCTCGGCCGCCTCGGCATTCCCTACACCATCGTCGAGAAGAACGCGGAACTCGGCGGTACCTGGTATGTCAATCGTTACCCCGGTTGCGGCGTCGATACGCCGAACCACTCTTACTCCTTCTCGTTCGGCGCCCGTAATCCATGGACGCGCTACTTCGCCCAGCGTCAGGAATTGCTCGACTATCTCAAGAAGGTCGCGCTCGAATACAACATTCGAAAGCACCTCCGCCTCAACACCGAACTGACGTCTGCGCGCTGGGATGAGAACAAGCGGCGCTGGATTTCGACGCTGAAGACGGCTGACGGAGAGGAGATCTTTGAATCGACGACCCTTGTCAGCGCGATCGGCCAGCTCAACGACCCATCGCCCGCGCATTTCAAGGGCGAGGAAGATTTCAAAGGGCAGACGCTGCATTCAGCGCTATGGTCGGACGAAATCAAGCTCGACGGCAAGCATGTCGCTGTCATCGGGACCGGCGCCACCGCGATGCAACTGGTGCCGTCGATCGCCGACCGGGTGGCATCGCTGACCGTCTATCAACGGACCGCGCAATGGGCGCGGCCGGTCGCAGGCTATTCCGACCCGATCAGCGACGGTGCGCAATGGCTGCTCGCCCATCTGCCGTTCTATGTGCAGTGGTACCGCTTCAACATGTTCTGGCGCTACGGCGACGGCCTGCTGCCGTTCCTGCGCAAGGATCCGAACTGGCCGCATCCCGAGCGCGCCGTAAACAAGGGCAACGACCGCCACCGCGAGGAGTTGACGGATTTTATCCTGTCCGAACTGAAGGACCGTCCCGACCTGATTGAAAAATGCGTGCCGACTTATCCGCCCTACGGCAAGCGCATCCTGCTCGACAACAACTGGTTCAAGACGCTGACAAAACCGAATGTCGAACTGGTCACCGACAGCATCGACCATTTCACAAGTGACGGCATTGTCGCGTCGGACGGCAAATCGCGGCCGGCTGACATCATCGTGATCTCGACCGGCTTCAAGGTCACCGAGATGGCAGCGCGCCTCAACATCACCGGCCGTGACGGCAAGGACCTCAGGCGGGCCTGGGCCCACGATAACCCGACAGCCTATCTCGGGCTCACCGTGCCTGACTTTCCGAACTTCTTTGTCATGCTCGGCCCGAACTCCGGACCCGCGCATGGCGGCAGCGTGATCTTTCAGTCGGAGTGCCAGAGCCGCTACATCAGTGCCTGTCTGGTCGAGATGATCGAACGCGACATCGCCGCGATCGATGTTCGCCGCGACGCGCACGATCAATACGTTCAGAAGGTCGATGCCGAGCATGAGCAGTTGATCTGGTCTCATCCGGGCATGACGACTTACTATCGCAACAGTCAGGGCCGGGTGTTCTCGGCGATGCCGTGGCGGTTCGTCGATTACTGGGCGATGACTCATGATCCCGACTTCAACCAGTATCACCAGACCAAGGCGTGAGTTCATCGCTTTAATGGCGATCGAGAGCGGAACCATCTTCCATTCGGCGGGCGTATGCACGGGAACCCAAGTGCGATTTTTCTCAGCATAAACTTGACACCTGACAATATCTGCCGCAGCATTTGTCATGCTGCACCTGTCGGGGTGAACGGAGCGTTCGGCTCCCCGCTTCGCAGGAATTGGCGACCGATCATGTGATCGAACTGCAAGCAGCGGATGCGGACATAAGTCCGTCGGCCCACTCTTGGAGAGGAGCATGACGCCACCGGCTCAAGCCAGTGACCTTGCTCGACGGCAAGGTCTCGACGCAATTGGGTGAACAGCAGCTGCTAACCCTGTTGCGCCGCTCTAAAAATCCAAACCTATCGGCAGGATCGGAGCGCAAAGGCCACGCGCTTCTCGATACTGAAAATGTACTGGTGTGTACCAGAAATCCTTCGCCTATAACGAAGATGTAGGGCCCCGCGATGCCTTAGATGCACCGGGGCCCATTCGTTTGGGTCGATCGCAACTTTCCCGCAATCGGTGAGGCCTCCTCAGATTGCTTCCGTCGTTCGGATCGGAAACAATTACCCGATCGGAAGGGAACGGCGATGGCGAAACTGCGCGTGCGCATCTACACCGACTACAAGAGCCCCTACGCCTTCGTTGCCAACAAGCGGCTGTTCGAGCTCGAGGACGAACACGACGTCGAGCTGGAATGGCTGCCCTATACGCTACGCGTCGCCGAGTTCATGGGCACCGTGGAAGAGCGTACGCCGCATTTCTGGCGCAAGGTGCGTTACGCCTACATGGATGCGCGGCGCTATGCCAATGCGCAGGGCCTCATCATGAAGGGCCCGCGGCGCATCTATGATGCCTTCTATGCCAGCGCCGGCATGCTGTTCGCGCAGCGTCATGGCCTGTTTCGTTCCTACCACGACACGGTGTTCCGGCGCTTCTGGAGCCATGATCTCGAAATAGACGAACTGTCGGATATTGCCGGCGTGATTGCATCGGTTGGCGGTTCGGCCGAGGAATTCAAAGCCTACGTCCACGGTCCGGCTCGGGCCGAACACGACCGCATCATCGACGAGGCGGAGGAACTCGGCGTGTTCGGCGTACCGACCATGGTGTTCAACGGCGAACTGTTCTGGGGCGGCGACCGCATCGACCTGTTGATCGAGCGCATCAAGAACCCTGACTCGATCGCAGCCGCACTGGGCAGCCGGCACCGCAAGTGAGCCTGCCCGGCTGCTGTTTTCAATCTGTTTACCATCTTTGGCTAGCCTGCCCGGTGCTGGAAACGCCGGGACCGGGGCATGTTCAGAGAAAGCCAACCGATCGCCTATGACGCGCCTGCCGACCTGAAGAAGTGGCCATCGCTGAAAAACGAGCGGGTCACCAGCAAGACGCGGTATCTCGTTTACGGAACATTGGCTGACTGCATCCGGCAATTGATGGCTAAGCCGATCAAGCAGATTTCGCTCTACGACATCGTCACCGAACGCCAGCCGGCATTCGACGGCAATGTGCTGTCACCTGGTGACGCCGCCGAAGTTGCGATGCGCAAGGATTTCCCGAAGGATTGAGCTTCTCAGGAGGCTGAGATCAACTCGCTTTTCGTCATGGCCGGGCATAGCCGTCCAAAGGACGGCGTCGCTTCCGCTCGCCTATGTCCCGGCCATCCACGTCTTCCTTGCTGTCAACCTGAAAAGACGTGGATGCCCGGGTCAAGCCCGGGCATGACGACTTTCGCGGTAATCAGGCTCTCAAGAAGCCATCAAATGAGACCAGCACCCGGTACGCTCCAGCACGGGCCTTAGCACGGCCCGGTCCCTCGCGCTGAGCGCTGCGAATTTGTCGCGCAGCTGTTGCAAACACTTCACCTGATATTTGAATGGCGCCAGCGTATAAGGCAGGCCCCAGACGTTGATCTCCAGCCGATCGAGACCATTTTCAAAAGCCTTCGCGTTGGCGACGAGGAATGGCAGATAGAGTTCGCCGGCGATCCGCAGCAGCGCCTCGGCCATACCGCTGAGTGCCTGTTCGCGCGGATACCAATCACCCTCGACGCCCGAAGCGTCGTCCAGCCGCCGCACCCAATGATCGGTAAAGGGCGCCTTCTCGCGCATGATCCGCATCGGCGTCGGATCGGTCGCCATTTCGCTGAGCTGGCCGAACCAGGCGAAATCGGCAAGCGACGGCCGGCTGCCGAACAGATAGTTCGTCATGCCGACATGCGGCTCGAACGCCGCAAGCATTCGCAAGTAACTTTCCTCGAGCAGCGGCTTGTTCTCCGCGGTCGCACCGAGAATAGCCATCCGTGAAATCTGCCGCTGGCGGAATTGCTCGATCTCCTCAGGGCTGCCGGTTACAGCCTCCGACACCGACCACTCTTCGCCGGCCCAGCGCGAGACATACGCCTGATCCTCCGGATCCCACCATCGATACAGAAACAACGGCTTGACCGCCCATTCGTCGGCGAGATCTTCCAGCAGGTCGCACACGAATGCGACCGCCTTGTCGTCGGGGATGACGGACCGTACCTGATGACGGCGCTCCAGATCGTAGGCCAATGTCGTGGTTTCGCCACGAAACGTGCCGTCAGGATATTGCAGCACCGGGATCAGGTTCGGCCGCAGATGTTCGGTCGCCCTGCGCAGCGCCTTGGTCATGATGACCCAGTCAAAGGGAATCCGGCGATAACGCATCAGCGCGCGCAGCTTGATGGCGTAAGGCGACGCCGTCGATCCGATCAGCCGATAGCGGCCTTCAGTCATGGTACTCCCTCGATCGTCCCAAGCCTGAACGCCGGACAGGCGATACTGCCATCGAGGCGGATTTGCGCCAACCGGCGCATTCGGATTTCGCCCGTCAGACCTGCAATAAACCGGCATGGCTTGCCTTGCGGCGCAGCGAGTTCTGCAGCTATCGTGCGCCTGAATTATCGGGCGCTACCCGACACCCAGTAAATTCCGCCCAGTGGAGAAACGCCATGAGTCCCCCCGTGAGTTCGCCTGCCATCAAGGTCGTGAGATCGGTTCGCGAGCAGGTCAGTGCGGAGGAATGGCAGGCACGAGTGGATCTGGCAGCCTGTTATCGCCTGACGGCGATGTACGGGATGACCGAGATGGTTGCCAACCACATCTCCTGCCGGGTGCCGGGAACTACGGACCAGTTCCTGATCAACGCATACGGCATGCTGTACGAAGAAATCGACGCTTCCAGCCTGATCAAGGTCGATGTCAACGGCAACACGATTCTTAATGCGTCGGACTACGACGTCAACGTAGCCGGCTTCGTCATTCACAGCGCCATCCATATGGCCAAGCACGACATGGATTGCGTGGCGCATACGCACACACCGGCCGGTATGGCCGTCTCGGCCATGGAATGCGGGCTGCTCCCGCTGGCGCAAACTTCAATGCGGTTCCTCCACATCGCCTATCATGATTTTGAGGGCATTGCCGATAACGTCGACGAGCGCGCGCGGCTGGTGCGAGACCTTGGCGATCATGAAGCCATGATCCTGCGCAATCACGGCCTGCTCGTCGTAGGCCGCACCGTTCCGGCAGCCTTCAATGTGTTGTTCCGCCTTGAGCGAGCTTGTCAGGTTCAGGTCATGGCGCTGTCCTGCAATACCAAGCTGGTTTACCCGCCAAAGGACATCCTCGAAGATACATACGAGCGTATGCAGCCGAAGCCAGGCCGGGGTGCGCGCAACGGCGATCTCGCCTGGCCAGCGCTGTTGCGCAAGCTTGACCGTGCCGATCCATCCTATCGCAACTGAGACGTCGTTCCGGCCCATTGAACACCGCACGAACTTTGGGCGGGCGTTGCCTGTAATTTGATCGCACATACCGTCGCTAAATCGCGGATGCTGGTCGTCGATGAGGCGATAGGTGCGTCCCGATGAAGACGTTCATTCGAGTGGTTGAACTGTGGGTACCGGACCGGACCCGCACGCGACTGGAATTCGGCGGCAGTCTTTGCAGCGAGGAGTATTCGGAGTTCAAGGCCGTCAGCGAAAACGCGCTGTTCGCCTACGACGAAGGGTTGCCCGGCAAGGCCTGGGCCTCCGGTCATCCGGTCATTCTTACCAAATTTGCCAACTCCTACTTCAAACGGACCGACGAGGCGATCGAAGCCGGGCTGACCTGTGGCGTGGCGCTGCCGGTGTTCGCCGGTGAATTCCTGATGGCTGTCATGGTGCTGTTCTGCGGCGACGACGAGAAGCACGTCGGCGCCATCGAGCTCTGGCACAATGATGCCGACGTCAGCCACGAAATGGGGCTTGTCGACGGCTATTACGGCACGGCCGACATGTTCGAGTTCAATTCACGGCACACCAGGTTTCCGCGGGGCTTTGGCCTGCCCGGACGGACCTGGAAAGCCGGCATGCCGCTGATCATCAAGGACCTGCACAATTCCAAGCGCTTCCTGCGCTGGGAAGAAGCCTCCGAAATCGGCATCAATTGCGGTGTCGGCATTCCCTACACGACGTCACCTGAAAGAACCTGGGTGATGACGTTCCTGTCCGCGCAGGCGACCCCGATCGCAAAGCGTTTTGAAATCTGGGTGCCCAATCCATCGCGATCGGCACTGGTCTTTCATTCCGGCGATTGCAGCAAGAATACCGAGCTTGAATCGATCTACGCGTCAAAGAGCATCGGCAAAGGCGAAGGCAGTATCGGTGGAGCCTGGGCGACGGGCATGCCGGCGATCAACGAGCATCTGAAGGTCGATGAGTCAGTTGCGGCGCAGGCGGCGCGTGCGGCCGGGATGAATCAGATCGTCGTGCTGCCGGTGATCGAGAACGCCCAGCTCAAGGCCGTCCTCGCCTGGTATCTCTGAACGATCGGATCAACGCGCCATAGGCTGGCGCAGCGTCCCGAAGAAGTCCCGCACCTCGCGCACAAACAGCTCAGGCTGCTCGAAGGCAGCGAAGTGACCGCCTTTCGGCATTTCGCGCCAGTGCCGGATATCGGTATAGCTTCCTTCCATCCACCGCCGCACCGGTGTGACGATCTCCTTGGGAAACACGGCAACCCCGCTCGGGATCGTGACCTTGTGGGGCGTCCGGCGCTTCGGCCCAAAACTCTCCCAATAGAGGCGCGCCG
Organism: Bradyrhizobium sp. AUGA SZCCT0169; assembly: GCF_018130085.1. Lineage (NCBI taxonomy): Bacteria > Pseudomonadati > Pseudomonadota > Alphaproteobacteria > Hyphomicrobiales > Nitrobacteraceae > Bradyrhizobium > Bradyrhizobium sp. AUGA SZCCT0169. The sequence goes on along the minus strand of NZ_JAFCMC010000003.1, from coordinate 68,679 downwards.
ATGAGGCCGCGGTCGCCGTCACCCAATACAGCATGACATTGTCGAGCAGTTCGTCGCGGCCGAGGATGTTCTCGGGATGCCCGTCGCAATCGGTCCAGGCCCAGAATTTCTCGAGGATCCACGCCGCCTGGCCGCTCGGCGAATCCGTCAGCCCATAGCCCAGGGTTTGCGGCCGGGTCGATTGCTGCTTGGAATAGCCGGAATCCCAGTCGGCATAGTATTTGATGCCCTGCAGCGCCCGCGCTTCCTCCGGCGTCGGCTGTCCGTCCACGTTGGGGCGCGCCGACATCGCCAGCGTGATGTGAATGCCGGCGCAATGTTCGCCATCCTGCGCGCCCAGCGCGGTGGTCACCGCCGAGCCCCAGTCACCGCCTTGCGCGCCATAACGCGCATAGCCAAGACGGTTCATCAGCACCGCCCATGCGGAGGCAATGCGATCCACGCCCCAACCTGCCGTGGTGGGTTTGGCCGAAAAGCCGAAGCCGGGCAATGACGGGCAAACGACGTGAAACGCGTCGGCGGCATTGCCGCCGTATGCGGTCGGGTTGGTGAGCGGCTCGATCACCTTGTGGAACTCGACCACGGAGCCCGGCCAGCCATGGGTGATGATCAGCGGCATCGCCTGCGGATGCGGCGAGCGGACATGCAAGAAGTGAATGTCGAGCCCGTCGATTTCGGTCGTAAACTGCGTAAAGCGATTGAGGCGCGCCTCGCGGGCGCGCCAGTCGTATTCCTCGGCCCAGTACCGGCAGACGTCCTTGATCCATTTCAACGGCGCGCCCTGGCTCCAGTCGTCGACCAGTTCGGCCTCCGGCCAGCGCGTGTTCCGCAACCGTGACTTCAGATCATCGAGCACATCGTCGCCGACCGAGATGCGATAGGGTTTGATTTCAGCGCTCATGAAGAATTCTCACAATGCCTGATGGCAAGCTGCAATCACATCCTGCCGACTTCATATGCGTGACATTACGCAGACGCGTCAGCTTGATGCAAATTGACGGGCCGGTCGAGACGTTCCGGAGCGCTGTCGATTGCTCCTCCCTTGACCTTGCGGCCGTTGTGCGGCGCTGGCGCGTCAGGGCGCCAGACGCTGCTTGAAAAACCCCAAAATCTCGTCGCGGGCTGCGATGGTCGGCTGGCCGGCCTCGTCGATCAGGTGAGCGGTCACGACACTGTGCGGCGTCGTGACGTAGCGCTCGAAGAACTCGGGAACATCGGTGTTCGCCGCATTGTCGGGAAGCACCCGGCCGATGAAGCGGTCGCCAAGCGCCTCCTGATAGGCCGCAAAGCGTTGCGCCATGCAAAACTTGTCGCCCTCGAAGCGATAGGCCAGCACGGTCAGATCTTGGCGATCGAGCCGTTCGCGCACCGCCTTGACTTCGTCCGGCGCGATTTCGATGCCGGCCGGATCGTTCAGCGGCAGCGACGGCTGGGACAGGACCGGCGCCAGCATCGACGGCTCCAGCATCATCGTCAGCGCGAAATTTCCGGTAAAACACATCCCGATGGCGCCGACGCCGGGACCGCCGCACTCCCCATGCGCAAATCTCGCCAGCGACCGCAGCCACTTCGTCACCGGGCTTGACTGGTTGGCAGCCAAGGCCCGAAACTCGGCGCTCACGCAGGCGCGTTGAAACACGGCGGTGCCCTCTTCCACGTTGGGAACAGCGCCATCGCGGCCGAACAGTGAAGGCATGTAGACCGTGAACCCGGCGTCGCGAACCCAGCGGGCGAAACGCGCGACGTAAGGGCTGATGCCCGGCATCTCCGTCATCACGATGACCGCAGGACCGCTGCCGGCCACATGTACAGCCTTGCTGACACCGTCGAGTGCAATCTCGCGGCGCTCGAAATCCTCGAGCGGGTCATCCTGCTTCATGGATCGCTTTGGCATTTGGCGTCACTCCCTGCGCGCGCAACGATCGGCGCCGCCGGATTTGACGACGCCGCGTCAGCCTTGATGCCGATCATTGCGATTCGGCGCCGGATTGCCTAGTGTCAAAAATGACATTAATCGGGAATTTTTGGACATGACCAGGGTGACGGTCGTTGAAATCGAGGGCTGCCTGGCTTCCGGCGCCGCCATCACCCATGACGTGATGGCGACGGCCAACCAGATCAGCAAGAAGGCCAGACGCACATTGGCGTTCGATGTCACGACGGTGCGCCTGGGCCCGCGCCGGAAGCGAGAAAGGCTGCGTGGCGCCGACCTCGTCATTGTCCCCGGTCTTGGCCTCGGAGTTGCGTCAGCGGACGAACTCGACGCGAAACTGAAGAGCCCGGCCTGCCGGCATGCTTGCGACATGCTGATTCAATCGTTCGAAGCCGGCGCAGCGCTCGCCGCGGCGTGCGCAAGTACTTTCCTGCTCGCGGAAACCGGATTGCTGGACGGCCGGCGGGCGACCACGACATGGTGGCTCGGCCCGCTGTTCCGCGAGCGCTATCCGATGGTCGAACTGGCGAGCGACCGGATTGTCGTCGCCGATTGGCCGATTGCGACCGGCGGCGCGGCGATGGCGCAGATGGATTTGATGCTTGCCATCGTCGGCAAGTTTGCCGGACCGAAGCTGGCCAGCGCCTGCGCCAATTATCTGCTGCTGGATGAACGGCGCTCCCAAGTGCCGTTCATGGCGATCAATTATCTGGCGAGCCAGGACCCGAAAATCGCCAGAGCGGAAAAATGGGTGCGGGAAAATATCGCACGCGATTTTGCCATCGACGAACTCGCCGAGGCCGTCGCACTCGCGCCGCGCACCTTTGCCCGGCGCATCGCGGCGACCTGCGGCGTTTCGCCCATTCAGTTCATTCAACGCATCCGCCTTGAGACCGCAAGAACCCTGCTTGAGACCACGCGCCTGTCGGTCGAACAAATTTCCCGGCAAGTAGGCTATGCGGAGCCGTCCACCCTTCGCCGCCTCATCCGGCGCGATACCAAACGTTCACCCGGGCATTTCCGGCCAGCGGCCTGAATCATCGCCCGCGGGGATTCCTTGCGATCGTCTTGCCGATAAGTTCGGCACCGGCATCGATTTCGGTTTCATTCCAGGCGGCGAATCCAAGGAACAGCCCGTGCTCGGCGGCCTTTCCAGTGAAGTGACGGGAAAGCGGCCGCGCCGTAATGCCAACCTTGGCCAGATCGGCCACGAGACGGCAGTCATCCGATCCCGGTTCCAGCCGGGCGAGAAGTTGCATGCCGCCGGCCGGCGGCGTGACCGTGAGCTTGCTTCCGGCCGCTGAAGCCAGCGCATGTGTCAGCCGGTCACGGCGGCCGCGATAGATGCGGGTCATCCGGCGAATATGGGCTGCGAAATCGCCGTCGCCGATAAACTCCGCCAGCGCGAGCTGCACCGCACCCATCACCATCTGGCCGGTATGCCGCTGCATCCTCTCGAATGTCTCAACGAGGCCGTCGGGCACGATCGCGTAGCCCACGCGGATATCCGGCAGCATCGGTTTCGAGAAGGTCCCGACATAGAAGACGTTGCTGGCCGTATCGATACCCTGCAACGCAACCACCGGCCGACCGTCGAAATGAAACTCGCTGTCATAGTCGTCCTCGATAACAGCCGCGCCCGCTTCCGCGGCGAATGCCAGCAGTTCCTGCCGCCGCTTGATCGGCATCAGCCTGCCCGTCGGGTATTGATGCGAGGGTGTGCAGAAAATCAGCCGCGGACGATCGTTGCGCCCTGCCAGGCGCAATCCGCTCCGATCCAGCGTCACTCCCTTGACCCGTGCACCGGTCGCCTCAAGCGCCACGCGCGCGCCGCCATATCCCGGGCTTTCGATCCACGCCAGATCGCCCTCATTGAGTATGACCCGCGAGATCAATTCGATGGCCGCCTGGGCCGACGATGTAATGATCAACCTTCGCGCGTCGGCCTTGACGCCGCGATGCTCCACGAGATGACTGAGCAACGCCGCGCGAAGAGCCGGATGGTTGGCCCTGATTCCCGCCGCATGCCTGCTGCGGGCCGCACGGCGCAGGCAGCGCGCCCACACCTCGTGTGGAAATTCGCGGGCATCGGCGAGCCCCGGAGCAAATGGCCGCGGACTCCCGCCTTCGTTCGTGAAGTGCCAGTCCGACCGGCTGACCTGCCTGGCCCAACGGGACACCCGCATGAAGCCGGAAGGCTCATGATCCGGAGATTGATCACCGGAGACCAGCTGCATTTTCTCGACCGCCGCGACCACCGGCCGGCGTCCGCGTGCGACGACGATGTAGCCTTCCACCGCCAGCTGATCGATGACCGTTGAGACCGTGTTTCGCGAGACCCCGAAATCTTCCGCCAGCACCCGGCTGGACGGCAGCCGGTATCCTCGCGGCAAGGCGCCCGACAGGATTGCGGTGCGCAGGCGATCGTAGATCTGACGCGCCAGGCGCCCGCCATCCTGCGGGACGAACTTCAGATCGATCGTTCCGGAGAGCAGGCTGGACAAAACTGGCTCCATAATTTTCTTGAAAATGGACCTATCAATCGTGCCAGTCAAGGTTATGGTTTGTGCGGCCCAATCCGCCAATAGGGATCATCATGCAGACCCATCTGTCGCGCCGCGGCGCATTCCTGCTGTTCGCGGTGATCGTGATCGCCTGGGGCCTGAACTGGACGATTACCAAGACCCTCGTGCAGAGCGTCACGCCGCTGTGGATCACGGCAATTCGTTGCGCCATCGCCACCGTGGCCCTCGCGATGCTTCTGTTCGCGCGGGGCGAGATGATCGTGCCGCGCCGCGGCGATCTGCCTGTGATCTTCGTCAATTCGATATTTCATATGGTGGCATTTTCAGCGCTGGTCGCATTCGGGCTGCAATTCGCCCCGGTCGGCCGTTCAATCGTCCTTGGCTACACGACCCCGCTTTGGGTGATGCCTGCCGCCTGGCTGTTCCTCGGCGAGAGAATGACGCCATCGCGTTCACTGGGAATGGCCGTTGGCCTCGCCGGCCTCGCCCTCATGTTCAATCCACTCGCCTACAATTGGGCCGACGCCAACACCCTGGCCGGCAGCGGCTGCATCCTGCTGGCTGCCCTGTGCTGGGCGGTCAGCATCGTATACGTGCGCGCGCACCGCTGGATTTCCACGCCCTTCCAGCTGGGGTTCTGGCAAACGCTGCTCGCCACGCTGGTGGTCTCCGTGCTGGCGTTTCTAAAGGACGGTGTTCCGCATCTGGAATGGAATGCGCAGCTGGTTGGGCTGTTTCTCTTCAGCGGGATCATCGGAACGGCATTGGCCTATTGGGCGATGGCGACGGTCAACCGCAGCTTGCCCGCCGTCGTCACATCGCTCGGGCTGCTCGCGACACCGGTCGTCGGGGTCGCAAGTTCTGCGCTTATTCTCGGCGAGGCAATCCATATCGATCTGGTGGTCGCTATGCTGCTGATCCTGGGAGGGATCGCCATCGGAACGATTCCGCGCCGGGAAGCGCTGCCAGCGTAAACAGCTGGGCGCCACTCGTCGTAGTATCGAAGGCTGATGCGTTGCATCGTCGTTCTCCTGCGCTTGAGGGACATCAGCAACGCGTGGTTGACATTCACGTTGATCCTGCAACGATATCCGTCGTGGCCACAAGATCCTGCAAAAGCAGGACTCACGCAGGGCAAGAGGAAACGCATGAAGCCATTCTGTCGTCGCGCACTTCTTGTCGCCTTCAGCGCCCTCCTGTTTGGTGGCCCGGCCACGGCACAGGATTATCCATCCCGGCCCGTCAAGATCGTCGTGCCCTTTCCTGCCGGCGGCTCCAACGACATCATCGCCCGCATCGTGGCACAAAAACTTGGCGAGCGGACCAGCCAGACATTCCTGATCGAAAATCGCGCCGGTGCCGGCGGAAATATCGGCGCGGATGCGGTCGCGACTTCGGAGCCGGACGGTCACACGCTGCTGCTGACGGCGCCGCCGCCGCTCACCATCAACGCGGCGCTCTACAAGAGCCTGCCTTACGATCCGGCAAAGGCGTTCGCTCCGGTGGCGCTGGTCGCCTCGGTGCCTATCGTGCTCGCGCTGAATCCATCGGTGGAAGCCAGGAACGTCGGGGAACTCATAGCGCTCGCCAAGGCAAAGCCGGGCACCATCAACTTCGGATCCTCGGGCAACGGCTCCACCAATCATCTTGCGGGCGAATTGCTGAAGAGCATGACCGGCATTAATATCGTTCACCTCCCCTATCGCGGTGCTGCACCCGCCATGAACGATCTGATCGCGGGGCACATCCCCATGATGTTCGACAACATCCCGGCAGTGCTGCCGCAGGTTCAGGCCAAGACCATCAGGGCGATTGCCGTGGCCGGCGCCACACGCGCGAGCGCCCTTCCCGATGTGCCGACGGTCGCAGAATCCGGCGTGCCCGGCTTCGAGGCCTCCGCCTGGTTCGGGCTGGTGGCACCGGCGAAAACGCCCGCGCCGGTGCTTGCGAAGCTGCAGAGCGAGGTCGACGCAATCCTGAAGATGCCCGACGTGCAGAAGCGCTTCACCGAACTCGGTGCCGAGACGGCTGATATTTCGGGCGCGGCGTTCGGACAATTCCTCGCCGAGGAAACCGCGAAATGGACAAAAATCATCCAGTCATCGGGCGCGACGGTGAACTAAAGCGTTTTCCAGCGAAGTGGACATCGGTTCGCGTTAAGAAGACGCGTCAAATCAAAAATCTGGCGTGTAACACATGCTCATGGGACTACGCCGAGCGCCGTCAGTTCGGCGTTGGCGGCCTCCCACTCGTGGAAACTGCGCGGACAATCGCTGGCCGCCAGACGGAAAAGGCGGGTTGCTTCGTCTTTCAACCCCTTCGTCAGCGAGAGCTCGCCACTGTAAAAATTCGCCTCGCAGACCTGCCCCCTCTTCCTGCTGGCGTCACGATGGTCTGCGGCAGCAAGTGCGGCAGCGGGCGTTATCTGGCCCATGAACAATCTGATGATAGGCGCCGGCCAGACGTTCATGTCGATCCGGGAACTGGTTTGCGCCAGGCGGCTCGGGAGATTGTTTCGCTGACTGGCGATCTCGACCCACAGGGCCAGATAGACATCATCCGGTGCATGCGCACTTGCCTGGTCAAGATCGGCCAGCGCCTTTTCGGCCGAGCCAGTAAAAAGATACGAACGCCCGCGAGCAAAGTAGGGCAAGGAGGATTTGGGATCGAGCCGGATCGCCGCGTCGAAGTCGGTGATAGCGCGGTCGTTGTCGCCCTTGGCGCTGAAGGCGATACCTCGACCGAGGAAGGCCTTGGCGTGCTTGGGTTCGAGCCGGATCGCCTCATTGTAATCGGCAATGGCGCGGTCATTGTCGCCCTTGTCGTGGTAGGCGCTACCTCGATTCTGGAAGGCCCTGGCGAATTTTGGATCGAGCCGGATCGTCTCATTGTAATCGGCGATGGCGCGGTCGTTGTCGCCTTGGTCGCTGTAGGCGTTGCCTCGATTGTTGAAGGCCATGACAAACTTGGGATCGAGCCGGATCGCCTCGTTGAAGTCGGCGATGGCGCGCTCGTTGTCGCCCTGTTCGTTGTAAGCGGCACCTCGATTGTTGAAGGCCATGGCCAATTTAGGATCGAGCCGGATCGCCTCATTCAAGTCGGCGATGGCGCGGTGGTTGTCGCCCCTGGCGCGATAGGCGACAGCGCGATTGTTATAGTAAGCCGCCAGATCGCGCCCTTTCGGTTTCCCCGACTTGATGCTCCGGCTACAGGCCGTGATCGTAGCCTCGGGATCTTGCACAGAATCGCACTGGTCAGCGGCGGCTGAATAACCGAGGAATATCGTAGCGGCAAAAAGCGCGCTCCAAAATCTCCAATCCGTGGGCCTCATGCCATTTCCCTGAGCGAACTTTGAAATCCTGAGATATGTGTCGGTACTTGGCGTTCCGGTTCACATTCAACTGGACAAAGTCGCTTGCTATTGGGGCAATCACGTCGATTTTGGCATCTCGGCAACGTGTCCGGTTAGCGGTTAATCCCGGAAGTCAGTGTTCAAACCCGCCGCAATCCAGATTTGGCTGCGCTAATGAGTCCACGGCCTATGGCCACCGAAACGGTCTCCTAAACCCCGAGATAGGCGCGCTGAACGTAATCGCTCTTGGCGAGTTCCGCGCCAGGACCGCTCAGCGCAATCCGCCCGTTCTCCAGCACATAGGCGTAGTGGCAGAGCCGGAGCGCAAGGTTGGCATTCTGCTCGACCAGCACGATCGACAGTCCCTGCTCCCTGTTGATTGTCTCGATCAAGCGGCCGATCTCCTGCACCATGATTGGCGCGAGCCCGAGCGACGGCTCGTCCAGCAACAGCACCTTCGGCGCCGCCATCAGCGCCCGGGCAATCGCCAGCATCTGCTGCTCGCCGCCGGACAGCAGGCCTGCCATCTGGTCGCGACGCTGCCTGAGTTTTGGGAAGAAGCCGAACATCCGTTCGACGGAGGCGTGCAGGCTGCCGCCTTGCGGCTGCAGGTAGCCGCCGACGAGCAGATTGTCGTGGACGGTCATCCGCGGGAACACCCGCCGTCCCTCCGGCGACAACGCGATGCCCTGCGAGACGATGTCGGGCGGCGACATCTTGTCGATTCGCACGTCGCCGAAGCTGATCTCGCCCTGGCTCGGTGACCGCAATCCCATAATCGCCCGTAGCGTGCTGGTCTTGCCGGCACCGTTGCTGCCCACGAGTGAAACGATTTGGGCCGGCGCGACATCCAGGCTGATGCCAGAGATGGCAACCCGATGGCCGTATTCGACGTGAATGTCACGTACCTGAAGTGCTTTGCTCACGCTGCTTCCTCGGCGCCGAGATAGGCCTGTATCACGCTGCGATTGGCCCGGATTTCCGCAGGAACTCCCTCGGCGATCTTTACGCCATGATCCAGCACGACAAGCCGGTCGCACAGCCCCATCACCAGCCGCATGTGGTGCTCGACCAGCAGCACCGAGATGTTCTCGGTCTTCTGCAGCTCCTTGATCAACCGGCCGAAATCGGCGGCTTCTTCCGGATTCAATCCCGCCACCGGCTCATCGAGCATCAGCAGCTTGGGACGCGCGGCAAGCGCGATGGCAACACCGAGCCGACGCTGACCACCATAGGACAGTTCTCCAGCGCGGCGCTGGCGGAACTGAAGCAGCGACAGGCGTTCAAGCAGAAGCTCGCACCGGCTTCGGGTCGCCGACAGCGCCGCACGTGCGGCGCGGGTGTTGAGAATCGAACCCAGCATCGAGACCGGCGTGGTCGCGAACGCACCACGCATGACATTCTCGATGACCGTGGCTTCGGGAAAGATCGTCGTGGCCTGAAATGTCCGCACCAATCCTTCGCTGACGATCGCGCTCGGCTTCTTGCCGACAATGCTGCGCTGCTCGAAGCGGATGGCGCCCGCCGACGGCGACATCACCCCGCTGACGACATTAAAGCAGGTTGTTTTTCCGGCGCCGTTGGGGCCGATCAATCCGACAATCTCGCCAGCATTGATCGAGAACGAAACGTCCTTCAGCGCATTCAGGCCGCCAAACCGCCGGCTGATCGCATCCACTTCCAGTAATGCAGCGCTCATTTCGGCGTCTCCGTCTCCGACCCCTTGCCGAAGAAGGATCGTCCGATCGAGACCAGACCGTTCGGGATGAACAGCAATACGCAGAGCAGTATCACGCCATAGATGATGTGCTGCGCGCCGACGAAGCCGCGGAGCAGCTCCGGCAGCGGCGTCAGGAACAGCGCGCCAAGGACGCCGCCGATCATCGTGTGACGCCCGCCGACGACGAGCATGGTGATGTAGGCAATCGAGTCGTTGAACGTGAAACTATCCGGCGACAGAAAGCGGATATAGTGGACCATCGCCGCACCGGCGGCCCCGGCAATGCCGCTGCCCAGCGCAAAGGCCACGACCTGGTAGTGGCTCACGTCGATGCCGCTCGATTCGGCGAGGCGGACGTTCTCCGCGATGGAACGGAACGCCCGGCCGTATTGCGAGCGCATCAGCGCCCAGACGAAGGTCACGACGATAATGAAGGCAGCGAGCGCGAAATAGTAGAAGCGCAGGCGGGTCGAGAGCGGAAGGCCGAAAATGGATATCGCGGGAATCCCGAGCAGCCCGTTGGCGCCGTGGGTGACACTTTCCCAGTTCAGCACGATCAGCGTGAAAACCTGCCCTGCCAGAAACGTGACCAGCACGAAATAGACGCCGCGCAGCCGAAGCAATATCTTGCCGAGCAACACCGCGGCCAGTCCGGTCACGAGCCCGGCCAGCACGATGCCGAGGATGGGCGGAAGCTTGAAGCTCAGCGCGGCCAGCGCCGAGACGTAGGCGCCCGCGGCCACGAACGCCGCGTGTCCGAGCGATATCTGCCCGACTGACGCGATCAGGCCCAGGCTGACCGCGAAGATCGAATTGAGCAGCATCAAGTTCGCAAGATGGATGTAGAACTGGTTTGTCGTGAGCTGCGGCAGGACGAGAGCCGCCGCGAGCACGACGACCAGCGCGATACCTGGCAGCAAACGGCGACGTGGCACGAGGCGCGGCTCATCGCGGCCCATCGTGGCGGTGGATGATCCCTCCAAGTCAGGCCTCCCGTTGTCCCAAAAGGCCGGCGGGTCGAACCAGCAAGATCAAAATGACCAGCAGAAGCTGCAGAATGTCGGACACCAGCGATCCGAAGATCGTGGCCGTAAAACTCTCGATCATGCCGAGCAGAAGGCCGCCGACCACAGCGCCCGGGACCGAGCCGAGACCGCCGAGAATGACGACCACGAAGGCCTTGAGCATCGGCGTGAGGCCGACAAAGGGCGAGACGGAGAACACCGGCCCCATCAGCGCGCCGGCCAGTGCCGCAAGGGCGACGCTCATGCCGAAGGCCAGCGGATAGATGTAGTTGACGCGGATGCCCTGGATCAGCGCGGTCTCGGTATCCTGGGCGACCGCCCGCATCGCCCGCCCGAGCCGGGTTCGCTGCATGAAAAGCCAGAACGCGGTAAAGATCAGCGCGGCCGCGGCGATGACAACAAGCCGCGACCACGGAAAGCTGAACGGACCGATCGCCAGCGTGCCGGTCACGATATCGGGCATCGCCCTCGGCTGAGGTCCCCACAGCAGCACGGCGCCGTTCTGAATGATCACCGAGATCGCCAGCGTCGCGATCATCCCCGACATCTCATCCGAACGAAACGGCTGGATCAACGTGCGTTCGACCAGCATGCCGAGAATGCCGATCGTCAGCGCCGCGATCAAAAGGCAGACGACGAACGGGATCTCCCAATAGACGTAGGTGAAGAATCCCGTAAAGGCGCCGAGCATATAGAATTCGCCATGCGCGAAATTGACCACGCGCATGATCCCGAACACCAGCGTGAAACCGACCGCCATCAGCATGTACATCGCGCCGATGACGAGACCGTTCAGCACAGCCTGCGCAAGAAGTATCGAATAGTCCAAACCCGTTCTCCCGCGTCAGGCGGCGTCAATTTTCCAGGAGATGCCTGCAACGCTCATTCGCAGACCTTGGGCGTGCACTTGGCCACGACCTGCGCGGCACCACCCTTGAGGAGCGCCACGTAGAATGGCGCGTCGAGCTGCTGGTTCGATTTCCACTGCGCTTCGCCGATCCAGTTCACCTTGCCGAGCACGGTTTCGAACTCCTTCAGGCCACGCAACGCTTCGCGCACCTTGTCGCTATCCGTCACCGTTCCCGACTTCTGCATCGCGGCGAACACCATCTGCACATTGGCGTAGAAGAACGGGCTGAAGGCGTTCAGCGGCGTCTTGTACTTTGTCTCGAAGCGCTTGGTGTATTCCTGGATCGCCGGGGAATCCGTGTTGATCGGCTGATGGACGTAGACGTTCTCGGTGGCATCCTTGCCGGCAACCTTCAGGATATCAGCGGTGGCGTCGCCGCCGGTCCGGATGATCGGCCCCTTGAAGCCAAGTTCACGAAGCTGCTTGACCAGCAATCCCGCGGTCTGCGGCGCGTTGCCGTTGAGTTCAAAGGCATCGATGCCCTTCGCCAGCACGCGCGTCAGCAGCGGCACGAAATCGACGCGCTCGCGCTCGAAGAACTCCTTGGCGACGAATTTGGCTCCGACCGCCTCATAGGCAGCCTCGTTGGCGGCTCCGACCTGCTGACCGGACTCGTCGTTCGGGAACAAGCCGCCGATCTTCTTGGCGCCCAACTTCTGCACCACCCACTTGATTTGCGGATCGGAGAACACGTCCGACGGGATCACCGGACGGAAGCTGTACTTGTATTCGGCCGACAGCGCCTTCGGGGTGAAGGCCATCGTCATCGTGATGACCTTGTTTTCGGTGCTGACGGGAAGAAGGGCGAGCGCCGGCGCCGATCCGAGCGGCCCGACCACGAACTTGATGCTGTCGTCGAACACCATGCGGTTGAACGCGGTCAGCGCGTCCGCCGCCTTGTAATGATCGTCATAGGCGACGATCTCGACCTTGTACTTCTTGCCGCCGACTTCCAGCCCGCCCTTGCTGTTGACATCTTCGGCGGCGAGTTCGGCCGCGCCCTGCATCGCCAATCCCCACGCGGTTCCGGCGCCGGAAAGTGTCGCCAGGACGCCGAGCTTCAACGTCTGCGCCGAGGCCGAATATGAGGAAACAGCGCAAGCCGTCGAAAGGAGCGCGACCTTCAAAAATCCACGCATGGCTACCTCCCTGATGTCGGGGAGCAGCTCGCTGCCAACCCCTCTCGATTTTTCTGTTGCTTCGTCCGGGCCCTGTCGGGCGACGGGATGGCGGAACCTATCTTAGGGAATTGACTAAAGTCAACTGTTGACAGTTTAACGTGCATGCAGGAAACATTCCTGCCGCCCCGTTCGGGCCACGACGCAAGCGGGCATGACGGATATGATCAGGAACGAAACAGAACAGGCGGGAGCCAAATGACATATCTGGTCGCCAATGACCTGCCGACGCTGGCCGCCGGCGATCGCTTTCGGAAGCTATTGCAGCGTCCCGGCATCCTGCAGATTCCCGGAGCCCATTGCGGCCTCGCCGCGTTGCAGGCCAAGGCCGCGCAGTTTGAAGCGCTGTATCTGTCGGGAGCGGCGATGTCCGCCTCGATGGGGCTTCCGGACCTCGGCATTCTCACGATCGACGACGTCTGCTTCTTCGTCCGGCAGGTTTCCCGCGCGTCGCAACTTCCCGTGCTGGTGGATGGCGATACCGGCTTTGGCGAAGCGCTGAACGTGATGAACATGGTGCGGGCGTTCGAATACGCGGGCGCTGCTGCTGTCCAGATCGAGGATCAGATCCTGCCGAAGAAGTGCGGCCATCTCAACGACAAGAAGCTGATCGCGCCCGAGGATATGGCGGCCAAAATCGCCGCCGCCGCCAAGGCACGGCGGCATCTCTACATCGTGGCCCGCACCGATGCGGCCGCGGATGAAGGGCTCGACAGCGCCATCAACCGGGCACGGCTGTATGTCGAAGCCGGCGCTGACGCGATCTTCCCCGAGGCGCTGCATGACCCGGAAGCGTTCCGCAAATTTGCCGAAACCATCAAGGTGCCGCTGCTGGCCAATATGACCGAGTTTGGACGAACGCCGTTCATGACGGCGTCCGAGTTCGAGGCGCTCGGCTACAAGATGGTGATCTGGCCGGTCAGCGCGCTTCGCGTGGCCGCAAAGGCGCAGGCCGAACTGTATGACGGCATCCGCAAAGACGGCGGCACCCACCGCCTGATCGATCGCATGCAAACGCGGGCCGAACTATACGCGACCATCGGCTATCACGAATACGAGGCCCTCGACTCATCGATCATCACATCGATCACACCCGAGGGAATGCCGCAAAAGCAAACCGGCCGATGAAAACGGCGGCTGGTCCTTCACCGCGAGGCTATCTGCGCGACTGAACGGCGGCCTTGCTTTTGCCTGTCCACGCCGCACCTGCCTTGGGCTTCCGGACGGGCGGCGCGACTTCTTGCCGGGCGGCCGCTTCCCTCATCTGCTCCTCGACATACTGGCGGGCGTTGCTGATATGCAGCCGCATCTTGCGTTCGGCTTCCACGGGGTCCCGACGCATGAGCGCTGCGACGATGTCCTTGTGCTCACGCAGAGCCTGTTTGGCGCGCCCCGGCTTTGTACTCGATTTGTAGCGGTATACCCGAAGCAGATAATAGAGGTCCTCGCAAAGCATCTGGACCAGCCGTGCATTGCGGCTGCCCTTGACGATGCGGAAGTGGAAATCGAAGTCCTTCGACTCCTGATAATAGCCGGTGCCTTCCTGGACGCTCTTCTGCTGCTGGTGCTGATCTAGCAGCCCGGAAAGCGCCTCCAGTTCATCGTCCGTCATATGCTGGGCGGCAAGGCCGCAGGCCATCCCTTCCAGCGCTTCGCGAACCTGCAGCACTTCATACAGATCGCTCGGCGACAGGCTTGCGACGCGGACGCCGATGTTGGGTGTCCGCTGCAGCAGCTTTCGACCTTCGAGCCGGCGGATGGCTTCGCGCAATGGACCGCGGCTGACGCCGAGCGACGCGGCCAGCGCCTGCTCGCTGATCTTGCTGCCCGGCTGCAGGTCCCCGCTCATGATCGCCGCCTCGATCCGCTCGGCGAGCGCATCCACCAGCGACTGGGCAGAGACCTTGTTGCTCAAGATGCCGTTCATGAAAGCCTTTCGATAGCGCTCCCGTGGGAGCCCGCACAGACACGAGCCGGCTCGCTCCTCGGCCAAGCCCTTCTTACTAGTATGTCCCTTCGTGAACGACAATCAATCGTGGAAACCTGCGTTCCCGCAACTGTATACAACTAAGCGATGGCGGTTCGATAAACCACATTGCCTTCGAACAGGCGGCGGGCACTGCGGTAAACCGCGCCGTAATCGGCCTTCACGCTTCCACCACCAGAGGACGAAACGCCGGCATCAACCAGCGTGACGCCCGATGGATGCGCGATACGAATGGGTCCGTTCGCCTTGCATAGTTCGGCCGGAATGCTTCCGGGAATGCGCGACGCCACCGCAAGGCAAATCGCTCCGGTAATGGGTGTAGCGCGATGCGGCAGCCCTACCGAGATCATCCGCACCCAGATGTCGGCATCTTCAGCCGCGAGCTCGCGCCCCGACAGCGTTCGTCCGGATCTCGGGCCCGTCACCATCGCGACTTTGGGAATACCGGTCATACGCCGCGCCTGATCGAGATCCGGCGCAATCCCCATTTTGACCGATGCCGCACAGCGGATCGCTTCCATGCGCTGCAGAAAGGCGGCATCATTGTCGAGCACGTCGGGCAGTTCATCGCCCGACTTGCCGACTGCGCTTGCCGCAACGAAGACGCAGGGGTTGGCGGCGTCGACGCAGGACGCCTTCACGCTTTCCCCGCCGCCGATGTCGAGGTCGTCAACCGCCTTCCCGGTCGGCAGCAGCTGGCCGGTCCGCGCCCCGCCCGGCTCGAGGAACTCCAGCCGGATCGGCGCCGCCTTCCCGGCGATGCCATCGATCTCGATGTCGCCGGTGGCGGCCAGCGAACCATCCTCGACCGGAAAGCGCGCAACGATGATCTTCGAGGTATTGGTGTTGTGGATGCGGACCGTGGCTTCGCCGTTGGCTGGCGCCGTCACCAGCCCTTCGTCGAGCGCGAACGGCCCAACGGCCGAGGACATGTTGCCGCAATTGGCGCCGTAGTCGACAAAAGTGTCGCGCACGCCGATCTGCGCAAAGGTGTAATCGACATCGGCGTCGGTGCGGCTCGGCGGGCCGATGATGCAGATCTTCGACAGCGATGAGATGCCGCCGCCCATGCCGTCGAGTTGCCGGCCATTGGGATCGGGCGAACCCATCACTTCAAGGAAAATCGAGTCCCAAGCCTTCGGGTCATCAGGCAGATCGTCCCTTCGGAACATCACCGCCTTGGAAGTGCCGCCCCGCATGAACACCGCACGAAGTCGAGCATTTGCCATGGCCGATCCCTGTCCTTATTTCAGCGGCTCGGCATCCAGACGGATGATGTCTGCCGGCCCGCCCGGCTGCGCCGGATAGCGTTGTAGCACGAGCGGGTCATGGCCGGGCACGATGTGCGCCAGCGACGACGCCTGCCGGCGCATCGCGTCATAACCTTCCAGCGTCTCGCTGACGTCGACCACCACCGGGAACGGCCGGTACTGTTCGAAATTCGCGTAATAATGTGAAGCGTCCGAGGCGAGCACTACCCATCCGCGGCGGGTTCGGACCCGCACGAACTGCAGCCCGCGCGAATGACCGCCGACCAGATGCACCGTGACACCGTCGGCGATCTCGCTCGTGCCATTGTGGAACCTGACGCGGCCCTGGAACAGTTTGCGCACCATCGCGGTGACATCGTCAGCCTCAAACGGGTGACGCAGACTGGAATGGCACATGCACCGGCCGGTGCAGTATTCCATTTCACGATCCTGGATGTGATAGCGCGCGTTCGGAAAGATCTCGTGATTACCGGCGTGGTCGTAATGCATATGGGTCAGGACGACGTCCTTGACGCCGCCGAGATCGACGCCGGCAATTTTCAGGCCCTCCGCAACCGGGCGCGTTATCTTGCGCGAGCGGCGCTTGGCCATGTCAGCGTCGAAGCCGGTATCGACGATGATGGTCTGGCCGTCGCCCTTCAGCACCCAGACGAAGAAATCCATCGGCATCGGTCCGTCATGCGCATCGCCGCCGAGGAAATTTTCGGATGTGCGCCGTTCGGCATTATGGGCGTAACGGACCGCGAGAATCTCGTATTCCGACATGCGTTCCCCTCAGCTCGCCGGCGTGTCCTGCGCCTTGCGCCATTCCAGCAGCCGGCGGATGCCCTCCTCGATGGAAACCTCGGGCTTCCAGCCCAGCATCTTCTCGGCCTTGGCGATGCTGAAATCGAGCTGCTTGGTCACACTTGATCGCACGCTCGAAGGTGCCGATTTGTAGACGGGCTTGAGATCGCTGCCGGTGAACTTCAGCAACAGCGCCACCACCCGGTTGAGATCGGTCGCAACACCCGACGCGACGGTAAAGCTCTCAGCCGTGATGTCGGACGCCATCGCCATCACATTGGCGCGGGCGACGTCGGCAACGTGAACGTAGTCATGCACCTCACTGCCGTCGTCCGGAATGACTGGCGGCTCGCCGCGCATGATGCGGTCGTAGTTCTCCATGATGTAGAGCGCGTTGACGCCGCGATAGTGCTGGCGCTCGCCGTAAACCGTCGCGTATCTCAGCGCGATCCCCTGGATGCCGTGCTTTGCGCTGTAGAGACGGCAGAGATTTTCGCCGATCAGCTTGGTGCACGCGTACAGCGCTGTCGCGGGCTGGAACGTGGCGAGCTGCGCCGGGGCTGACTCGTCGACCAAGCCTGGCGCCGGATCGCCGTACACGGCGATCGACGACGAGAACACCACCTTCTTGACGTTGCGATAGCGGCACGCCTCGAAGATGTTGACCTGCCCCTCGACATTGACCGCAAGCCCAAGGCTCGGATTCTGGCTGAGCGGCAGCGTCAGGAAGCCGGCGATTGCGAACACGCCATCGCAGCCCTCGAAGGCATCATACAGCTCGTTGATGCGCAGGATATCGCCGCGCACGAGCTTGACGCGAGCATCGCCCAGCAGCGACCTGACGGTGTCCGGACTGCCCAGCGCGTAGTTGTCGAGCAGCACGACTTCCCGCGCGCCCTGGCTCAGCAATTGTTCCGCGACATGCGATCCGATCAGGCTGGCGCCGCCGGTCACGACAAATTTTCCTTTTGCGATCTTCATGGACGCTCACACATCGCGGCAAACTGCACAGGCTGTCTCAAGTTTCGCTCCCGTTGATCATCTGTTGAACCGATGCAGGCCGGTGGCGCGCGCATCGCAGCGGTGGCCGGCCGAATTGCACGGACGCTACCGCCCTCGCCTCAAACTGTCTACAGTTTTCATCATGCGACATTGGTGCACGCCGTTGCACCGCCTGCGGGGCTACGCCGTCGCCTTGGCACCGGCGCCTCTGTATAGAGTCGAGCGATGAGTCTGCTTCAGCGATAGCTCGGCACGACCTCGCAACAAAAGAATCGGGAGAAACGACATGTCTGAGAAGGTCGCGGTCATCGGAATGGGGCAGATGGGATCGGGGATGGCGGGACGACTGAGGAAATCCAACCTCGACGTCGTCGGCTATGACGTCAACGCCGATCAGCGCGCGCGCCTCACAAAGGACGGCTTTCGGATGGCATCGAGCATCGCGGAAGCGCTCGAGGGCCGCGACATCGTGCTGACCAGCCTGCCCGATCCGAAAGCGGTGACGGAAGCCTGGCTCGGCGCCGACGGCATTGTCGCCCATGCCGCCAAGGGCACCCTGTGCATCGAGCTGAGCACCATCGATCCGCAGACGATGCGGCAGGCCGCCGAGGCAGCGGCCGCCAAGGGAATCGCCGTGGTCGATTGTCCGGTCAGCGGCAGCCCAAACGAGGCTCGCGCCGGCAAGCTGATCCTGATCGCCGGCGGCGAGCGAACCGATGTGACCCGGGCTGAGCCGATTCTCAAGCTGCTCGGCAACGACTGGAAGTACACCGGCCCGGTCGGAACCGCGAAGGTCGTCAAGATCGTCAACAACATGATGTCGATGGGCAACGTCCTGGTCGCGGCGGAAGCCTTTGCGCTCGGCGTCGCCGCAGGCGTCGAGCCGGACAAGCTCTACGATGTTCTGTCGGTCAGCGGCGGTCGCTCGCATCACTTCACCAAGCGCTTTCCGAACGCGATCAAGGGTGATTTCGCGCCGGGGTTCAAGATGGAGCTGGGCGAGAAGGACCTGGCACTTGCGGTCGAACTCGGGCGCATGACGCGGATGCCGACGCCGTCGGCCTCCGCGACGCGCGAACTTTATGCGCTTGCCCTGGCCGAGGGCTTTCGTGGCCAGGATATCGTGGCGCTGCTGAAGATGTATCAGAACTGGGCGAAGCCGGCCTGATAGCGTTGGTTGGAAGCCTCGCTCAGGGTACCCAGGTCGTCTCCTGAGCCTCATGAGCACCTCGCGGCGCAAAGACGACCTTCTTTGCCGGCGCCTTGTGCAATTCGCTGACTTCGAGCAGCCGCGTGACCTGCGCGATCTCGGTGACTTTTTCGAGCGTTTCAAGCCGCTCGAACAGCGGCGCGATCTGCTCACGAGGAAGGCTTCGCGCCGCGCAATCGTTGAACTTGTCCCACAATTCGCTGCTGCTCATCGGATTGTCGCCACCACGACCGACAAGATTGTCGACGCGCCGCGAGAGGCGGGTGCCGTCCTTGAGCGTCACGATGACTTCCGCGCCCCATTGGTCCTCGGCATCGTCGGCCATATCAGGGTGCGGGCTTGCGGTCGTGAGATCCAGAAGCCGCGTGATCTCCGGATCGAAATGCGCGTCGCCCTCGAAATCCTTGAGCCGAAGCACGCCATAGCGAAGCGCCCGCGCGACGACATACTGGACGCTGAATTTGGCTTGCAGCGATGTCTGCGGGTGCGGATTGTTGGTATGGCGCAGGCGCCGGCCATGCGGCCGCACTTCGATGCGGCTGATCTCCGCGGCTTTGACCTTGTCCTCGCGCCGCAACTGGAGCGCCATCGCAATGGCGGGATGCGTGCTGCCGCAGCACGGGAATTGCTTGAGCGCGATCGATTTCGCCTCGATCTCCCACGGCGCGCCCCAGCTCTCAAAGAGCTTATCAGGGTCGAACGTGCCGGGCCCGTTGAAGACGTTGAGGAAGCCTTGTTGATGCTCGAACACGTCGGTGGCGGCGTCAAATCCTCCCTCCGCCAGCAGAGCCGCAAGCAGGCCATTGCGGCAGCACTGACCGATGTGGAGGGGCTTCGTCATGGTGCCGAAATTGGCCTTGAGCCCGCTTGCGAGCGAGGCCGCGATGCACAGCGCCATCGTCGTCCTGGCATGATCGAGCTTCATGAGGTGGCAGGCGGCGGCCGCGGCACCGAAAATGCCGAGCGTCGCCGTTGGATGCCAGCCCTTGTCGTAGTGATGAAAATTGACCGCGCGCGAGCCGGATCTCGACCTCGACGCCGATCACGTAGGCGGCAATGAGGTCTTCACCGCTGCCGCCGCGCTCCTCTGCCAGCGCAAACAGCGTCGATACCAGCGGCACCGAATGATGGCCGCCCATGATGCCGCTGAAATCATCGAAATCGAGCGCATGCGACGCCGTGCCGTTGATCAGCGCGGCATCGAGCGCGCTGGTGCGCCGGGATGAGCCCAATATCAGCGCGGGTCCGGGCACCGTCGCGATGCCCGGGGTCTTGAGGAGGATCTGCGTGCAGGGCTCCGGATAGCCGGCCAGGGTCACGCCGATCGCATCGAGGATGCAGGCTCTTGCCGACGCGACCGCTCCCTTTGTGAGCTGACGCTTCTCGAAGGCCAACACCCGCTCGGCCAGATGCTGGAGCAGCGTGGTTCCGGACGAAGCATGCTCTGCCGAACTTGCCTTCGACGATGCAACAGACGCGTCACTCATGTTGGTTCTCCCGTGGTTCAGTCCGCCGCTGCCGCGCTACGCCCTGCAATCCGCCCGAACGTCGCGCCCGATACCAGACCGGTGCCCGCCGGATAATTGTCGTAGAACAGGCCGCCGACCATTTCGCCGCAGCAGAACAGGCCCTTGATCGGCCGCCAGTCGGTGCCGATCACCTGCGCCGTCTCATTCACCTTCAGTCCGCCGAAGGTGAAGGTGATGCCGCCGGTGGCGCTATAGGCGTAGAACGGCGGTTTTGCGATCCGAAGCGCCCAATTGGTTTTCTCCAGCGCGAGCCCCTTGCTGGAAAGACCGTCCTTCTTGGTCGGATCAAAACCGTCGTCCATCTCGCGGGCGCAGGCATTATATTCATCGAGCGTCTTCAGCGCCTGATCCCTGTCGTCGAAGTCGAGTTTTTCGATGAGATCTTCCAGCGTGTTGGCGGTGATCGGCTTGCTGGTCTGGTAGCGCGGCTCCAGCAGGTGAACGACTCTGGAGTCGAAGATCTGCCAGGCCTTGGCGCCGGGTTCGGCGAGGATCGCGCGGCCGAACTTGGCATAGGTAAAGAGCGCACCGTCCTCGCCTTCATCGACGAAGCGCCGGCCCTTGCGGTTCAGCATGACGCCATAGACATAGCTCAGCCGGTTGCTGCGATCGGTGAGTTCGCGGGGTGCAAACTCACCCCAATCCGCGCTGATCGGCGTGGCGTGGCAGCCGCTCCATTGTCCCCACGGCATCGCGCCGATGTTCATCGCCATCCGCAAACCGTCGCCCTGATTGTGCGGCGTGCCCCGCACTTTCGCCGCACCGACCAGCGGACCGATATGCTGGGTGCGCATCTGCACATTGGCTTCGAATCCACCGCAGCCGAGGATCACCGACCTGGCATTCAGGACCGAAACGCCGTCGTCATCGCGCACCTTGACGCCGTTGATCCTGCCATCGTCGCCCAGCAGTAGCTCGGTCGCCGCAGTTCCATAGCGAATTTCGATGCCGAGCTGCTCGGCGGTCGAGAACCAGCTCCGCGACAGGCCGACGCCTTCGTGTTCGGCGCGCACGACCAGGCCGCGCGCCCACACCATGACGTTGTCCTTCTTGACCGCGGAAAGCGTGATCGCCGGCTCCATCTTGATGCCGCCGACCTTCTTCATCCATTTCACGGTGTCGAACGAGTTGTGGACGAGCAGCTTCGACAATACCGGGTCGGTGCGTCCGCTGGTGACGCGCATCAGGTCGCCGTGAAAATCCTCCTTCGAGTACGGCGATACGCCGTCATAGAAGTTCTCGTATTCATCCTCGACGTCGGGGAGCAGTTCGCCGATTTCCCGGGGATCGTCGAAGGCAAAGCGCAGCACGCCGCCGCTCCAATGCGTGTTGCCGCCGCGCATTTCCCGCGGCGCCTTCTCGATCACAACGACGCGCTCGGCACCGTTCTCCTTGGCGGACACCGCGGCAGCCAGGGCGGCGTTGCCCGCGCCAACAACGATGACGTCATACTTGTTCATTACTCAACTCCTGTGGGATTGACCTGGTGTGGATCGCAGCAAGGCGGCGATTGCGGCGCGCACCTCGCGTCTTGTTCGGAATTATTTTTTGTCGGGTGTTTCTCTCCGGCTATCGATCCGATGTTGCGATCCGGCGCGGGCGGCTTCGGCCATCGCGTTGAGACGCAGCTCGTAGCCGCGGCGAACGTGACGGCGCGCCAGGTCTTCTGCGGCAACCTCGTCGCGCCGCGCGATGGCGGTAACGATCGCCTGGTGCTCTGCCAATGCTTCCGCGATACGGCCGGGTGCCGCGAAGGTGGTGCGGCCCAGCAGTACGACAGAGTCATGCAGGTCCTGCAGACTCTTGATCAGGAACCGATTGTGAGCGGCGCGGTAGATTTGCTCGTGAAAGAGAGTGTTTTCCCGGGCGTGTAGTTTCGGGTCATCAGGCAACTGACGATGCGAATCCAGCATCGCCTGCAGCATGTGGATTTCGGTCGCGTCGGCAAAGCGTGCAGCCAGTGCCGCGGCAGTACCTTCAAGCCGTTCGCGCACGTCGTAGAGCTCGGCCACCGCGCGCAGGTCGTGTTGCGCGACCGACAGCCCGCCGCCCGGCGCATGGACTAGCATGCCGTCGGATTGCAGGCGGCGCATCGCCTCGCGAATGGGCGTACGGCTGACCTTGAGCCAGGCGCAGAGCTCCAGCTCGAGGACACGTTGGCCGGCCTCGAGTTGGCCTTCCTGAATCGCATTGCGGATGGCCCGATAGGCATGCTCGGCGAGCCCGCCCGCGGCCCGCGATGACGCGGGGCCGGGCCAGATCACAAGCGTGTCGTCCTCAGCAGTGTTTGAAATCGCGGCCTCCCAAAAGCCAGCTCGGGACTTTCCGCTATGTATAATCATGTATACAAAGATATGCAAAGGGAATTTTAGGAGTGAAATGCCCACGGGTAAGCGGGGACTCGCCTGCGGAGCCCAGTATCTTGCCTTTGGCCGCACCGGGCCGCGAAGTCCGCACCCGCCGGGCGGACCGACATAACCGCCCGATGCAGTTCACGGTGTCGCTGACCCGCCGTTTCACGGACTTGCTGCCGGCATGGCCGGCGGATGAACCTGTCTCGCTGGATCGGTGCCGCTATTATTGCGGGCCCGGTGGCCTTGCCGTTGCGACGGCTGACGTCCCGCCCCGATGGCAGCGCCAGCCAAATCGAAGCTCCATGCGGCCCGGTGACAGTGACCGGTCAGGGTGCCAACGCTGCACGTGTCAACGGCATGGCACTGCACCTGCTGGGTTCGAGCTGATGTGGAATCCGCCGAACCACGCCCGCTCCCGGCGGCCGCGGATTCTGCTCGCTGGCGGCAAAGCGCGGACTTCTCACGCGGCAGCAGCGCAGCGCCTTAAGCCGTGTCGGCGCTTTGTGACGTCCGTCACGGTGAAGCTAACGCGCAAACCTATTCTGGCAATCACAGAATAAAGGGGACACGCATGAACGCCGCTCGCTCACAGGCGTACCTGAATGGAATTGAGAAGATTGGTTGTCGTATCGATGAATTGCAGTGCCTGCTGCGTTTTGCTGAAGGCCAGCGGGAAGCGCGAACAGCGGTCCGACAATTGAACCAATCGTTTTCGTTCCTCGGCAAGGATCGTATTTGTCTTTTCGATCGCGAATTTGACGACGCCCTTCACCGGGCTGTTTTCGCCGAAGTCGGTGATCTCCTTTTCAATGGTGATGAGATATTCGTAACTCGAAAGCTCCTCGGAGATCTGAAGCAGTTCCCGGATTGTCGACGTGATGCAATCGGCGTCACCAGTGGAAATATCGGGTCGCTTGGCGGTCTGAACGAGATCACCCATCAAGTTCTGGAATAACGGCTTTATGGCTTCGACCTTTTTGAAATCGCTTTCGCTGAGGACGCCGCTGCTGGATACGTTCGGCGCCAGCAGGAGCATCGTGACGCCGAGGGCGAGCGGCACCCATTCGCGACGCAGGCGGGTCATGGATTGCCCATTGGGAACGCAAGCGGGCTTCTTGCCGCCCCGCACCACTCTGCCAATCATTTTCCAGACGGCGGTTACGCCCATTGGATCAGCCTCGGACCTGGTCGCCAAGCATAGTTCGCGATTACATGCGCTGCTAGGGCGGACCGAACCTGGCCTGCGTCATTTTTGCACGACGAACGCGCGTTCCGGCGCGGGTAGGCAGGCCCGTTTGGTTGTTCCGCATCGGCTTTTGTGTATTATCTGCCCCGAGAGGAACAGAGCTGTGCGTGATGAGAAAAATCAGCGACTGCTCGCGGCTGGGGAGGCCGTCCCCGGTTTGGTTACGGACCCGGGAAAATGACCGATCTCTCGCAGCGGACATTTCGCGCCGTCGCGCTGCAGCGCGCCGCATCGCCCGAACAGCTTGATCATCTCGTCCGCATTACCAGACCGTTCGACTGGATGCT
This sequence comes from Bradyrhizobium sp. AUGA SZCCT0169, assembly GCF_018130085.1. NCBI lineage: Bacteria > Pseudomonadati > Pseudomonadota > Alphaproteobacteria > Hyphomicrobiales > Nitrobacteraceae > Bradyrhizobium > Bradyrhizobium sp. AUGA SZCCT0169. The sequence continues at coordinate 44,364 of NZ_JAFCMC010000003.1, read as the reverse complement.
GGTATTTGCCATTTGCATCGCCCTTATCGCAGCCGTCACATGGGGCATTGTCGGCCGCGTCCCTACCCGTGCTGAAGGCCAGGGCATTCTGATCAGCGGTGGCGGCCGCGTCGTCGAGGCGTCTTCTGCCGCCTCCGGCCGGTTGGCAACCATCAGCGTCATGGTCGGTGACCGCGTCAACCAGGGGCAACCGATCGCGGAGATCGTTCAGACCGACATCCAGCAACGCCACCAGGCTGCCGTCGAGGTGTTCCGCGAGAAGGAACGCCAGCACGCTGACCTGATCGACAAAACCAAGCGCGAGCTTGCGTCGAAGGCACAGAATTTTGCGAAGCTGGAAGCCGCGTTCAACCAGGTCATCAAGGCGACCTCGCAGCGCATCGACTATCTGACGAACGATGTCAAAACCCTCGAGGATTTGATGGCGAAGGGATTGACGACGCGGCGCACGCTCGAGGAGCGGCGCCGGGACCTCACCGACGCCCAGCAACGAAAAGAAGATACGTTCAATGAAATCCTGAAGCTCCGGACGACACAGACCGATCTGGAAACCCAGCGCGAACGCGAGACCCAGACATCCGAGTTTGCCCTCAATGACGCCCGCCGGCAGATGGACTCCGCTGCGGGGCTGCTGACCCAGAATACCAGGATCGTCAGCCCGGTGGATGGCCGCGTGCTCGAAATCAAGGTCTCCGCGGGCGCCGTGCTTGCGGTCGGCGCACCTGTCGTCGCGATCGAAAGCGAAGGCCAGAAGCTGGAAGCCCTGATCTATATTCCCGCCGAGCGCGGCAAGAACGTCAAGCTAGGAATGCCGGTCCGCATCGAGCCAAGCACGGTGAAGCGCGAGGAATTCGGGACCATGGTCGGCACTGTCGTGACGATCTCGGATTTCCCGATGACGCCGCAGGGCATGGCAGCCGTCCTCCACAACGACAATCTGGTTACCCGGTTTTCAAAGGAAGGAGCCGCTTACGCCGCAACCGTCAGCCTGGAGCAGGACCCCGAAACCGTCAGCGGATACCGCTGGGCGGTTGGACAGGGGCCGCCGATCCGCCTTACCAGCGGAACGCTGACGCGCGCGGAAATCACCACTCGGCGGCAACGCCCGCTCGATCTGGTGGTGCCCCTCTTGAGGCGGTTGACCGGAATTGATGGATAGCGCCCCGCCGCAGCAACCGCTTCCGCCGCAGTTCCGGCCGCCTTCCCTCTGGCACCGGTTTCGAAGGCTGTTTTGGCGCAGGAACGTCAAGAAGACGCCGACCATTCTTCAGATGGAAGCCGTTGAGTGCGGCGCGGCGGCGCTGGCGATGGTGCTCGCGCACCACGGCGCGTGGATTCCACTGGAGCAGCTTCGCGTTTCGTGCGGCGTCTCGCGCGACGGCAGCAAGGCGAGCAACATCGTCCGGGCAGCGCGCACCTTTGGTTTCGACGCCAAGGGTTTTCGCAAGGAGCCCACGACGCTGCACGAACTGCCGATGCCCTGCATCATCCATTGGAATTTCAATCATTTCGTGGTGCTCGAGGGGATCGACGGCAACGACGTTTACATCAATGATCCCGCGACCGGACGCCGGCGCACCGACATGGCCGAGCTCGATCTCGCCTTCACCGGCGTTGCGCTCACCATGGAGCCGACGGCTGAATTCCAGCGATCGGGCAGCAAGCCGCAAGGCTTGCGATTGCTGCTGCGCGAGTTGCGCTCCTCGAAGACCCCCGTCGGCCTGCTGGTGCTCGTCAGCCTCGCGCTGGTGGTGCCCGCCATCGTCGCTGCCGGCTTCTCGAAGATATTCATCGACAACATCCTGATCCAGCGCACCAGCAGTTGGTTCATTCCGCTCTTGATCGGCATGGCCTTGACCGCGATCATCCGCGCGCTGCTGACGCTGGTGCGCCAATCGCTGCTGCTGCGGCTGCAGACCAAGCTTTCGGTCGTCATGGTGAGCCGCTTTCTCTGGCATGTCATGGCGCTCCCAGTCGAGTTCTTCACCCAGCGTCACGCCGGCGATATCTCCAACCGCGTGGGCGCCAACGAGCAGATCGGCCGCCTGCTCTCGAGCGGTGTCGCGTCGAATGCGCTCAATCTGACGTCGATCGTCTTCTTCGCCGCGGCGATGGCCATCTACGATCTCCCGCTGGCCATCATTGGCGTGAGCATGACGCTGGCGAATGTGCTGGCGTTGAAGTTCATCGGAGGACGTCGCGAAGACCTCAGCCGCAGCCTCGCGCTGGAGCAAGGCAAGCTCGTCGGCTCCACCGTCAGCGCGGTGCGCAGCATCGAAACCCTCAAGGCCAGCGGTCTGGAGGACGAGGCGTTCGGCCAATGGGCCGGCATCCAGGCCAAGGCATTGAACGCCGAGCAGGAACTCGGTGCCTCCTCGATCTATCTTGATATGCTGCCGACGTTGTTCACGGGACTGACCGTGGCGGCGATTCTCGGCGTTGGCGGCCTGCGCGTCATCGAGGGATCGCTGACCCTTGGGGGCCTCGTGGCCTTCCAGTCCCTGATGGCAAGCTTCTCCGAACCGGTGACCGAACTCGTCAATTATTTCGGCAACGTGCAGACCATCAAGGGCGGGCTGGAGCGCCTGGAAGACGTCTACAATTATCCGCTCGGAAAGTCGGACAAGCCAGCGATCGCGCCCGAGCGCTTTCCGCCAAAACTGACCGGCCGGGTCGAGCTCAGCAATATCAAATTCGGCTACTCGATCCTGGAGCCGCCGCTGCTGGATGACATCTCGATCGACATCCATCCGGGTTCGCGGGTGGCCCTTGTCGGCGCCTCGGGAAGCGGAAAATCGACCCTCGGAAAGCTGATTTGCGGTCTCTACAGACCCTGGGCGGGCGAGGTTCGTGTCGACGGATGGAGTTTGCCGGAGATCCCGCCGCAGGTATTCGCTAATTCGATCACCTATGTCGACCAGGACATCTTCCTGTTCGAGGGTACGGCACGCGAAAACCTTACGCTGTGGGACTCGACCATCACCGAGGCCGATCTCTCGCAGGCATTGAAGGATGCCGTGATCCACGAAGACATCGCGACGCGGACGGGAAACTACGACTGCTATATCAACGAGGGCGGCACCAATTTCAGCGGCGGCCAGCGTCAGCGGATCGAGATCGCGCGGGCGCTGGTTTCCAATCCGTCGATTCTTGTCCTGGATGAGGCCACCGGCGCGCTCGATCCGATCACCGAAAAGATCATCGATGACAATCTGCGGCGGCGCGGCTGCACCTGCATCATCATTGCGCACCGCCTCAGCACCATCCGTGACTGCGACGAGATCATTGTGCTGCAGCAGGGCAAGATCGTCGAGCGGGGCACCCACGAACAACTGATGGGCGTTCAGGGCACGTACGCAAAACTAGTGGCGCAGGAATGAGTGAATCTCTCCTCCAGCAGGCCCACGCGATGGCCAATCAGGAAGCGACCGCCCATCCGGCGGGCCATATCGCATTCGATGGACGGCATCCAAAGCTGCTCGATCACCGCGGCTATGCGCTCAAGATCACCGCGGGGCATGTCGATGTCTTCGCGGTGCGGCTTGTCGAAGGCAGTACCGACGGCGCCCGGCACCATCTGTTTCGGGCCGAGAGTGGAGAGATCATTCTCGATCTGCAGGAAGGCTTCAACCGGTCGGATCCGCAAATTCAAGTGCTCGCGGTCGGAAGCCCCGGCACCGAAGCGCAGCTCGTGCCGCGCATGGACGTTCAGTCCCTCGATCCGATCACCACCTGGATCAGGCGGCTTGCGCGGCTGATCGCCGGACCCAACCCGAGCTGGGACATGCTCGAAGTCGCGAGCGATGGCGCGGCCGAGATCCCGCCGGATGAACGGCGCCGCGGTCCTGCACGCAGCATGGTCTGGGTCTCCCTGCAAGCCGGGACGGCGAAGCCGATGGGGCTTGAACCATCGATTGCCGCTGGAGGCCCGCCACTGCCGCTGACGTCAGGCATGTGGATCGAGGCGGGTCAATCCGGCTGTAGCACGCTCGGCAGTGAAACGATGCCGGACGCCGACCAACTGTGGCGCGCCATCGACCAGTTCCATCTCAGCGTGGCCAGCTGCATCAGGGAATATCTGGCGCGCGACGTCGAGCGCGAGGCACGGCGCCTCGTGCTTCGCACCGAATTGATCACAACGCAGACCGCGGAATCCTTTGAACGCCTTTCCGACGTCGTCGTGCAGCGCTCCACCCACACCGAGATGGCGACCGACTCGGCGGATCCTTTGTTCAACGCCTGCCGGATCGTCGTGGAAGCGATCAAGATGCCGTTCTCCGTCCCGCCCCGCTCCGTACTGGCCCAAGCCGGGTTCAATGGCGCCGTCGAGATCGCCCGCGCGGCACGCTTGCGCGTGCGCCGGACGCTGTTGCGGGGCGAGTGGTGGACCGAGGACGCCGGGCCGCTGGTCGCATGGCACGGCGAGGCGCGAAATCCGGTCGCACTCATTCGCCGCGGAAACCGCCGCTATGTGATGCTCGACACAACAACGGGAACGCGGCGGCCCGTCGATCGGTCGGTTGCAATGGAACTGGCGCCGGAGGCCGTCTCGTTCTACCCCGCGCTCCCGGCTCGCCCGCTTCGGTTCCGCGACTTGTTGACTTTCGCATTCCGGCACTCCACCGGAAGCTTCCTTCGTATCGCAATTGCGATCGTCGCGATCGGCTTGTTGTCGCTGGTGACGCCGCTCATCACCAACGTCCTGATCAATTCGGTGATCCCCCGCAGCGAGCTTGATCAGCTCACGTTCTGCGCCCTCGCCCTCGCCGTCACGGCCATCGCCATCGCCAGCATCCAGACGATGGAGGGGCTGGCGATGCTGAAAGTCGAAGGCTTGATGGATTGGCGGCTGCAGGCCGCGGTGATCGACCGGGTACTCAGGCTGCCGACGTCGCTGTTTCGTGAGTACACGGTCGGCGATTTCGTCGACCGATCGATGGGCATCGACGCGGCGCGCCGGGTCTTCACCGGGCGCGCGCTACGCAGCATGCTGATGGGCGTGTTCGCCTGGTTCAGCATCGGCCTGATGCTTTACTATGATGTCAAATTGGGATTGATCGCACTGTTGCTGACGCTGATCCGCGCGCTGCTGATCATCGCCACCAGCGCGCTGCGTCTTTATTACGAGAACAAGTATTTTACCCAGCAGGGCAAGATCGACGGCTTCGTGCTGCAACTGATCACCGGCATCGGAAAGCTGCGCGTCGCCGACGCGACTGCGCGCGCGCTCGCCGTGTGGTCGAAGCAATTCGCCGCGCAGAAGCGCAATTTCATCTCGTCGCAGAAGGTCTCCAATGCCCTCGGCGTTTTCGAAACGGCGTATCCGCTGATCGCCACCCTCATCATCTTCGCCGCGGCGACATATCTGCAGAGCAAGCTGCTGCTGGATGTCGGCGGCTTCCTGGCGTTTTTCGCCGCGTTCGGGCAGTCGATGGCGTCGATCGGCGCCTGGGCATCCGGCATCAGCGAATCCCTGATCGCCATCCCCAGCATCACCCGCCTTCGGCCCTTGATTTCGGGGGCGGCCGAACTGTCGGACGAACGGAAATCCCCCGGCGAACTGTCCGGAACGATCGAGCTGTCACGCGTGACCTTCCGCTACACGCAAGGCGGTCCGCCAGTGCTCGAGAATGTCTCGCTCCGAATCGCGCAAGGCGAATACGTCGCCATCGTCGGTCCGTCAGGCAGCGGCAAATCTTCGCTGTTCCGGCTGCTGCTGGGGTTCGAGAAGCCGGAGTCCGGTACGGTATTCCTCGATGGAAAGGCCATCGACACGCTCGACATCAGCGCGGTGCGCCGCCAGCTCGGCGTCGTGCTGCAAAACGGCAAGCTGGCAACCGGCAGCCTCTACGACAATATTTGCGGCGGCGTCCAGCTGCCGCTCGACCAGGCCTGGGAAGCGGCGCGGCTCGCCGGCCTGGAGGACGACATCAAGGCGATGCCGATGGGCATGAACACCGTGGTCGCCGAAGGCGTCAATACGCTGTCCGGTGGCCAGCGGCAGCGCATCATGATCGCCCGCGCGGTCGCGCGCCGGCCGCGTGTTCTGCTGTTTGACGAGGCGACAAGCGCGCTCGACAATCAGTCGCAGGCGATCGTGAGCAACTCGCTCGGCAACCTCAATGTGACGCGGATCGTCATTGCGCACCGGCTCTCCACCGTCCGGCAGGCGGATCGCATTATCGTGCTGGTCGACGGCAAGGTGGTGCAGACCGGAAGCTATGATGAGCTCAGCAACACGCCGGGAATGTTTGCATCTTTCGCCAAGCGCCAACTGCTTTAGTGATATGAATCACCCGTCGCGAACGTCCTTCGCAGCGTGATGCCAGTCACTGCGCCAGGCCGGCGCGGTCTTAGTCTCCTGACCATAGACGAAGCGGATTCTCCCTTCGCTAGAAAACAGGAGGCGACCATGAACCACGAACTTCTCAATGACAAAGAGCTCTTCATTGTTAGCGGCGGCAAACCTGCCAGCGGGCACGGCAGCGGAACCGGTGGCGGCACTGGCGGTGGCGGCGGCAATGGCACCGGTGGCGGCGACGGGCTCGGCTGGCTCCGTAACCTCATCCGCAACATCTTCCCCTTCTAAGGGCTGAAGGCGTTGACAGCACGGAAGAGACCGCCTCTACAGGCGGTCTTTTTTGTGTCGGACGGTCGCTGCAGTGCCGCATCGCGTTTTGCTGCGCAGCAACGAAACATCCTCTATCCGCTTGTCCGGCCACGGCCAGCCGTCAACCGTTACGAAATACCGCAACAAGCAACGCCGAACCTGATATCGCTCGCCGTCGGGCTCTGCTGGCGATAGCATCACAGCCTCGCAGTGGAAGGCGCCGATGAGTAAGCCAGGTCCGGTATTTGCGTGGGGGAGGCTGTCGGAGGACCTCGCGTTGTTCAAGGCGCTCACGCCGGAGCAGCGATTCAAAACCTTCGATGCCATGATCCGGCAGGACCTCGTCCGCGGCGAAATGCTGGTGGCGCAGGGGGACCCTGCCGACTCCCTCTACATTGTGTTGCACGGCGCCCTCGCGGTACGCCGCACCGGCGACTCTCTCCCGATTGCCGAACTCCGCGCCGGAGAGCTGGTCGGTGAGATCGGGTTCTTCGCCAACCTTGCCCGTACCGCCAATGTGATCGCCATCCGCGACACCAGCGTGCTCGTGCTGACGCGCACCGCCTACCAAAGCCTCGCGGAGAACACGCCGGCGATAGCCGAGGCGCTGCTTGCGGCGCTCGCGCTTCGGTTTGCTAAGCGAACGGAACAGATTCCAACGACGCGTACCTCGCCGATGGCGCGCACGGTGGCGCTGATCGATGGTGGCTTTGAGCCGATTCCAGTCGCCTTTTATCGACGCATGCGCGAGATCCTCGCCAGGACCAACGCCCAGATCGTCGATCCGGCCCGCGTCAGCTCGATGTTTCCCGGCCGCGAACTGGATGCCCCCGAAGTCACCGACTGGCTCAACAAGCTCGAGCAGGTTTCGCCGCTCGTGATTTATCTCGGCAGCGGTGAGGTGCCGGCCTGGACGCGGAAGGCGATCCGGCAGGCGGACATGGTGGTGCTGGCATGTCGCGGAGATGCGCCTGCGGAAAGCCTGACAGATATCGAAACCTTCGCCTGCCAGGTGCATCCGGTGTCGGCCCGCCGGATCGTGCGTATCCATGACCGGCGCAGCGGCGAAGTCAGCGGCACCACGGCGTGGCTCGCGCGCCTGCCCTGCTTCATGCACCACCACGTCGCGCTCGAGGATCAGCTCGACATCGACAGCCTGATCCGCTTTCTGTCCGGGCGTGCGATTGGATTCGTGGCCGCGGGAGGCGGAAGCTTCGGATTCGCCCATGCCGGCATCTACAAGGCGTTTCGCGAGCGCGGCGTGATGTTCGATATCTTTGTCGGCACCAGCGTCGGCTCCGCCATGGCCGCCGGCTTCGCCAAGAACTTCGAGGCTGACCGTCTCGAACGCGGCGCCCACGAGATCTTCGTGAAGAGCCGCAGCTTCCGCCGCCCGACCTGGCCGCGATACGCTCTGCTGGATCACAAGGCGTTCGATCGCGCGCTTGCCGAACAGTACGGGGCGGAGTGCAGGATCGAGGACTGCTGGCGGCCGTTTGCGGCGGTCGCAACCAACCTTTCGACGCACTGCCTCGAGCTGATCCAGTCGGGGTTGCTCTGGCAGGCGGTGCGCGCATCGAGCGCCATACCCGGGCTGTTGCCGCCCTTCTACACCAGGGACGGCGCGATGCTGGTCGACGGATGCCTGATCGATAACGTCCCGTTGGATCCGATGCATCAACTCAAGAGCGGCCCCAATCTGGTCGTGCATTTCGGCGAACCCGAGGTGGAGACGTTTGACGTCGACTACGCGGCGTTGCCCGGCCGGCTGGAACTGGCTGCCGCGATGCTGGTGCCGTTCCGCAAGAAGCTGCTTCCGGCGGCGCCCAACGCGGTCAACGTGCTGTGGCGCAGTCTCGTCGCCCATCAGCGCTATGATACGATCCCGGCCGCACCGACCGATCACGTCATGCGGCCACCAATTCCGGCCGGAGTCGGCGTAACCGAATTCGAACGCCACACCGAGATTTTCGACTCAGCCTATCTCTGGGCGCGGCAGCGCATCACAGTGCTCGAAGCGGAGGGCAATTCCGCTATTGCCGCCATTCTTGGAAGCGGTGCGCTGACCAGGCTGTGAGCGCTACATCTGTCTTAAGTCGACAGCACGGCCCGCAACTCCGCGGCCAGCAGGCGCGGAACGGGGTCGCCGGGACACTCCGCAGCCAAGCCTTCAAACAACTGCGCCGCGCCAGTCTTATCGCCTTCGATCAATCGATACGCCGCAATATATCGTTCGCGCCAATCCGCCGAGGCCTCCGGCGGCCAGGGTTCAAAAACCTCGACGGGCACGTCAAGGCCGCGCAGTGACGCGACACCGAGCGGCCTGAACAGGGTTGTCGTGCAGCGCGCGGCCGCGAATGGCCCGACACAGATGGTCGATCCATAACGCTTGTTGAGCGCCTCCAGGCGCGCCGCCGAATTGATGGAATCGCCGTGGGCAGTGTAGTCGAGCTTTGACCTGATCCCGATATCGCCGACAATGGCTTCACCGGTTTCGATTCCGATACGCGTGCGGCCAAAGCCGATGTGAGACGGTTCGATCCGGGACTGGAATCCCTTCGCCCATATCCGGATCTCCTCGGCGCAGTCGAGCGCGCGTTGCGGATGATCCTTGAGATCGAGCGGCGCGTTGAAGAACGCGTGGACGGAGTCGCCGACGATCTTATCGACCATCCCGCCATGCTTCATCACAATGGCCGCCATCCCTTCAATATATTCGTCGAGCACGGCGACAAGCTGTTCGGGTCCTGCGCGATGCGTCATCGCGGTAAAGTCCTCGATGTCGGTCCACAGCGCAGTGATCTCGCGCTTCTCGCCGCTCAACTTCAGGAGGCCCGGATTCTCCGCGATCCTCTTCACAACCGCCGGCGCCAGATGTTGCTCGAATCGGCTCCGGATGCGTGCTTCGCGACGGGCCACCAGCGCGTAAGAGCTGACGGAGGATGTCATGAAGACGAACAGCCCTCCGATGGACGGCATCACAGGATCGATCAGCCGATCCCCGAGCAGAGACGCGAGGATCGCCCCCGACCAGAGAACCGCCAAAGCGGTCAGGCCGACAAAGGCACCCAACACCGGCGACAAAGCGGACGCCGCGACCACGGCGATCAATCCCATGATCAGGGTCAGAGCAAAGCCTAACGGAACCGCTTGTGGCGCCCGGCGCGCGTAGATCTGCTGGATGGCATCGGCCTGAATCTCGACCGACGGGACAAGCGGATCAGTTGCCGTTTCGCGCAATCCGCCAAGCTCCGGCGCCGACCCGCCGATCAATACAATAGCGCCGGCAAGCCGCGCGCGTTGCATGGCGTTGTTGCTCACGACGTCAGCAGCGGAGATCGTGCGCGCCTCCCGTTTGCGGATGTCGGCGCCGGCCAATCGCAGCAGGCCGTCGCCGGGCAACGGCACGTCGAGATCGCCGACGATGATCCGCTGCGGGTTGGCATCGACGGAATAGGCCGGCGAGCGCTCAAACAGCCGGATCGCTTCCAGCGCCAGGCCCGGTCGCGTCGCTTCGCCGGCGCCGACGAGGAGCGGCACGCGCCTGATCCTGCCATCCGCGTCTCCGGGCAACGAAAGCGCGCCAAGCCCTTTCGCCGCGTCGACCAGCGGCGACACCGGCCCGAGGCCGCCGGTCATCCGCCAGAGGCCATCCAGCACGACCGGATGGCGTGCGAGAACCGGCACCCCTGGGACGCCGTCGGCCTTGTCGGCATCGAGAACAAATCCGAGCGCCACCGGAACGCCCTTCATCGCCGCGGCGAGATGCTTGTCACCGTCGAGAAGACCGCCGGCGAGCGCGCTGATATCCTGATTGCCGGTGAGAGAGCCGAGCTGTCGCGCCAACGCGGCTGGAGAGCGGGTATCCGCCTGCGTAAAGAGGACATCGATTCCAACGACGGCCGGCTTGCCACTGGCCACCGCTTCGACGAGGCGCGCCATCGTCTCGCGCGGCCACGGCCACGGCCCCAAATCGTCAAGTGTGCGCCGATCGATATCGACAACGACGACCGGAACGCTGCTAGCCGTCTCTTGCGGCTTCGATCGGCGGATCAGCCGGTCGGCCGCAAGCACCACATCGAATGCCCTTTCACGAGATACGTTCCGCCATTCCCTCGGCATCAACAATAGGGCGGCGAGGAACAGCGCGAGCGCTAGAAGTCCGGCAATCAGGCCTGAGTGCGTCTTGCCCAGCTGGCTAAGCATGAGATCCGTCAACTTCGGCGAGCTTGAGCGGATCGCAGAAGATTCGGTCAAGCGTGCGGCCAATGGCGCCGACTTCCTCCAGCTTACCCAGCGCCTCGTTGATCTTGGGACGACTGGCGCCGAGCAGCAAGGCGAGTTCGCCCTGTGACATGCCGAGATCAAGCGGCAGCCGCTTTCCCGGCACGGGCTTGCGGTCGCCAATCGCGACCAGGAAGAAGCGCGCCAGCCGGACATGCATCGGATGGAGCGCGATCGACTCAAGTTGTCCGCTGGTGTCCCGCAGCCGGCTGCAGAGAAACGATATCAGCCGCTCGGACAGCACCGGCCGCGCGGTCCAAAGCTTACGAAAATCCTCCTTGTCGAGCCGGTAGGTCGTCACCGCCGTGAGGGCGGTAGCGTCGGCGCTCCTTGTGCCGCCATCAAGCGCCGCAATTTCACCGAGCAGTTCACCCGCTGTCGCATGCCGAAAGCTCAATTCGCGACCATCCTCGGTGGCGATCGCCAATCGCACACGTCCTTCCGCGACGAGGTAAAGGCCCGTCGCGCGCTCGCCGCGCGTAAACAACGCCTGTCCCTTTTTGAATTTGGCTTCGCGAAACGACGGAATGCAGGCCTCGAGATCCTCGAGAGCCAGGCCCTTGAAGAGTTCGGTTTTCGACAGAAGAGAAACGAGAGTATCTTTGCTGGACATTTGTCGCCTGAATGAAAGGCCTCGGTTTGCAATGATTTGACGTCAGACCGGAAAATCTCTCCGCATCTTCAGGATCTCCATCGTGAAGTTATCCTGCATGCCGCGCGAAATTGATCAGACAAGCTAACTAACGCTGTCCAAAGCGCCGCGAATCCGCTCCGTGCCCCACTTGGTGGCCGCGGAGGGTTTCGAACCCGGAGTGGCCAGGTTTGTCCCCTCTCCTGCCTGTAGCACGACCTCGCTCCCGCCTCCGGAAACAGTGACCGTGCCGTGATCGACAAACACGCCAAAAACGCCGTTGCTCGGTCCGGCAAAGAATTTTGTGCCACGGACGGCAATGAGGCCGTAAGAGCTCCTGATCTTCATTGCGACGGGCCGGCTTCCACTCGGCCGGTCAAAAAGCATCGGACCGGACTGCAGCGAGATTTCGCCTCCGGTGGTCGAAAGAAACTGGTCAATGACCAGTTGCGCCTTTTCGCCGAGCTTGATCGTCGTGTCCTCGCCCATCAACATCGTCAGCCGGGAGGATGGCCCCGTCCCGACGCGATCGCCGACAAAAAGTGAGGATGCTTTCTGCAAAGGCCGCTGCTGGTTGCTCGCATCGACAAACGCTTCGCCCTTGATCTCTTCAACGCGGCCGGCAGGATCGGCGGCGCGCACTGGCGAACTGAGGGCTGCTGACGCAAGCAGCGTGCCGACGAAGCCCAAGAGCTCTCGTCGATCGAACGGATGCCCGAAATATCGCCGCGATCCCTGAAGCATGAAACGCATCGTACAATCCGCTCTATTGCGGGATTGATGCTAGCGGAGCAGCCAAGTGCAGGCAACCGGAAGCCAACAATGGCTGGCCTCCTGTGTGATCTCACTACCGAACCGCCGATCAGCTCAAGAGCAAATCGTAAACCAAATGGATGACACGCGGCCGCGACCGATGTTCTCAAGCCCGCATCGAGCGCGTTTGGATGCTGTCACGACAAATCGCTGCGACAAATTGCAGCGCTGGCTTCCTCAAGTCTGAACTCTCTCTCGCATGCGGGAGAGAGACGCCGAACCACCCCCAGGGCTCGCGAGGGCTCAACAACTGACAGCTCCGCAGCTCACTCCACTCCCATATAGTTCCTTATTTTCCAACGTGTTATCAGGCATGCAACCACTCGAATGCTTGCTGTCTGGAGCTGTTCCCGAGGGAACAGCGGGGTAAAGCGCCGTCCCCTATGCTCTACCGCCGACGTGAGGCTAGCGATAACCGCTGCCGGTCGGACGAGATGGAGAAAGTCATGATCACCCGGCCCAGCAACACCCACAGCCAACTCGGCGACAACGAACCCAATGCCGTCGTCGGCGGTCACCGCAAGTTTCGCTATAACACGATGAACGGCCGCACCTACGCCATCGGCTACGTCAACGGCCGCACCCTGATGGTAAGGGTCGACTGATTATCCAGCCGAGGATACGGCTGTCATCATCACCGTATTCTTGCTGGTTGATGGTTCGCTTGATGCAGACGAAAGAGAATGGGATAGCAATTCGCTGTCCCATCCTTTGCGCGGTTTGATGGACACTCTCAGTGACGTCTTCCGCGAGGCCTCAGCGATCTCGACGATGCCGCCTCGGCAGCTTATGCGTCGAGTCCTTCCGAGCGATGTCGCGAACCGTCATGCGCGTTCGAGCAAGGCGGCAAGGCGCGGATCGCTGTACTTGCTGGCGACTCCAGCGCGGCGCAGGTCCTCTGCATACATCACCAGCATGGCACGGATGACGGCAGGGTGCTTTGGCGCCACGTTGGTCGTTTGCTTCGGATCGGAGCGCAGATCATAGAGTTCGACCGGCTCGCTCGGCGTCGCGTAGAGCAGCGACCAGTCTTTCGTGGTGATGGTGACAGGCTGCCATTCGACCACCGTCCGCATCAGGTCGTCGACCACTTCGACCGTCTCGCCGGGATTGGCGAGCGGCAGAGCCGTCAGCACGTGATCGCGCCCTTCGAAGGGCTGACCGCGGACCGCGGGAAGCAGCGAGAGTCCCCGCATCTCCGCCTGGCGCGGCAGGCCGGCCATGTCGCAGATCGTGGGAGCGAGGTCGAGCGCGCAGGTCAGCTTGCTGGTTCGTCCGGGCTTTGCGCCCGGCACATGGATCAGCAGCGGCACCCTGGCGATTTCCTCGTAGAGCGGCGAACGCATCCACGTCGCTTCGCCGGGCGCCCTGCGGACCATCTTGCCCATCAACCCATGCTCTCCCAGCAGGAAGCCGTGGTCCGAGACGAAGATGATGGCGGTGGAGTCCTCGATGCCGAGATAGACGAGTTGGTCGAGCAGATGCCCGATCCAGCGATCGACCAGTTCGAGTTCGCCGCTGTAGAGCGCGCGCGCCACCGCGATGTCGCGATCGGTCATGCCGTGCTTCTTGCAGTCGCCATAGGGCGGGTGCACGCGTTCGCCGGCATAGTCGGGAAGATAGTGTCTGACGTAATAGGCGGGCGGGTCCCACGGTTCATGCGGATCCCAGGTGTCGACCAGCGCAAAGAACTTATCCTGGTAGATTTCCTCCAGGCACTTAGCTGCCTGCACCATGGTGATCGGTGCCGGGCAATCCATTTCGCCGGTGCGCGGATCGGGCTTCACCTTGCCGGTGATCGGCCATTGCGGAAGCTTGCCTTCGCCTTGGCGCTTGGTCTTGTTGGGTGCGGTGTAGGAGCTGTAATGCGGCGTTCCCAGAAGCTGGGATTTCATGTCGTAGAAGAAGTTGAAGCCGCGATCATATGAATAGCCGTTGACCTGGTAGAACGGCGTGTCCACCACGCCGAGCGTCGTGTAACCCGCTTCGGTCAATGAGGTCGCAATCGAGCGATCGGCGCGCGGCAGCGCGCCCCAGCCGACGCCGGCAAAGGCAGGCTTGCCGGTGAGATAGTCGTAGCGCGCAGGCACTGTCGGAAAGCTCGACGCATAATAGCGATCGAAGACCATCGAGCGCGCGGCGAGCCGATCGAGATTGGGAGTTCGGACGTGGCCCCCGTTGTAGCCGAGCATGTCCCAGCGGATAGTGTCGGATACGATCATCAAAATGCGTTGCACCACGCAAACCTCCCATTTTCTGCGTTCTTTTTTAGTAATATATCACATATCACATAACGGCGGTCAACTGTAATATGTCACACGTTACATTTACTCACCCGCGAGTTTCGGGTAGTGACAGCCATGGATCTTCGACAAATCGGCGCATCGAGCCTGGTGTCCGGGCCCAGCCTGCGGGAGCAAGCCAGGCAGGTGATCCGTGGACTGATCATCACAGGACAGATGCAACCCGATCAGCTCTATTCCGTCCCGCGTCTCGCGATCGATCTCGGCGTCTCGGCGACACCCGTCCGCGAAGCTCTGCTCGATCTCGCGCGCGAAGGCCTGCTTGAGCCCGTGCGAAATCGCGGCTTTCGCGTGGTCTCGCTGTCGCCTGGCGAACTCAACGATATCTTCGCGATCCGCGCGCTGCTGGAAGTGCCTGTTGTCGCCGAGATCGCGCGGGCCCGCCTCACACCCGCGCAGACAGAGCATCTGCGCGAACTTGCCGAAGCCACGAAACGCGCCGCCGATGACGGCAATCTCATTGAGTTCCTGGAGACCGATCGCCAATTCCACATTGGGCTCATCGCCACCCTCGGCAACAAGCCCCTCGCCGACCTGGTCGAGACGCTACGTGATCGCGTTCGGCTTCACGGCTTCAAGAATGGATCGACCCGGGAGCATATCGCGCAGTCGGCCAGCGAGCATTTCCAGTTGCTCGACGCGCTGTCGAAGCAGGATGAGGCCGGCGCTATTGCGGTGATGCGCCGCCACCTCGAACGATCGCGCCACGTCTGGGGCGAAGGCGATCGCAAGCCGCACACCGAAGATCAGACCTGAATCGAGGTCAGCTTCTTCAGGCACCGTAGCGCGAATGACGATCGGCTGTGGCGGATGCCCGGAATGCGATAAAGCTTTTCTCGCAGGAAGCGTTCGTAGCCGGCCGTACTCTCGACGGCGACCTTGACCAGATAGTCATAATCTCCTGTCGTGAGATAGGCCTCGATCACTTCGGGCAAACCAGCGAGCAATTCTCCGAACCGCTCCAGCACCTCCTCATCGTGACGGTCGAGCGTGATTTCGATGATCACTGTTTCCGGCAGACCGAGCTTCTCCTGATTGAGGAGCGCAACATAGCCGTCGATGTAACCCTGCTTCTCCAGTCGCTTGAGTCTGTTCCAGCATGGCGTCGTGGATAGCCCGACCTTGTCGGCCAGCTCCGCCGTCGTGAGCCGTGCATCGGCTTGCATCGCCCGCAAGATGCGCCGGTCGGTCTCGTCAAGGCGCAGTGAGTCCTTCCGCCGCGTCGCTTTCATGACCGAGAACTCTATTCTGGGTATTGGTTCATTTCCGAGGATAATCATATCGGTAACTTGCCAAATTGCCAGACGAAAGGAAGCCTCTTCTCAGGAAACACGGATACAACTTCTCCAAATTTGAAGGGGATGCCGTGTTCATTCTGGAGCTGCACGCAAGCGATCTACATGCCGCGCTCGGTCGCCTTCTCGACCAGGTGCGCGTCGCCGACCTTCGGCTGGCGGCCGTCGATGCCCGCCAGGAAGCCGGCGAATACAAGATCCAGGCTTCCATCGACGTCCGTGACCGCCAGGCCGTCGAAAGGCTCGCCCGCCGCGTCGGCGCGATCATCGGCGTTGCCGCGATCGAGGTGAGAGGCGGACGTCAGCACGCGATACTGGCGGCCGCCCCATGATCTCACCCGATCAGGCGCGCAATGGTCGCCGCAACAGCTTCCGACAGGTCCGCTAACCGTCCCTCGCGAGGCAGCTATTCCCAGGACCAGGCGGAGAAGTCATTTTCGAATTGCGGGACTTCCTTCCACACACCCTTCAGCTTCTTGCTCGCAATGGTGATCCATTGCGGCTGGAACAGGAAGCCGGCAACCGCATCGGTAGCCAGCATGCGCTGCGCGTCGCCGAGCAGTTTGGCGCGTTCGGCCTCGGCCGGTGTCGCCTTGATCTGCTGGTAGAGCGCGTTGAAGGCCTCGTTGTTATAGCCGAGATAATAGTCAGGCTCGGTTATCTTCACGAGATCGAACGGCTCGACATGCGAGACGATGGTGAGATCGAAATTGTGCGGGCCGTTGCCGGCAAACACCTGTGACAGCCACTGCGCCCATTCGACGTTCTCGATCTTGGCTGTTATGCCGACCTTGGCGAGCTGGGCCGCGAGGATTTCCCCGCCGTTGCGCGCATATGATGGCGGTGGCAGCTTGAGGCTGAGCTCCAGCGGCGTTTTGACTCCCGCTTCTGCCAGCAGCTTCTTGGCCTTTTCCGGGTCGTATGGATTGATGCCGGTCGTGTCGACATAGCCGAGCGATCCCGGCGTATAAAAGCTGCCGATCGGCGTGCCAAAGCCATCGACGGCGCCGTCGATCATCGCCTTGCGATCGATGGCCGCGAGAATGGCGCGGCGGACCCGCACATCGTCGAGTGGCTTCCTCTTCTGGTTGATGCCGACGATGGTCTTGGCTTTGGAGCCGCCGATCAGCACATTGAAGCGCGGATCGGCCTTGAATTGCGCCACGCTGCGCGCCACCGCGCCGCGCGGAAACGCATCGATGTCGCCCGACAGCAGCGCTGCAACCTGCGCGGCGGGATCGCCGATGAAGCGGATCGTCACCTTGGAAAGCTTGATCGCAGCGGCGTTGCGATAATCCGGCCATTTGTTCAGGGTGATCGACGATCCCTTGGCCCAGGCACCGAGCGTAAAGGGTCCGGTCCCGACCGGCTGCGTCGCATTGGTCGGCGCGCTCTTCGGCTCGACGATCGAGCCGCCGGCCTGACCGATCAGGAACGGCAGGTTCGGTTCGGAATATTTGAGCACGACCACGACCGTCTCCGCGTCAGGCGCGGTGACCGACTCAAACGCCTGATACAGGCTCTTGTCCTTGTTGGTGCTGGTCGGCGCCGCGTTGCGATCGTAGGAGAACTTTACCGCAGCGGAATCGAACGGCTCGCCGTTGTGAAATTTGACGCCCTTACGGAGCTTGAACGTATAAGTCTTCAGGTCTTCCGACGCCTTCCAACTCTCGGCGAGCAAGGGCGATACCGAACCGTCCTCGTTGATCTTGGTCAACGTCTCATAGAGGTTATAGAGCGTGACCTCGGCAATGGCCGCAGCGGCTGCGTTGGTGGGATCGAGCCCCGGCGGCTCCAGCGTCATGCCCATGACGACGCTGTCCTTCTTGCCCTGCGCCAGGCTCGGCAGCGGCGCGACGGCGAACGCGGCCACAACTGCAAAAATGGCTAACTTCCAGAACATCGCTTGCTCCCCTGACATATCGCGCGACCAGATTAAGCCAGTCCCGCATAAAAGGCTAACTCTCCTCCGACGCTACCGGAGGCAATGCCATGACAGTCTCGGCGCGATGGCACGCGGCTGATTGCAATGGACCCACCTTGCGCAGCGCAGGCGCGACCTCGCGACAGTACTGGTCGGCGAGCGCACAGCGTGACGCGTAGGGACATCCCGTTGCGCCCAGCGAATGCGAGGCGATCACCTGCGCACCGCGGCGCCGGCGCACTCCGCCGGCCCGGGCGCGCGGCACCGCTTCGAGCAGCGCCCGCGTGTAGGGATGGGCGCAATGCGCGAACAGATCCTCAGGGCTCCCCTGCTCGACGATCCGCCCGAGATACATCACCGCGATCTCGTCGCAGAGATAATCCACCACCGCCAGATCGTGGCTGATCAGGACATAGCTCAACCCGAACTGATCCTGCAGGTCTTGCAGGAGATTGAGCACCTGCGCCTGCACGGAAACGTCGAGTGCGCTGACCGGCTCGTCGGCGACGATCAGTTTTGGCTGGGTGATCAGCGCGCGTGCGATCGCGATGCGCTGGCGCTGGCCGCCGGAGAATTCATGCGGGAACTTGTCCATGTCGGCCTCGCGCAGTCCGACCTGCCGCATCACGTCGGCAACGCGCTGACGCAGCGTGGCGCGATCCATGCGTCCGAGCGCGGTCAAGGGCTCCGCGACGATGCGCGCAATGGTCTGTCGCGGGTCCAGCGAGCCGTAGGGATCCTGAAACACCATCTGAAAATCACGCCGGGCGCGGCGTAACTCGTCAGCCGGCAGCCGGTTCAGGTCGCGGCCCATGAGCGACACCGAACCCGACGACGGCCGCTCCAGCGCCATCACCAGCCTCGCGAAGGTCGACTTGCCCGATCCGGACTCGCCGACCACACCGAGGCTTCGGCCCGCCGTCACCTGCGCGGTGACGCCGTTGAGCGCATGCACCTGTCCGGCCGGCTTGAACACGCTTTCGCGCGGCAAGGTGTAGCGCTGCGCCAGATCCTTCACATCGAGCAGCGGCGGTTCGGCGGACGATGACACCTGGTCCAGCACGGTCATGCGCCCAAAACTCCGGCCGCCTCAGCCATCGAAACATCCGTCCTGAGACAGCGCACGCCGTGGCCGGCGCCGACGTCCACCGCGGCCGGCGGCGCCACGCGGCAACGATCCTCGACGATCGCGCAGCGGTCAGCGAAAGTGCAACCGGAGGGCAGATCGGCAAGCTCGGGCACGGTGCCGGCGATGGTCTTCAGCCGGGTGCCCTTGCGCGCCCCAAGGCGCGGGCGAGCGCGAAACAGCCCCTGCGTATAGGGATGTCCCATGCGCGTGAACACCGCATCCGTCGCGCCGCTTTCGACGACGGTGCCGCCATACATCACCATCATGCGCTGCACATTCTCGGCGATGACGCCGAGATCGTGCGAGATCAGAATCATCGACATGCCGCGCTCGGCAACGATATCCGCGATCAGGTCGAGAATCTGCCCTTGAATGGTGACATCGAGCGCCGTGGTCGGTTCATCGGCGATCAGCACGTCGGGCTGGCAGGCCAGTGCCATAGCAATGGTAACGCGCTGCCGCTGCCCTCCGGAGAACTGGTGCGGATAGGCATCGACGCGTTTCGCCGCATCGGGCAGCCCGACACGATCGAGCAAGGCGATGGCCTGCTTGCGCGCCTCTCCCGCCGAACAATTGGTGTGGCGCCGCAATGGTTCGGCCACCTGGCGGCCGATCGTGTGCATCGGATTGAGCGCGGTCATCGGCTCCTGGAAGATCATGCTGATGCGATTACCACGCAGCTTGCAGTAATGCGCATCCGGCAGACCCACCAATTCGCTACCGTCGAGGCGGATGCTGCCGCTGATGACGGCGCTGTCGGGCAGCAGGCCCATCAGCGCCAGCGCGGTGACGGATTTGCCGCATCCGGATTCGCCGACGAGGCCCAGGGTCTCGCCGCGCCTCAGCGAGAAACTGACGCCGCGAACGGCCTGCGCGGGGCCGCGGCTGGTGTTGAGCCGCACGCCGAGGTCGCTGACTTCGATCAAAGGCGCGTTGGCGGACACGGTCATGCTCAACGCTCCCGCGCCAGCCGGGGATCGAGCAGATCGCGCAATCCGTCTCCGAACAGATTGAGTCCAAACACAGCGATGGCGATCGCCGCGCCCGGATAGACCGCGAGCATCGGCGACTGGAACAGCAGCGTCTGGGCATCGTTCAGCATGCGACCCCAGGACGGTTGCGGCGGCTGCGTGCCAAGCCCGAGATAGGACAACGCCGCTTCGGCCAGGATTGCGAGTGCGAACTGGATCGTCGCCTGAACGATCAGGATCGGCAGGACGTTGGGCAGCACGTGCTCGATCGTGATGCGGAAGCCGCCTTTGCCGCAGGCGCGCGCGGCCAGCACGAACTCCCGCGCCCAGATCGCATTGGCCGATCCACGGGTCAACCGGACGAGGGTCGGAATCTGGAAGATGCCGATGGCGACGATCGAGGTCACCATGCCCGGGCCGAAGACCGCCGCCAGCATGATGGCCGAGAGCACCGCCGGAAACGCGAAGGTGAAGTCGCTCATCCGCATGATGATCTCTTCGGTCCAGCCCTTGCGCGCGGCGGCGATCAGTCCAAGACACACCCCGAAGGTGAGACCGATCCCAACGGCGATGATGCCGACCATGATGGTGGAACGGGCACCTACCAGCAGCAGCGAAACGATATCGCGGCCAAGCACATCGGTGCCGAGCCAATGCGCGGCCGACGGTGGTCGCAGCTTGGAGGCCACGTCGATTTCATAGGCGGACCACGGCGTCCAAACCAGCGACAGCAAGGCAGCACAGAGCACCATCAGGCTGAGCGTGCCCCCCGCGACAAAGCTGCGGTGGCGCAGCGCGCGGCGCCAGAAGCCGGTTGCAAGCCGCGGACGCGCGGTGGCGCCCCTAACCTCGACTGAGGCGCTCAGTGGGGTGCTCATAGGCTGTGTACCTTGATGCGCGGATCTATGAAGGCGTAGAGCACATCGACCACGAAGTTGACGATGACGACCACCGCCGCCAGCAGCATTACGCAGTTGCGCACCACGATCAGGTCGCGATTGGCGATCGACTGGAAGATCAGCCGGCCAAGACCCGGCAGATAGAACACGTTCTCGATCACGATCGTCCCCGCCAGCAGGTTGGCGAACTGAAGGCCCATGATCGTCATCACCGGGATCATCGCATTGCGCAGCACGTGCTGCCACAAGACGTCGCGCTTGCTCAAACCCTTGGCGCGTGCGGTGCGCACGAAATCCTCACGCAGCACCTCAAGCACCGCCGAACGCGTGACCCGTGCGAGGATCGCCGCCTGCACCACCGATAGCGAGATCGCAGGCAGCAGCAGCGACTTGATCCCGGCAATGATGCTTTCGTCCCAGCCGGCAAATCCGCCGGCCGAAAGCCATTGCAGCTTCACCGAGAACAGCAGGATCAGCAGGATGGCGAACCAGAAATTGGGAAGCGCGATGCCGAACTGGGTCAGCGACATCACGCCCACATCGCCGAGCTTGTTGTGATTTGCTGCCGTATAGATTCCGGCAGCCAGGGCCAGCACGACCGTCATCGACATCGACATGACGGCCAACGGAATCGTCAGCGTGAGGCGCTCCGCAATCAGGCCGGCGACAGGGGTGCCATAGGCATAGCTGTTGCCCAGATCGCCGGTCAGCATCCCCTTGATCCAATGGACGTACCGATAGTACAGCGGCTGATCCAGCCCGAGCTTGACCGTCAGCGCCCGGACGGCGTCAGGCGAGGCATCCGCGCCCATCAGCATCTGCGCGGCGTTGCCGGGCAACGCATCCAGAACGAAAAAGATGATGAGCGACGCGCCAACCAGCGTCGCCATCAGCGTCAGAAAGCGGCGGAAAAGGAAGACGCTCAAGTCTCGATTCCCTTGTTGGCTGCCGGTCCTTCGTCAATGGTCAGGTGTAATGGCAGCCGCATTTTCGCTTAACCGTCCAGGCCGGGCCACCGGCCGAGATGATCTTGCGAGCCCTCAAACAACGCGCTGACGCGCAGCAGTTCGATGTCTCCCCGGAATTTGCCGACGAGTTGAATGCCGATCGGCAGGCCGTCCGCATCAAAGCCACAGGGCAGACTGACCGCCGGATGACCGGTCATGTTGAACGGCATCGTCCATGGAAACCAGCTTGGCCGAACGTCGCTCAACACTCGCCCGTCGATTTCGATCGTGCCGAACAGGTCCTGATCGATCGGAAGCGCGGTGCGGGTGATGGTTGGCATCGCGAGAATATCGACCCTCTGCAGCAATGTCTGAATCCGCCGGAACAGAGCCGTACGGTCAAACATCGCCCGCTGATAGTCAACACCGCTTACCTTCGTGGCCAGCGCCAGTTGCTTTTTGAAGGTTTCGCTCAGCACGTCGCCATGATCGGCCGCGAGCTTCTCGAATCGCGTGCGCCAGGCGGTGTGATTGATGGCCCGCCAGATCGGCTCCACCTCAAATCCGTCCGCGGACATTTCCTCGACCTCGGCCCCAAGGGCTTCCAGCCTGACAAGCGCGTACTTGAATGCTTTAGCGACATCGGCCGCAACCGGCCGGCCCGAAGGCGCAAGGCAGAATGCAATCTTGCGCCCGCGCAGATCTCCGTTTGGAGCCGATCCCTCGACGAAATTCCATTGCGGGAATCCTATCGACCACGGATCGGAAGCATCTTCTCCCGACATTGCCTGCATCATCAGGGCTGTGTCCGCGACGGTGCGTGTCGTCGGGGTCACGTAGGTCTGGTTGCCGAACGCGTCCTGCACCTGGCTGTGGGGAATGACACCGTTGCTTTGCTTCAGCCCGACAACGCCATTGCAGGCCGCCGGAATCCGCGTCGAGCCGCCGCCATCCGTCGCGATCGCCAGAGGCGCGATGCCGCTGGCCACGGCAACCGCCGCTCCCCCGCTTGAGCCACCGCTCGAGCGCGCGGCACTCCAGGCATTGCGCGTACGGCCGAACAACGGCGAATCCGTCAGGCACTTGGTGCCGAACTCCGGCGTCGTGGTTTTGCCTATGAGGATGGCACCCGCTGCCCGCATGCGCGCCACGGCGACCGCATCATGATCAGGAACGTTATCCTTGTAGGGGACCGCTCCGAAGGTCGTTCGAACCCCCCTGGTATTAACCAGATCTTTCACGGTGAGCGGAATGCCGTGAAGAAGACCCAGCGGTTTCCCGGCCATGACCGCACGCTCCGCCTTGCTTGCCTCGGCCATCGCCTCATCGCCGCAGAGCGTGATGAAACAGTTCAACTCGGGCTGCATTCGCTCGGCGCGGGCAAGAACGGCACGTGTAATTTCAACCGGTGAAACGTCCTTGCGGACGATCCGTGCGCGGAGTTCAGTCGCAGGCAGGAAGCACAGTTCATCACTCATCGCGCCAAGGCCCCGGGATCGAGTTGACGCGAAGATGACATTCGCATTGACTTCAGGTCCAATACCATCGGACAACGGAGCCATACGATTTCGGTATGGCACGAGATTTCGGTATGCCAATAACGGACCTCCGCCGTCTCCGCTACTTCGTTGCCGTTGCAGAAGAACGCAGCGTGGGTCGGGCAGCCGTCCGCCTTCGCATGGCGCAGCCGCCATTGTCGGTTCAGATTCGCAAACTGGAATCGGAAGTAGGAACTTCGCTGTTTCGTCGGGACACCCGGGGAATGGAGCTGACGGCGTCCGGTCGGGCCTTGCTGTCGCGCGCGCGTGAAGCGCTGGCCCTGACGGCTGAAGGTTTCGAGGCAGCCAGGGCGGTGGCGGCGGGACGCCGGGGGAGATTGTCAGTCGGGTACATGTTCGCGCTCGCCCACGCCGTGTTGCCCAAGCTCGTTCCGGAACTCCGAAGGTCGCTTCCGAAGGTCGACCTCGAATTCATAGAACTGAGCGCGTCGACGCGGGAGGCGCGGTTGCTGGACCACAGCGTGACTGTCGCACTGTGCATGCCTGCAATTCGTCACAGCGAAATTGAGGCCTCCACGATCGGAACGCAGCGATTGATGCTGGCCATGCCGGCCGGTTCGCCGCTGGCACGCTCCGCGGCCGTACCGGTGAAAAGACTTGAGGGCCGCCCGCTGATCAGCCTGCCCGGGGCCGCTGAAGATCCCGCGACCTCTGTTGTGACGTCGCTGCTGAGGCGGCATCAGGTCGGCATGCCGGTTGCGAACCGGGTCGAAACGGTCCACTCGGCTCTCAGCATGGTCCTCGCCGGGGAAGGCCTGGCGATCCTTCCAGCCTGCGCCGAACTCGGATGTCCAACGGGTGTCGTGTTCAGGCCTTTCCTGGATGCCGACGACGCTATTGATGTCGCGGTTTGCTGGCGCCGGGATTCTCTCAATCCGTTAGTCCGGAATTTCCTGAAGTGCGCCGAAAAGGTGATCCGCCAAGTTTGAGCCGATCGATATTATCGCGCGTTCGCGCTCTTGCCAGCCGGCTGGCGACGAGGATTTTTGTCGGAAGATTCTCCGGGACAATCCGGCCGCTCTGCAGTTTCAGGCAGGCCTAGGCCGATGCCTGGACAGCGACGTTCCTGCCAGATATCGAAGCGCCTGCTATGGCGCCGTGCCCAAGGCGATCCAAATCGCAACAGCGATGCACCAGACAATAGCCGCGTATGGCAGAGCAAGACGCATTTTGCCTCCGCTCAAAATCGCACGAAACCAACGGGTGAACAATATTGGAATAACGTTCGTTCGTACCGCCCTGATTGAGGTCGATAGCCGCGCGGCGGCCGGCACACAGCCCGCGCTGATCATGAACTGCACGAATCGCACCTAAGACTGTCGCCAGACGACGCGCCAAGTCTACCGTCCAATGGGGGTACCCCTTAAAAAAAGCGCTTCTGCGCCAAGGAAGTGTTCTGGTTGCGCCGCATCCAGCCGAATATCGTCGTGTGTCAGAATAGCTCTGCACTGATTCGATTGCAGCCTGGACTGTCCCATGAAGTCCAACCTATCGATTGGCGTTCGTGTTCGAATGAGCGCTCTTGGTGCATCACGCTGCGCGCGCCTTGCCAACAAGACGGGCACGATTGTTGGAGGGAGCGTCTACGTGAATAGCGTCAGCGTCTTGTTCGATGGAAATAAATCGCCGACCACCATTCATCGCGAATACGTTGAAGTAGTGCCACCAGCCCTGGACACAACACGAGACAGCCTGGCAAAGCGGCACTGAAAGCGAGAATTTCGTCTCACCCGATTGGGTTAGAGCGCGCCACCAATACCGATGAGGCTATCGTCTCATGCGAAAATGGCCAGCCGTACGGACGACATGTTCGATCCATCGACGTCGCCGATGACTTGGTACTTCCAGGTCACCTTTATTGATTGGACCGGCACGGATTTCCCTCAGCCTGTCCCAGCTTCCATCAATCGGAAGAGATGGGCTGCGCCGGCTTGTCCTCAGGGCTACCCGCGCGATCGCTCTGCGAAATTGCGAGCGCCGCAAGCACCGTCCGGTTACTGATCTCGAGCTTCTGAAAAATGTGATGAAGATGCACCTTGATGGTGCCGTCGGTAATACTCAGGCGCCGACCAATTTCCTTGTTCGATAATCCTTCGGACACCAGGCGCATGATCTGGCGCTCACGATCCGTCAACGTTGTCAGCGCATTCTCAGCGACCGCGCTTTGCTCCCGAGTTATCGTTTGCTCAGGCGAAAGCAGTGGCAACAGCCGCTGACCTGTCGCAACCTCGCGCAAGGCCTGCATCAGAGCTTCGGACTCCGTATCCTTCGAAATGACGCTGTAGCCTTCGGCCGCAGCTGCCATAACCAGTTCGCAGTCCTCATCAGATGCGGTGAAAAACACCAGTCGCGTGGAAAGATTCTCGGAATTGATGACGGAGAGAATTTCCGACTCGGTCACGCCAGGAATTGAAACGCCAAGAATTGCGATGTCCGGCCCGAACTTCCGCAGCGCCTCGATGCAACTCGCACCGTCACTGCAACTCGCAACAATGTTGAAGTCGCCGTCGGCGCCAAGCAGGCGGCTCAACCCCTGCAGAACGATCGGATGCCGGTCTGCGATCACTACGCTGGTACAACGCATCGGGCGGTCCTCAGCCTGTCCCCCCAATAACTTAAACCCCACTCGCCCCTGCTTGTTTCACTGCTAGCCTAAACGAGTTCGAGACAAATTTCCAACAATGCACGGCATTTGATGCCGCAACGCAAAACGAGGTTAACCTGCGTCCTGTCTGCCTGTCTGTGTCTCAAAAGATGTAACCCCTTCGCAGTGCTTCCGTAGAAGTACGGATCGGTTTCGAGTCACGCGTTACTCGCTTTCGCATTTCATCATTTGAAGCTCTCGCGCCAGTGCATCTGTACTTGGCGACACCGTCAGCAGCGCAAAAGTTTCACAACGCTTGATTAGCGTCGCGCTATCAACTCGCTCAGAGAATGCGGCAGAAGGGGTCGTTAGCCATTATGAACGACATCCATCTGCCCGAGCGGGCACTATAACCAAAGGTATATAGGGATACGGAGAATTCGAATCTAACATTCGTAAAGACTTTACTAACGCGGATCCCTCGAAACCTGCCAAGCCGATATCCCTGCGAACGTAGGAAAGCAAGCATCACAGATTCGGGGCCTTTCAAATCCGCCAACAAAAAACCCCTTTGAACGAAGGAGCAAGACGACCGGAGAAGAAGTCCGACTGAAGTACGAGCCAATCATTTAGTTCAAAACAATTGCGTTTGGCGGGAGAGTAAAATGCGGAGGCAAAAATCTTTTACAACGGTTCTCGTTGGCAGGAGCATCTTAGTTAGGGAAGGAATTGCCAGAATCCTACGCGCAGCAAATTGTCGCACATCCGCCTCGGTATCGTGCGCTGATGATTTGCCGCCCGGCAAACTCCAACCACACCAATTGCTATTTCTCATTGTCCACACCGGTGACGATTTCAGCGTCGCCCTCGAACAGATCGAAATCTTGCGACAGAGGTATCCGGGCGGCCGCTTTGCAATCGTGGCCGATCACTATCGGCTGGATGAACTGGTTTCGGCATTTCGGGCCGGCGCCAATGGCTTTTTCGTCGACGTAATGAGGTGTGACGTATTCATCAAATCCGTCGAGTTGGTGATGATGGGTGAAACATTTTTTCCGCCGGCATTCCTGTCATTGTTCCTCGATTCCAAAGGCAACCATCTGCCTGAGGCGACGCCGAGCGACGAAAGCGGCGAGGCAATCCTCGTTACAAGCGAGGACACGATCGCGCCGCAGCTTTCCCCTCGGGAGAAGTCGATCCTGCGCGGCCTGATCGAAGGCGAGTCCAACAAATCCATAGCGCGAAAAATCGACATCGCCGAGGCGACCGTGAAGGTCCACGTCAAGGCAATCCTGCGCAAGATCCGGGTCCAGAACCGGACGCAAGCGGCGATTTGGGGGATGAACAATCGGGCAAGCAGCTTTCAGCCCTCAATCGCAAGTGTGAGCGAGCGACACCCGAACACCATCGCGGCGATCTCCGAAATCAAGCAAATCGGGGGGCCGGCGCCAGTGGAAGTGCTTAACCACGAGACAAATCAAGCCGAGGTAGCGCGTTACGACGGCCTGATCCGCAAGGACATCAACCCAAGGACTGTTGGCGCAGCGCGGTTAGGTAAATAGCCGGCGATCGCGGCGGGATTTGAAAGTCAGTGCCGCCGCGGTTTGCACGCGTTGCGTGCGCAATAGCGAGGCGTGCCGCCACGACGTCTTCGCGTTGCGCGATGTCCGGCTGCCGACATCGAGCCAGAATGGCACGCGAAAGGCCGCGGCGAAATCGCGCGGGCGCTGACGGGCAGGCGGCCCAAGCTGGCGGCCCATCTCGATCTGCACGAAGTCCTGCAATGTCACACGGGACACATCGGCACCGAGACGCTGCAGAAGGCGATCCGGCTCGTGTGCGACCACCGGGAGCCGTCGATGCCGACCTTAGGTCGGGTAGCGTCCCTGCGTCTTGGCCAGGAGAAAGCGGCGACGACAGGCGGATCAGTCGACGGTCGGGAATGCCGCTCGTTGCACGCCCTTGACCGGAGCCACACGTCGCTGCGTTCAGACCGCGACGGTGCTCCCCGCCCCTTCTTGCGACGAAGCCTTCGAAGACGGGCTTGGCCGGCCCCGGGAAGCCTCGCGAGAAGCGGACGGCATCAAGACCGTACCGATGAACGCGGCGGCCTGGTTGGGGCTCAGGGTCACACCGCCTGGCGATCGTGAGCTGGTATGTGACCGGGCGCACCTGCTTCTCGATGACTCGGCGGCGGTCGAATCGTCGATGATGCGCTGGGATCATGCTGGCTGGAGCTGGGATCGTTCCATCAGACGATCCCTGACGTTAACGTAACGACGTGCGGCAGAGCGTCACAGTGTGTCCAGGTGTCAGGATGGTGGTGGCGCGCGCTTGCGCTGGTCCTAGTGCGCGAGGGCGCCTCGTCGCCGCTTGGATCGGTCCGGCGGGTTCTCGAATTTGAACTGCGCGACCTGTCGCCAAAGCTGCACCTCGTGGCCGTTCACCAACTGCTTGGCGCGCTCTTTCGCGGCATCGTCGTCAGCGCAGTCAAAGTTGACCACGGCCACCAACCGGCCGTGTTCGTCCGAAACGTAGACACGATAAT
Source organism: Bradyrhizobium sp. AUGA SZCCT0169 (assembly GCF_018130085.1). Taxonomy (NCBI): domain Bacteria; kingdom Pseudomonadati; phylum Pseudomonadota; class Alphaproteobacteria; order Hyphomicrobiales; family Nitrobacteraceae; genus Bradyrhizobium; species Bradyrhizobium sp. AUGA SZCCT0169. The sequence goes on along the minus strand of NZ_JAFCMC010000003.1, from coordinate 15,867 downwards.
GCGGCATCGTTTGTCCCTACCGTCACCGTTTTATCTGCAAGTTACGCTGCCAGGTATGGAGATTTCGGGTCTTAACGGGCTACCTCTGATGGGCGGCGTGCGCGCTGCCGCAACTCGTCCTCAAGCCCGCTCATGCGGTCGGACCATGCGGTGCTTGCTCACCCCCCTGGAGCGGACGCTCGGGCGGTGCCGGTCGGCATGCCTGGACCGCTCCTGGACGTTAAGCTCGATACCACGATAGCCGTTGGGGTTCTGCAATTGCCAACGCCAATGGTCCGCGCACATTTGCTCCAACGATCGCGCCGATTTCCAACCCAACTCCTCCTTCACAAACGTGGGGTCGGCGTAACAGATGGCGACATCCCCTGCCCGGCGCGCGCCGATTTCATACCGAATCGACCTGCCGCTCACCGCCTCAAATGTTCGAATGACTTCCAGAACGCTGCTGCCGCTGCCCGTTCCAAGGTTGACCGTGAGCACCCCTGACCGTTTCAGATGGCGCAAGACACTGAGGTGACCGGATGCAAGGTCGACGACATGGATGAAGTCGCGGATACCGGTGCCGTCCGGAGTGTCATAGTCGTTTCCCCAAACGAGCAGCTTTTCTCGCTTTCCAATCGCCACTTGCGCCACAAACGGCAACAGGTTGCTCGGAACGCCCAGCGGGTCTTCTCCGATGAGTCCGCTTTCGTGCGCGCCAACCGGATTGAAGTACCGCAGGATACCAATCCGCCACTCGTCGTCGGAGCTGTAAAGATCCCTCAGCATTTCCTCGATAAAGAACTTCGTGCGGCCGTACGGATTTGTCGGTCCGAGCGGGTGCTTCTCGTCGAGCGGCAGATAGCTGGGTATGCCGTAAACGGTTGCGGACGAACTGAAGACGAGCGACTTCACGTTTGCCCGTTTCATGGCCGACACGAGCCGCATCGTTCCCAAGACGTTGTTCTCGTAATACGTCATTGGCCGAACGTTGGAATCGCCCACGGCTTTCAGCCCCGCAAGATGAATGACCGCAGTCACCCCGCAGGACCGAAGGATTTCGTAGATGGCCTCTTCATTCCGGATGTCAGCGTGCCGGAAGACGAGCGACCGCCCGCAGATGGATTGCACCCGTTGGAGAGAGGCCTCGTTGCTGTTGGAGAGATTGTCGACTGCGACGACGTCAAGCCCGGCCTCCATCAAGGCGATACAGACATGAGACCCTATGTAGCCAGCGCCGCCTGTCAGCAAGATCATTTCGGCCACTTTCCGTGTTCGTCCAACCGGCTTCCGTGCAATGCCTGCCTGGGCGCGCCGGCTGCGCTCTCCAGACCCGGACCGCAATAACTGTTTCTGCGAGAAAGCTTCGGCAGCCGCGCCAAGACGTGTCGTGGCGTAGACGAACGCCGTTGCCGCAACCCTCGTCACCTCCTCCCGACGCGCAGCGGGTCATTCCCGGTCGCGTCGACCCGGCCTATCGCTGACGGGATATTTGAACTGCTCAGGCTTCGGGGAGAAGCGTCAGGACGGTCATGATATCGCAAGGTGACCTCGACTGCGTCACCCGGCTGCAACTCGGTATCTTCGCTTGCGATAATCCGCTCTTGGCCCTTGTCGCCTTTTCTAATGATGGCAATCTCCGTTTGGTTACCGCTTCCGCGCGCGAGTTGTGATCGCACCATCGAAGTGTACTGAAGCTTCTCGCCGACGCTCTGCAACTTCTCGCGAATCTGGTTGAGCTTTACGCTGGTGTCTTGCAGCTCACGGAGCAGATCGAGCCTGCGCTGATCGTCAAGCTTTGCCAGCCTTCTGGTGAGCTCGTCCTGTTGCTTCTTGGCCTGCAGCAGTTGCGCAGAGGTCTGCAGCTTCCGGGTTGACGACAGCAAGACCGCGCGACGCGCATCCGTAACGCGAGGGCTGGTCAAGGACCCCCTGCCATAAAGATCGGACGCCTTTTGCAATTCTTCGAGGTCTGTGTGAAGTCCCTCTTCCTCTTTCTTCTGCTGCTCTGAGAGCACGCGGATCTCGTCGTCTCCCCGTCGGACGCCGCCCTGAAGGAACGTCTTTTCCTGCTGAAAGTCACTCTGCTTCGTTTTCAGATATTCCGTTTCTGCATTGACTATTTCCGAGATCGCCGATCGAGCTATCGGCACGTCCGTCAGAATGCTTGGATTGAGCTGCGTCGCCTCTCCAAGCTCATTCTTGATGCGCCACATACGCGCCTGTTCTTTGGCGAGTTCTGTCCAAAGCGATCCGTACTCGCTTCTCAAATCCGCCGACTCGAGATACGGATTGTTCATTCTGATACGCATGATGTCGTAGCCGCCTGCCACAGCAACGAGCTGGCGCGCGGTGATGGACGGACGGTAAGGGTACTCGCCCGGCTTCGACACGTCCCCATTTACGTATATCGGTCTGTATTCCGCCACCATCGTAGTGACTTGATCCGCGTCTATCACGATGACGGCCTCGCGCAGTCGAAACACCTTGCTCGCCAGTGCGGCACCAATCTTGGCCCGGAGCTGCGGTAAGGGCAGGCCGACGACTGGGAGCATTCCGACCAGTGGCAACGAAATGTTCCCGTCCATTTGAACGGCAGCACGATGCCGCAGCTCCGGCACGCCCGCCACCGAGACCTCCAGCACGTCTCCAATGCTTACCCGATATTCGGCCTTTGCTTGAGGGACGAAAATCGTCAGGCCGACGGCCACCAAGCCCCATTTGATGCTGCGGCCGAAGTTGCCGCCAAAGACATCGATATGGAAAACCTTGCGCAGTCCAGAATTCGGCATGGTAGCAATTCCCTGCATGGACGTGGTCGATGGGTGAAGTTGTTCAAGTCTCTCGATGGAAGGCAGCGCTCCTGCATCGCTATCGTCCGAGCGACCGGCCAAAGAAGCAATCCGCAAGACGTACTGTTCCTGTTCGCCTCATTGGAGCCGGGCCGCTCAATGCCTCCTTCGCTGTTCGATTGATCTGTTGATCAGTGCTGAGCGTTGCGAGCGGATTGCTTCTGACAATTCTAATCCTGCGTTGCCGCAGCTCAATCGACCATCGTGGTTACCCCTCACTACCCATTTATTGCCAGTTCGAACCGGCGACTCCGATGGTACTGATTTGGCCACGGAGTGACTGGGTGGCAGAGTACAAATGAGTTATGCCTCCTTTACCAATTTGCCGGCCTCTACCGAGTTGCCGGCACCTTCGGTCGACGCCGGCAGGGCAGTCCCGGCACGCGTCGGCAGGAACCGATTGGCTGTCCTGTTGGTATTGGCCGCAGCTACCGAATTCCTGCTCGTAACCGTCGCGGCCTATTCCGCAGCCGTCCTCTACCATCGGGTAATCCTCCTGAGCCCGCCGGACGCCGCCAAGTACATTCAGGAATCCCTTCTGATCTCCGCATTGCAGTTGCTCGTTTCCATGGGGCTACGGCAGTATTCGCGGATCCAGACGCAGACCCGGCACGTCTTCCTATGGAGCGGAGCCAGCGCGGTCTTGTTCGTATTCGCCTTCTTCATCTCGACATTGTTCCTTCTCAAAGTCTCAGACGGCTACTCGCGCGCGACCATCATAGCCCAAGCTGTGAGTGTCCTCCTCACGGTACTTGGCACGCGGGCAGTGGGGTTCGCATTACTGCGCCGCGCAATTGCAACGGGGCTGATCGACGCCAGGCGCATCATCCTGATTGGAGACCAAGGGCACTGCCTGAAGTTTTCCGTTCGGGCAATGGAGACCGGAATTCGAACGATCCACTCGTTCGATTTTCCGACGGTACGCGCCGACGCCTCGAGACCGGCGTCTCCCAGCGCGGTCCGAGCGCTACCTGATGCGCGCCAACTTGTCGCAAGCTGCCGGCCCCTCCGAGCAGATGACATTGTGATTTTGCCTTCGGAAGCGGATGTTCCGTCTGCTCTCGCGCTCGCCAGCGCCCTGTCAGACCTCCCAGTTGACGTCCACGTTCTCCCCGTTGGATCCATCGATCTGATGGCCGTGTCGCGGATCACTCCGTTCGGCGACATGGTGACGATGCGGATCTTCCAGTGTCCCCTCGCTCCTTTCAACCGGGCAATAAAGCGAGCATTCGACGTCGTCGCTGCAATCGCCGGGCTTATCATGGTTAGCCCCCTCTTCGTCATCGTTGCGATCGCAATCAAGGTCGACTCCCCCGGGCCGGTGCTCTTTCGCCAGACTCGGCATGGCTACAACAACGAGGCCATTCGCGTACTGAAGTTCCGATCAATGACCGTGATGGAGGAAGGCGACAATTTCAAACCTGTCACCAGACACGATCCGCGCGTGACTCGTCTGGGACGCCTCATGCGCCATACCAACGTCGACGAACTTCCGCAGTTGTTCAATGTCCTGATCGGAGACATGTCGCTCGTCGGGCCCCGCCCACACGCAACCTCGCAAAACGAAGTGTTCGCTGAACTGATTTCGTCTTTCTCACGCCGCCACAACGTCAAGCCTGGCATTACGGGCTGGGCTCAGGTCAACGGGTACCGCGGCGAGATCGATACCCTCGAGAAGATGCAGCGCCGCGTGGAGCATGATCTGTACTACATCGACAACTGGTCACCTCTTCTCGATCTCAAAATCCTGGTCATGACCTTCTTTTCCAGAAAGGTGTATTGGAACGCTTTCTAGCGCGACCCCGACTGCGGTAGCGAACCGCTATTTGCCTATTCGTTAAACCGCAGGGGAGCATCGGAGTTGGGGAACTCCGTTTGCGTCCCATACTCGTTGATGTGCGAAGCCTCAGTAGTGCAACTAATAGGACTGGTACAGGACAATGCTGCAGGGTTTTAGAACTGACACTCCCGTTACTCAGGACACTACGCCGCCTGATTTTCGTTCTCCAGTAGAGTCCCTGACAGACGGGCTGGCCTTCATACGGCGGCACCTCTCGATCCTGTTGCTCACGGCCCTTGTAACGATTGGCGCTGCTGTACTCTACCTCATCGCCGCAGTACCGACGTATACTGCCACCGCGAAACTTGTCGTAGATGCGAAAGCGGCTCCAGGAGACGCTGCGTCCGCGTCAACGATGGTGGAAGGCCAGATCGCAATCATAAACTCTGAGGGTCTCGCGCGTGCTGTGATACGGAAGCTCCGTTTAGCAGACGATCCGGAATTTTCCGGGGGAGTCGTGCGCCGTATGATCGGGTCGGTATCCCGGCTGCTCGGCAAGCCAGAAACAGAGTCCAGCGCAATGCGTCGCGCCATGGAATCGTTCGATCGCAAGCTTTCGGCCAAGCGCGTCGGCACCACGTACATTATCGAGATTGCCTTCGACTCCATCGACCCAGAGCGCGCGGCTCAGATACTGAACACCGTTGCCGAGACGCATATAGCGTCTCAACTGGACGCAAAGATCAAATCGTCGTTGCGAAGCGCGAAATGGGTCAAGGATCAGATAAACGAACTAGGCAGCCAGGCATCCGCTGCCCAGAACGCTCTGGTGAACTATCGTAAGAACGGGACCAACATCGCCGGATCCGCAGAGCCTGTCGTTCCAGGAACATCCCCATCGCAATCGACGGGGAAATTGCAAGGTGATCTCTCCGAGCTTGAAGCCGCCGCGGAATCCACCGCAACGGCTTATGATAATTTTCTTCGTGTGCTGCGGCACATGGAGGCGCAGCAGCAATCCTCGCCGACGTTACAAGTGTATCTGCTCATCGAAGCGTCCCGTCCCCTGGCGGCCAGTTCGCCGAAAGTGGGGATTGTGCTTGGAATGTCGATCGTTGGCGGGTTGCTTCTTGGCATCGCCATCGGAGTGATGCGCGATCTGTCAGACCGAGGCATCCGCACCAGCGGTGGCGCCCCCCTGCCTGTGGTGGTTCTTCAACAGGGTGACGCGGCCCTCGCCAAACAGAACTATGCATCCGCGGCCTTATCAACCGTTCGACTCCCGAACCCGAAGGACGAGCCCGGTGTGTTATCAGAGCACGGCGGCGGGATCAGGCGTGGCCCAGACGCATAATCGAGCGAAGGAGGATCACGACGTCACGGGCTCGGGCACAGCGGTGACAGCAAGGGTCGTCCAAAGTAACGACGCGTCAGCCTACCTCCTTCGGCACGAACCGGAAGGGGTAATCCAAAAGGGTCGGGGCTCGATGCGACAGCACGAATATACTCGATAGGCCGTCCTCGATATAACAGACTCACTCTTTATTTTCATCGTTTGGTTTTTCCCGATGTTCACAACGGCAGATCTCCTTGGCTCCTGCCCGTTTCAGCGGGCGGAGCTGCGCCCAAGGACTGATGTGGTGGAGCACGCCCTCGGCGCAGCACGAAGCTGTACAAGACAATAAACGTACATGGCAATTTTGCTTTGTACAGTTCAATGAAGTGAATGCGAGGGCCTTGGATGTTCGGATCCCTCTTCTGGAAGTCTGTCCTGGCTTTCGCTTATCGTTGCTCCGGCGCAGTCGTCACATTCGCCTTTGGCGTCTGCTTTGCCCGGATGATGAGCATCGAGGAGTATGGCGTCCTCGTATCGCTGATGACCTTCGGATTTATCGCCTCGACGATTGGCCTCGTCGGCCAGCAACTTCTCGTTTTGCGGGAAGTACCAAGTCTCGCGACGCGAAAGGACTATACGGCGATCGGCTCGATCGTTGCCAAACGGGTTCGTGTGGCATGTTTGGGCAGCATTGCGGCGACAGCGATCGCTCTGCTCATATTCGTCGCCGCTCGCGGCCGGGGGGGAGTATTCGGACGCTGGGAGTACGCCGCGAGCCTGCTCTTGATAGTGCCATTGGCATTGATCGAAATGCAGAGCTCCGTGGGTCGCGCGCTCGGTTCCGTCAACCTCGCACTCATGCCGAAGGATGTGCTGTGGCGATTGTTCATCATATTGTTCGGTGGCGCCTTTTTTGTCGTATATGGACATCCGGTGACGGCGGCAAATGTTTTCGTGATCGCAACCGGCATCCTGATCGTGCTGATCGCCATTCAGCAAGTTCACCTGCGACGTCTCGCTCAAGGACATAGGCTGTTCACCACGGCGATGAGGCGATCGAAGGACAGCTTTGCCAACGTCATCTCCACTTCCGGACCGTTCTGGGTGACCAGCATTGCCAGCATGCTGTTCGCTACAATTGACATCGTCATTGTCTCGGTCATCGTCGGTCCGGAAGCCGGCGGACTTTATTACGCCGCCAACCGGATTGCGCTCCTTCTCGATTTCTTCCTGGTGACCTTCTGTATCCCCGCGGCACCTCTCATCGCACGACTATTCGACGAGGGTCGTCGCACGGAGATCACACGCATCATGTCAGGTGGGACACTGGCTGCCTTTATCGGCGTCCTTGGATGCGTCGTGGCATTGGCTCTGGTCGGCGACATCGTGCTGATGGCCTTTGGACAGCATTTCGTCCGCGCCCACGGAGTCCTGATGGTCCTGGCGATCGGCATGCTGGCGTCGACATACTTCGGTGTCGGCAGTGTCGCACTGAACATGACCGGGCACCAGCGTGCCGCGATGAACATCATGGTTACCACTTCCGTACTGGGGGTCGCGGCCATGATCGGCGCGACCTGGATGTTCGGGATTTGGGGAACCGCGGTCGTTCTCGTCGTCGTATGGGTCGCGAACCGGGCATGGATGGCGGCCCACATCTACGCGGCGGAGGGGATCGATCTCACCCCCACCACGATGCTTATCACTATCGGGAGGCGTGCAACACGCATCGTCGCATGAAGATGGATCGAGGCGCATTCGATTACGAGGTTTCAGGAAGCCGGCTCTCGATGGGGCTGGTGAGACTTCTCGACACCGCCATTGGGCGGATCACCGGGCGCGGCATTGGGGTCGCCATGCAGGCGCTCCGACCCCTTCTGAACTCCCAGCTGTCTTGCGTCCATTTCGCGGACGGCAGTCGCCTGTTCTTTCGGCTGGACGACGCTTACTGGAATTCGTTCATCCGCCAGCCCGACACCGAGTACGAACCGGAGATAGGGAAGTTTCTGCTACGGCTGAAGGATGTCGACTATGTGTTCTTTGATTGCGGCGCCAATATCGGATACTGGTCCGTTCTAGTCACGTCGGAAATGCTGGGCCGTAAACGCGCGGTGGCCGTCGAGGCCTCACGGGAGACGCTCGCTATTCTTCAGCAGAACTGTATCGCCAATGATCGGCGCTTCGCGGTCTACTGCAGGGCATTGTGCGAGAACGACGGACAAAAGCTGCTCTTCTTTACCAACGGCCCCCATGCCGCCCGACACATTGCGGAGTCGCAGAGCAGCAATTCAACACACCTCGAAGCGGTCATATCAACATCGGTTGATGCGTTGGCACGGCAACTGCAGCTGACGGACAGCGATCGGATCATCGTCAAGCTAGATGTCGAGGGCGCCGAGATCTCGGCGCTAAAGGGCGCCCACCGAGCACTGAAGCGCGACACGTTGGTCATTTTCGAAGATCATGGCCAGGACCGGAGCCACGCTACCACGAGGTTCGTGCTCGATGAGCTCGGATTTCCAGTCTTTTCGATTACCGCCGATGGGGCAGTTACGGAGGTCAAGGAGCTCGCTGCACTGGACCGGCTGAAGGCGGACCCAAAAAGAGGCTACAATTTCGTGACCTGCCCGCCAGGGTCCGGCTTCCACCAGTGGATTGCAGGAATTGCCGATAGCGCAAGATCGCGCTGAGCGCCCTGCTGCTCGGACTTGCTTGGATGCCGGCGCGCGGTCCGGGAGATGCTCGTGCAATCGTGCGCGAGGTTCCTGAGCACGTCGCGTGGCCAGTCTCCAGAAATAGTCCTGCGCGAGCCCTTCTGGTCGTTGTGCGACGCCAGATTGCGATCCTAGCGGCCAGAATGGGTTCGGCCAGCCAGCGCGCGGCCGCTTGGGATGCGATGACTCGAACTGGCGCTTCACCCGTTCGCCCGGGAAACGTCCGATAGTCCGCTTTCGACGTCAACCGAGCTACTTCAACCTCCATCCGATGCGTTTCGCGCAAGCGGCTATTCGGCACCACCAGATCCATAACCGTTGCTAAGTACGACCCAGCAGCATCTGGACCGCGGACTGAACACCGTTCATTCGAGCCTCGAACGCGGCTCTCGTATCAGACTGTCCCCCGACACCGATGCGAGGAAGTCCAAAATGATTCGGCTTGCAATCGGATACGTGCCCATGCCGCGTCGTCACTGCGGTCGAAAAGCCTGCTTCCTTTGCCAGGTGTTCTTCGCGGGGACCACATGCTCCGGCGGTGCCGTAAGGATAAGCCAAGTGCTGAACGGGGCGCTGAAGTAACTTCTCCAGGTAGTTGCGGTTAGCTATCATTTCGGAGCGTGCTGAAAGGACATCCAGGCACGCCAGTGCCGGATGCGAATCCGTGTGCCCGCCAATTGACGCGAGAGGGTGCTGCGCCAGGCTCTGAAGCTCGTCTTCATCCAGGAAATAGGCATCGTTCAGCGCCGATAATGATAAACCTGCCTTGCTGAATGTTGGGACGAGCATTGCGGCTCGGTGGTAATCTTCGTGAACCCACTCGCCTACTTTCCTCAGGGCCGATGCCTTCTTCTCAAAATCGGGACAGCTGAACCGGATGCCCATCGCGTCGATCGTAACCGTGTCTCTCGAGCGAAACAATTCGCGTAAGCCCAACCACCATGGCTGCAGCGTCCGCGTCGGGGCGCCGGTCGGAACGTACACCATGAATGGCGCGTTGTTTCGCTCGAGGATGGGAACCGCAGTGGAGACGTTGTCTCGGTAGCCGTCGTCAAAGGTAAGCACCGCATAGCGCCGCGGTCGAGGATCCGTGGCCAGTCGCTCGAGACATGTTTCGAGATCGACGATCTCCCATCCTTCCTGGCGTAGCCACTTGAGCAAATACTCAAAAAGCTCAACTGAAGTGCCGGTCATCAATTCCGAGCGATGGTCTCGCTGAATCTCATGGAACATCAGGATGGCCGCCCTTCCGGCAAACATCCTGCGGAGAGCTGGCGTCAATCCGGACCAACTAGCCGCTTCGAATAAGCTTCTCTTCAGAAGCTGCTTCATTCCAAGCGCCCCCCGGGCTCACCACTCGCACAGGAATCGGCCGCACAACTATGGTGTCCGTTTATTTCTACACGCGGCCTGCCAATGCCCATCTTCAAAATGCCCGTCGTTAGCGCGATGAACGGCTATGCATGCGAAGGCAGAAAACGAAAGAAGAGGAACTCCGACATTTATCAACGAACTGCTTCGTCCACGCAACCCTGTACCGCTACTCACTTGTAGGTACCTCAGAATTCGCCGTCTCCATCAGACATCTTTCAGATAGCATCTTGCTGTCTGACACCAAACGCAGGGCCGCGAGCGATGCCGCGTTTTGTGATGTGAGTGTCGATGAAATGGCCCCTATGAAAGTACTGATCGCTAATAAGTATCTTTTCAACAACGGTGGCGCTGAGACCGTGTTGTTTCAGGAACGAGAATTCCTGACGAACATCGGGACCGACGTTATCGACTTCGCGATGCAGCACGAGCGAAATATCCAATCGCCGTACAGCACGCATTTTGTGTCCAGACAGGAATATCGGAGCGGTGGTTACCTTGCCAAGATAAAGGGCGCGATTTCGTTGATCCACTCCCGCGAGGCCGTCAGCAAACTCGCGTCGCTGATCGATGAAACGCGACCAGACCTGATGCACTGTCACAACATCTATCATCAGCTGACACCATCGATCATCGGCGTCGCCAAGTCGCGGGGAATGCCCGTTGTACTGACGCTGCACGATACGAAGCCGGTCTGTCCGGTGCACAGCCGTGCGCGGGAAGGCCAATTGTGTTCGTTATGTCTCGGCGGCGATTTCCACCATGTGCTGACCCATCGTTGTTCTGACGGCTCGATAGCACAGAGCGCAGCGCTCTACCTGGAAGCGGTGACGCAACGCTGGCTGGGAAGCTACGAGAAGGTGGATCGCTTTATCGCTCCGAGCCGGTTCATGCAGGAGTCGGTGTTACGTCGATTCTCAGCAGATCGGGTGGCGCTGCTCTACAACGGCGTGGACGTCACGAACATTTCACCGAGCGGCCGGGACAAAGGTTTCGTGCTTTACTGCGGCCGGCTTGCACCAGGCAAGGGTGCGGAGACCCTGCTGCGCGCCCATGAGGCTGCCGGATGTCGATGGCCACTCGTCATTGCTGGCACGGGGCCGCTAACCGATGATTTGAAGTCCCAATTTTCCCGGAATGTGCAGTTTGTCGGCCAGCTGTCCGGGGAGGCGTTGAGCACGACAATCGCTGAGGCATCTGTGGTGGTTGTGCCATCCGAGTGGTGCGAGAACTGCCCAATGTCCGTGCTGGAAGCGATGGCGCATGGCAAGGCGGTCATCGCGACCCGCATTGGCGGCATTCCGGAGCTCGTGGACGATCGCGTGACGGGATTTCTGTTTGGGCCCGGAAACTCAGACGAGCTCCGCATCCACCTCGAGTGCCTTATGAGCGACGCGGATCGTCGCGCGCACATGGGAGCTGCTGGAAGGACCCGAGCGGAACGGGACTTCTCTCTCGAGAAGCATAACGCCGAACTGATGGCCGTCTACCACTCACTGGTGCACGGGAGAGACTTTGTCGGCGCTCGATACCCACTCAAGGAGTTCACGAGCTACTGACGAATAGTAGGAGGGCGTAGTGAGTGCGGAACATCTGGTGCTGCGGGTGATGATGCTTGGCTTACGTGGATTCCCCAATGTGCAGGGAGGAGTGGAAACTCACGCAGAACAACTGTGCCCCCGCCTCAAGGAACTGGGTTGCGATATCGAGGTGATCGTTCGTTCTTCGTATATGCCGCCTGACCGGGGCGATGAGTGGCACGGGGTACGCTACATGCGGGTGTGGTGTCCGAAGATTTCAGGTCTCGAGACGATCGTTCATTCGTTTCTCGGAGTGCTGGTGGCAGCATGGCAGCGGCCGGACGTACTGCACATCCAGGCCATCGGGCCGGCCTTGATGGTGCCGCTCGCGCGGTTGCTGGGACTGCATGTTGTGGTGACGCACCACGGCCCGGATTACGAACGTGAGAAGTGGGGCGCATTGGCCAGGCTGGCTCTGCAAGCCGGCGAGGCCTGGGGCATGCGGTTTTCCAATGGCCGCATCGTGATCTCCCGGACGATTCGGAAGCTGGTACGGGAAAAATACGGCCTGAGTTCGGTCCTTATTCCGAACGGCATCGCCTTGCCGGAAGTGCCAAGCAGCACTTCGGCACTTCAGAAATTCGGGCTCGCGCCGGGACGGTACGTGTTGATGGTGGGCCGGCTGGTACCGGAGAAACGGCACATGGACCTGATTCAGGCCTTTGCCGATGCCCGGCTCGACGGATGGAAGCTCGTGCTGGTCGGGAGTACCGAGCATGCCGACGCCTATGCGGCAATGGTGGCCGCGCGCGCTGAGGCGACCAATGGGGTGGTCATGACCGGCTTCCAGTGCGGCCTCGCCCTGCAGGAGCTATACGCCCATGCCGGTCTTTTTGTCTTGCCATCTTCGCACGAAGGTTTGCCGATCGCATTGATGGAAGCCCTGAGCTTCGGTCTGCCGGTTGTCGCGAGTGACATTCCCGCTCATTTGGAGATTAGATTGGATGACGTGCACTACTTTCATTTGGGAGACGTATCGGCGCTCGCCGAACGTCTGGCGTCGTTTGCACGCAATCCGTGGCCGTCGGAACTCCGCGAGAAAACGCGCAGCTGGTTGGCCGAACGGGAAGACTGGAGTTCTGTCGCCGAGCGAACCTTCGGATGCTATCGTAGAGCGATCGAGCCACGCAGAGGGGGCCCGCATGTGCGGTCTCGGACGGTACCGCCTCGCACGGCCTAGCGGGTCGCGCGCGCGACGCGGCGGCAAAGCCGCCATGACGGCACTGCTTTGGGATCACGAGCAGCGAGCGCGATGCCGTTCCAACAATCTGGCCGAATTCTGCCCGCCGGCCGAACCAAGGCGCCGCTCAAAATGAATGCGCTCCTGGTATTTTTTCTAGGCTTTACCTTTTTGAGATCATTCTCGAATGGGGTCGATCGCCTGTACAATGTCAATCTCTCATCGACTCTTTCGGTCACCGCTATCGTGGTCGGCCTTGTTGTCGCTTGGCACATTCGAGGTGTCCGAATACACAGGAGACTGTTCACCCTGTTGATGTGCTTGTCGGCCTTTGCCGTCGCTTGCGGACTGTCGTTTGTCGTCAACGCCTTTGAAGCCGGGAGCATTTTCGACCAATATGCCGCCTCGTACGAGATCCTGAGGTACACATATCTCTTCATGTTTGTGATACTGGTTTCTGCTGTCTATCGATCTCCATCTTTTTGCCTGAACGTCCATCGCGTTTTTATTTCTTTGCTGTTTCTGATGTCCGCGATCGGACTAGGCCAGCATCTGACCGGTCATGCCGAGCTCGCCTCGCCATACGACAAGGTTGCGCGTGTAGCGGGGCTTTCTGCGCACCCCGTATCCTTCAGCCTGGAACTAGTGCTGACCTTTTGCATTTGCGAGCTATCGCGTCGAAAACTGCGCCTTCCCGTTAGACACTTCCACATTGTGGTGTACCTGTTCTTTCTCGTCGCCCTGATCCTTGCTGCTTCGAGAACCGGGGTCGCGCTACTGGGAGTGACCTTCGGTATATTCCTTCTTGCTCAGAGACCTTCTCTCCTGCCAGCGTTCGCCGCAGCATTTGCTGCCGTCATGTGGATATCTCCATTTGGAGAATCGTTTTCGGAGCTGAGATCGGTTCCGGATTATATTCTGAGCGGGGATTATAAGGTGTGGGATTGGCGCACGGCGCCGACCTCATTCCATTGGCGCATCCACCACTGGTACGAACTATCCATGCTCGCATTGGAACGACCGATGATCGGATATGGTCCCGGTCAAGTGGTGTTATACAGCCCGTTTTCCCTCCTGGCGCACAGTCAGTTCGTGGAAACATTCTTCGAGACGGGCGTGGTCGGCCTGATCTCCTTTGCCGTGTTTTGGTTCAGTCTCCCGGTGGCCGCAATGTCAGACCGGCAGCGGCTTGTCGTCTCCTATGGCAGACAATCAGCAGAAGTTGGAACTCTGCACTTCTGGCTTGCCATGTTTGCCGGCGTGACGCTGGTTGCATTGTTCGATGACAGCTTCAACAGGGAAACGTTGGCGTTCTCGTACCTGATCGTCAGTATGTTTGTCGTGCTGGCTCAACCTGAAGCCGTCACCGGACGTAACTTCAGATCGCCTTACTCGCCCATCGCGATGACCGCTGGTCGCGGATCGCAGCATTGGGAAGCCGAAGAGCTACCTGAACCGCAGCCTGGCCGCTGATGTCTCATCGGCCTGTTCGAGACATGAAAAAGTATCTGACCGCTCCACTCACGGCTCTAATGCTCCTGGAAGCCCTCGCCTCATCGGCGAGTGCCGAGGCGATGGCACCTCCGGCGGGGTATTCGGTTCGTCAGGCCGTGCAAGCGGGGAATGTGGCGTCACGATCCGCTCCGACCCCCTGCACGTCTTTGTCTATCGATTGTGTCGTTTCGCAAAATTCCGGATACAACACCGGAATATATCCACGCGGAGTGAAGACCTATTTCTCGTGGTATGCGGGTGGCCCGGCTGCCACGGGAAACGGCGCCCCGCCTTCCGAATTTTCCTCACTGACAGGTTGGGGACAGATTTATCCGCAAGCCGGTTCTTCGAACGTTGCTGCCAACATTTATATGAAGGACTATCGCGTCTTTGTGCACTTGAAGAGTGGCGGCTGGCAACTTGTACAGGATCAAGCCACGAATTCCATCGGTGGCCATCACTACGTGGCCGATTTCGCCAACAACTCCTTTTCGGCAATGGGTCTCGACGTTCAGTCTGACGGAAGCGTGAGAATGGACTCGCCGCCATCCGGCTACAATGATCACTTCTGGATGGAACCAAGGGGATCGTATGATCCCGGAACAGTCGACGGGGTGTTCTCGATGGCACAGCTGCGCACCGATAGCGAAAGCGCAAATCTGATCGCCAACTTTGGAGGTGACTGGTGGAGAAACACGTCAGCTCCGTACCTCTACCAGAACGGCGTGTTTGTAAATAATCCTGGTATCGGTATGGGCAGCTGGGTCAAACTGACGACGACATACCAATACTTCTTCTTCACAACCATGACTAAATCGCAACTACAAGCCGAACCGCCTCCGCCCTTGAGGTAGGTGATCTGTGCTTCGGTACTCGACAGATCCGTTCGGCACTGCCGCAACAGCCCCCGCTTCCAGGTGCGCGGCGCGCTCGCCAGGGCTATCGCATGCGCGGCGGCAAGATCGGAGGAGAGCGATTGGAGCGGTCATCGATCTCCCGATCGGGCCTCATCTGGCCGCAGCAGCAAGTGCCTGCACAGGATCCGAGTCGAACTCCTTCGCCGCTTGCACCCGTTTGCGCCGAGCATTCTCGTGAACGCCCGTGACCCAAGGCAGCTTGCGCCGCTAACAACCGTTCCCTGCTAACTAAAGCGGGATGGAGTTAGGTTGAATCGATTTGGGATTCCCAAATCAGTAGGTTTCTGATTCACCATGCTGGCTGGACGGAGGCCAGCATGGATGGGCAAACCTTATTCTCTGGATCTTCGCAAGCGTGTCGTGTCCGCGATCGAGGGCGGGATGTCCCGCAATCAGGCGGCCAAGCAGTTTGGGGTCGCGATCAGCACAGCGATCGGTTGGATGCGGCGGGTCGAGGATACTGGCAGCGTTGCTCCGGGCCAGATGGGTGGTCATAAGCCGAAGGCGGTTTCGGGAGACCATGCGGTTTGGCTGTCGCAACGGATCAAAGACGGCGATTTCACCATACGGGGGCTCGTTGCCGAGCTTGCCGGACGCGGCCTGAAGGTCGACTACCACTCGGTGTGGGACTTCGTGCATGCCGAGAAGCTCAGCTTCAAAAAAA